>JAISWZ010000085.1 GCA_031270945.1 Clostridiales bacterium | reverse complement strand
TGTTTGCTCGCAGAAGCCCGAGCAAACTAGTTGAAGCATTCGCCAGGATTTTGGCGATTTGCCCATGAACATTGGGCAAACGCTATCCGGTGCCATTACGGAATTTTGGGATATGCTCTTAACGCTTTCAAAACAGCGCTCTTATCCAAAGCAAGGAGTGATGCTTTTGCAGTGCATTGCCAGAACAGAAAAGTCCATTTATGCGTTCTACCACTCAAGACAGAGAGGGATAAGCGGCAGAAGCTTCAGGAACGGCAGGTGGTCAGCTGAGTTTCCTGTCGCCCAGACGGCGAGGGAAAACTTCTCGGTCACCATTGAAAACGGAATCTTTTATCTGTTTTGCCAAGACTCTCAAGGCGACATCATTCTTGCGACGTCGAACGTTGACGAGGATGGGTGGAGCAGCAGGGTCATGCTCAAAAGCCAAACAGACAGGTTCCATCCTGTGGCGCTCTATCCAATGATGGCGGACAAGGGTCTTTCTATCATCTACAATACGCCCTCAAGCGCCATTGACGAAAGAAATGGAAGCCTGGTCTTTCAGCGGCTGGGGGACGACGGGCAATGGCTTCCGGCGTCCCGAATTGACAAATTCTATCCGTTTGGGCCATCGCTCTACCAAGTGCAGCGCCTCTCGCGAGATCACCTATTGCTATTCTACCAGAAAAGGACGCCAGACAACAACCTCGGATACATGGAAATAACAAGAGAGGAGCAAGGAGCTTACAACGCGTTCTGCCAAACGCCATATTACGTGCCGGACACCTCTTTCCTGGCAACCGACAAGGGGGTGCACGCCCTTTACGTAGTGAAGAGCATGTTTTCCAGCCAGCTCATATACAGAAAGAAGGCTGGCAAGGACTTTGGCCCGCCTATCGCCATTCATGAGGCGCAGAGGATAGAGAACTGCCTTGTTTTCTTTGTCCAAAACACCCTGCGCGTCTCTTTCCAGTCTGGCGGGATTCTCTATATGTGCGTCTCCGAGGACAACGGGGACACTTTTGGCAGACCGGTAAGATATAAGGCAAAATTTTGCCAGAGCCCTGAAAAGGCGGTCTACATCAGCCAGGCCAGCCAATCCGAAAGCCAAGCTTTCATGAGAGAGGTGTATGTTGATCATGCATGCCCTTGGGATGTCCAGATGATTCCCGACCTATACGATGACTTTTACCCTGGCCCAGAAGCAGGCCCAGTTGTGGAGCAGACGCCGGCTGTCGAGAGGCAGGCCGTGACGGAAGAGTCCATGAGCCTAATGAGCCAGGTCGAGGGGCTAAAGCGGAGCAATTCGGAAAAAGACCAGCAGATAGCGCTCTTGTCAAGGCTTCTGCAAGCAAAGAGCCAGGAAGCGCAGTCCCTGACAGAGAGGCTGGACGCTCTTAGCTGGAGCGCGCCAACAACTCCTATAGCTTCTTCGGCGCAACAGGCCCAACTTGCTGATGAAAATTCAAAGCCTGCAGAGCCGGAAAACGGCGAGTCGCAAGGCGAAGCTTCTCAACAAGAGGCGGTTGGCGAGGCCGATCAAAACACCCCAAAGAAGATCTGGCAGCCTTTGTCCCAGGAAGAGGCGCTAGCCCTTGATTCGGCGCCTAAAAAGCCGGAGCAGGCCCAAAGCCATGAGGGCGAGGATTGGCAGGACGCGTCCCAGCAATCCCAGGAGCGCCAAATGGGAGAGCCTGTGTGGTATCCGCCGTCAAAGGATGAGGTCGATTCGATTGCGCCCCAGCGGCCAGTGTCAGAGCGCCAAAGATACGATGCCAGCGCTTCCGAGGGACGCGGTGCCAGCCAGAGACAGGGTAGTCGCGGATCTAGCCGCTCAGGCCAGAGATATGACGCTGGCGACTACAGCCAGGGGGATGGCGATCAGGACTCAGGCCAGAGATACGACGCTGACGACTACAGCCAAGGGTATGGCGATCAGGACTCGGGCCAGAGATATGACGCTGATGGCTACGGCCAAGGCTACGGCGCAAGCGGCTCTAGCCAAAGATACGAAGCCAAGCCAGCGCCAAAAAGAGAGCCGCCAGCCCAAGAGCCAAAAAGGCGCGAGCCGGAAGCGGCACCCAGGAATCCAGTGGCTGATTACAGCTGGAGCGGCGAATCATTGTCAAGCAAGGAAGCAAGGGCCATTTTCGAAGCTTGGGCCGCTCATGACGATGACGGCTATGAAAGCCATGGCGATCCCAAAAGCTATGGAAGCGCAAGCGCGGCAAGCAATGCCAGTACTGCAAGCCCAAGCAATGCAAGCCCAAGCCGCGCTGAAAGCCATAACCCAGCAACTTATGCCAGCGCAAGCAGCGCCAGGCGCGAAGAGCAACCCGAAGCGCCTAGAGGCGGCGCGGCATATCACACCGATGACGAGGATAGCTCGGAATGGATTTACTATCCAAAGCCAAAACGCTGAAATCGGGAATACTCTTAAAGGGCGCATCAAGGGCGAAATAGCGCCCTTGGCGCGCCCTTTTTTGATATTGAAATTTCTTGTCGCTACTCGCCTTGAAAGCCAGCAGGGTTGCGCCACTCGCATAAAACACGTATTCAGAGGCGCGTGAGCGCGTTTTTGGCGGAGCGCTTCTGGCAATCATATGCAGATCGGCGGGAGGGAGTTACACTGCCAGTTTTTCAAGCCAGCCAGGCCTCTGTATCATACAGAACATGCCAGCTCAGAAAACGCCTCTTAATGAATTTATTTTCGCATTTTAGAAGAACCTATTAGATGGACTCGATAAAAGGGACTCGATAAATAGCGCTCGAAAAAAGGGCTAAACAAAATGACTCCGCGAAAGCGAAACGCAACTTTTTGATCCACGTTCGCCCCTGGCATGGATAAGTTTAGAGCGGAAAATTTTTGAGCAGAAAATTCGCCAAAAATAATATCAAAAGCTTATAACATAATATTTATTTATTACCCGATTCATGTTATACTGGATTTAACCGATCAGGCTCTTTGGGCGCCGATTGGCATTCGTAAGAGCCGCCATAGGGCGGCAAAAAGAACATTGGAAATCGGAGGGAGAATATGGTCTCGTTAGTAGATTTAGATGAGCTGAAGGAGATTATCGATTCAGCTCACGGAGATCCCCACCACATCTTAGGCTTGCACGAGGTGGAGATAGATCACAAGCCAAAGCTTGTAGCCAGGGCGTTCGTTCCGCAAGCCAGCGCGATAACGCTGGTGGATGCGAAGGATCCTGAGCGCAGGTACCCTATGAGGAAGATTCACCAGGACGGGTTCTTCGAAACGCTTATAGAGGACCGGTGCAAGTGGTTCATGTACAAGCTTGAGCTCGAGGGATACAACACCTCCTGGACAAATTACGACCCGTACAGCTTCCAGCCCGTCATATCGGAGCTTGACCGCTACCTTTTCGGGCAGGGCACACACTATGAGATATATGACAAGCTAGGAGCGCACTTCTTAACCCACCAGGGCATAGAAGGCGTGCTCTTCGCTGTTTGGGCGCCGAACGCCAGGCGAGTCAGCGTCATAGGAAGCTTCAACTCCTGGGATGGCAGGAGGCACATGATGCGCTCCCTGGGCAGCTCGGGAATCTGGGAGCTTTTCATCCCTGGGCTCAACACCTTCGACCAGTACAAGTATGAGATCAAGACGAAGTTCGGATCATTGGTTCAGAAGTCCGATCCTTACGGCAGCTTCTCCGAGCTTCGCCCAAGCACTTCTTCCCTTCTTTATGACATCAATGGGTTCAAGTGGTCTGACAGCGGCTGGATGAAGCGCCGCGAAAAAGAAGACCCGCTTAAGGGCCCCGTAAACATTTATGAGCTTCACCTGGGCTCATGGAAGAGGGGCGCTGGAAACAGCTTCTTGACCTACAGCGCGATTGCGGACGAGCTTATCCCGTACATCAAGAACATGGGGTACACCCATATCGAGCTGATGCCGATAGAAGAGCACCCGCTTGACGCTTCCTGGGGCTACCAGGTCGTTGGCTATTACGCGCCGTCAAGCAGGTACGGCAACCCCTCCGAGTTCATGTCCTTTGTGGACCGCTTTCACCAAAGCGGCATAGGCGTGATCCTGGACTGGGTGCCAGCGCACTTCCCGAAAGACGATCACGGATTGGGCAGATTTGACGGAACCGCGCTATATGAGCACGAGGATCCAAGAAAAGGCGAGCATCCTGACTGGGGCACCTACATATTCAACTATGGGCGCAACGAGGTCAAGAATTTCCTTATAGGAAACGCCATTTTCTGGCTTGAGAAGTACCATATTGACGGCTTGAGAGTGGACGCCGTGGCGTCCATGCTTTACCTGGACTATGGCAAGAGCGACGGGCAATGGGTTCCAAACCAGTATGGCGGCAACCACAACCTGGAGGCTGTGGAGTTCATGCGCCACATGAACTCTGTAATACTAGGCCGCAACCCCAACGTCCTTATGATAGCGGAAGAGTCCACCGCTTGGGCTGGCGTTTCAAGGCCAGTGGAGCAGCACGGACTGGGCTTTACGGTCAAATGGAACATGGGCTGGATGAACGACTTCCTGTCCTATATCGAAAAGGAAAGCGTCTACAGGAAGTACCACCACAACCAGCTTACATTCAGCATGGTGTACGCCTATACCGAAAACTTCATACTCGTGCTGTCCCATGACGAGGTTGTTCACGGAAAAGGCTCCATCGTAGGCAAAATGCCTGGTGACCTGTGGCAGAAGCTGGCCAACCTGCGTGTGGCATACGGCTTCATGTATGGGCACCCCGGCAAGAAGCTCTTGTTCATGGGCAGCGAGTTCGCCCAGTTTGATGAATGGAGCGAGGAAAAGTCCCTTGACTGGTTCCTTCTCCAGTATGAGCACCACCAGCAGATCCAGAGCTATACAAGCGATCTGAACCACCTCTACCTGAAAGAGGAAGCTCTCTGGCACGACGACTTCACGCCGGGCGGCTTTGAGTGGATCAACTGCAGCGATTACGAGAAGAGCCTTGTCGCCTTCCTGCGCAAGGGATCAACAGAGAAAAGCTTCGTGATAGTTGTCTGCAACTTCACCCCAGTGCCCTACAACGAGCACAGGATTGGAGTGCCACTGCCAGGCAAGTACAAAGAGATCATCAACTCCGACGATCTCAAGTACGGAGGGTCAGGCGTCATCAACACAGGAACGATCTCGTCCGACGAGATGCCTTGGGATGGGCGCCAGCACAGCATCGGGCTCAGGGTGCCCCCGCTTGGAGTTGCAATGTTGAAGTTGGCCGAGTAGAGCCAGCAAAATCCGGATTGGCACAGCTAATAAGAGGCGAAAGCTTGATTTCTAGCGCCAGAAAGACATAACTCTGCATTCATATTGCCAGCGCAGCCGAGGATTGGCGGCGCTTTGATAAAACAAGCCAAAGCAAAGCCTTTAAGTGCATATCCCAAAATTCTTAAAATTGCGCAGCGAAAGTCCGCGATGCTTCTACGCGTGACTTTCGCAAGCCATAAATTTAATTTTGGGATATGCTCTGAGCTTCCTGCCCTGCGGGCAGGAAGCTCAGAGGCTTTAGCTGTGAAAAAATAAAAGCCGTCAGGAAACTGGCGGCTTTTTTGGCGTTTCTGTCTCTTGAGGGAGTACTGGGGCCGCGCCCAGAGACTGCAGCTTCTTCTATTACATAAAACGTTAAATATACAGAGATTAAAACCGAGCGCTGCTTTTGGCGGGATGCGAGCCGCCTGTGTCCGGGAAGGTTGCGTCGGCGTTTTTGGCGCACCGAAGCTTTCAGAATTAATCTTTATTAATCTCAGCAAATTTTTCATAAACGCTTGGCTTTTTTGGAATTTTGCAGTATTATCTATTGCTAAGAGGTGATGCGGATTTTTCCTGGCGCATGCTTGGAGCACAATCGTGATTACAAAAAGGCGAAAAAGGCGACTTTCCGGGCTTCTCGGGCGCGTCGCATGAGAATTAAGCATTAGCTGGAGCGGGCCGATATACGCAACGACAGAGGCAACCAAAAATCGACGCTTTAAGAACATATGACAAAATTTATATGGCGCCGGAAAAGCCAGACATAGCGTTCGCGAGAATTTTTCCGGGTTTCCTGCAAGAAATTTTCCGAATGCCCAAACAATTGGCTTTTATGCGTCACATAGAGCATGTGTCGCATATGATAAGGGCATATCCCAAAGCCGCAATTCGTTGGCGGGAGCAGCCTGGCTGGCTTTAAAGGCAGGTAGCGATAAATAAGAATTGCTAGCGTAAAACCGCGAGAGGAGCGAGGAACAGGGCGCAAAAGCGCGTAAAAAATGTTACATTATGCGACATATTGCGAGTATACATTTGCCAGTGCCGGAAATCGCCAAAATAAGACTATTGAGTTGCTAAAAAAAAGGTATAGACAATCTAATGAATTCCTGATAAAGTGTTTCTCAGCATTATTTAACTCTGAAGAGCGCTGGGGTAGCGCTGGGGCGAAAAGCGGCCAACGTGCCGGGCTTGCGAATCAAGCGGGCGGAACTTTGGCGAATTTCTGGCATCGCGCGCGTGTTTGCGATGATTGGCGCTTGCGCTAGGCATGAAGAAGGATGCGTTTTCCATGCTCGCAAGCGCAGCTCGAAACGGCGCGGCATGCCACGCATAAAGAAACAAATTTGTCTTGGAAGTATACAATGAAAACAGGAAAGAAAGAATTAAGGGCATACCCCAAATTTGATGCTTTACGGCTTGGAAAGCCCGCATGGCTTTCCTGCGCCTTTTTGGGAAGTTTGGGTTGCGCTGACCAACGAGCAAACTCGGATTTCCCCAGCCATAAATTGATTTTGGGATATGCCAAGAATATTTCGCAGTTAGCGCTCGCCAGCACAGTGAAAAGAACTGCTCTTTTCTCTTGGCGCATATCCCTGATTGCATTAATTTTGGGATATGCGCTTAAGATATTCGCATGTGAGCGTTGAGCGGTGAGGCCCGTCGGGGCCGGAGCGCGGAGGTAGCAAGTATGGCGAAAAACCTGGTTATTGTGGAGTCGCCCGCAAAAGCTAAGACACTGAAAAAGTTTCTCGGCAGCTCTTACACGATAGAAGCGTCTGTCGGACATGTCAGAGATTTGCCCAAGAGCGAGATGGGCATTGATATAGAGAACGACTTCGAGCCAAAGTATATTACGATCAGAGGAAAAGGCGAAATTCTAACGAAGCTTCGCAAGAAGGTGAAAACCGCTGACAAAGTCTATCTCGCGACTGACCCTGACCGAGAAGGGGAAGCGATCAGCTGGCACTTGATGCACGCGCTGAAGTTAGACAGCCAGAAGGCGAGACGCATCACTTTCAACGAGATAACCAAGGCGGCAGTTAAGAAGTCGATCAAGGACGCAAGAGACATAGACATGAACCTTGTTGACGCGCAGCAGGCAAGGCGCAGCCTTGACAGGATAGTCGGCTACAAGATCAGCCCCCTTTTATGGAGGAAGATCAAGAGAGGGCTTAGCGCTGGGCGAGTCCAGTCTGTGGCGCTTCGCATCATCTGCGACAGGGAAGAGGAGATCGCGAGCTTTGTCCCGGAGGAATACTGGACTCTTGAAGCTCAGGTCTCCACTGGAAAGCAAAGGTTCATTGCGCATTACACGTCCAGCGACAACAAGAAGTTTGAGCTTAAAACCCAAGCGGACGCTCTCTCTGTTATCGCAAAGACCGACGGCTGCCAGTGGGCTGTCAAGGAGCTGAAAACGGGAGTTAGGCAAAAAAAGCCGGGGCCCCCTTTCACAACAAGCACGCTGCAGCAAGAAGCGTCAAAGGTTCTGGGATTCACAGCCCAGAAGACGATGCAAATCGCCCAGCAGCTATACGAGGGCGTAGAGATCAAAGGCGAAGGAAACATGGGCCTGATCACATACATCAGGACAGACTCGGTAAGGATAGCAGACGAGGCCTATGAGGACGCCAAGGCTTTCATCCTTTCAAACTACGGGGAAGAGTTCGCAAGCCCGGAGAGGCCGCAGTACAAGACAAAAGGCAGGGCCCAAGACGCCCATGAGGCCGTAAGGCCCAGCTATGCCGACAAGACCCCTGACGCGATAAAAGATTCTCTTTCAAGAGATCAGTACAGGCTTTACAAGCTTATTTGGGAACGTTTTGTCGCGTCTCAAATGTCGCCGGCAGTATATGACAGCCTGACTGTAAAGATTTCAGCTGGCGAGGTCATATACCGCGCTTCAGGCTCCGTTCTCAAGTTTAAAGGCTACCTGGCTGTCTACGCCAAGAATGAGGAATCAGAAGTTGACGTAAGAATGCCAGCGCTTGTTGAAGGTCAAGCGCTCATGCTGATTGAGCATCTGCCTGAGCAGCATTTCACACAGCCGCCTCCAAGGTACTCTGAGGCAACGCTGGTCAAGACCCTTGAAGAGCTGGGGATCGGCAGACCCAGCACCTACGCCGCCACCATCTCCACTTTGACGAACAGGTTTTATGTCACAAAGGAGAACAAGGTTTTCTATACGACCGAGATGGGCACCATCGTAAACGAGGTCATGGTCGACAACTTTGATGACATTGTAGACATAGAGTTCACTGCCAAAATGGAAGAGCGGCTGGATGAGGTTGAGGAAGGAACCCTGGAGTGGAAGGAAGTCCTTCGCACCTTCTATGCCCCGTTCAACGACAAGATCATGGAAGCTGAAGAGAAGATAGGGCATATCGATATCCAGGACGAAGTGACAGATATCATCTGCGAGAACTGCGGCAAAAACATGGTCATCAAGTTTGGAAGGTTCGGAAAGTTCCTTGCTTGCCCCGGATTTCCAGAGTGCAAGAACACCAAGCCTCTTTTGGAGGATGCAGGAGTGGCATGCCCGCTTTGCGGAAGGCGGATTTTAATAAAGAAGACGAAGAAAAAACGCAAGTACTACGGCTGCGAAGGCAACCCAGACGAATGCGGCTTCATGAGCTGGACTCTGCCGACTGGCGAGCTTTGCCCAGAGTGCGGAAGCCCCTTGGTTGAAAAGGGCGGAAAAACCAAGTACATCGGCTGCTCTAACGCGGATTGCATGTTCAAGAAGGATGCTCCAGCTGAGGACGCCGATGTGCTGGATGCGCCGGATACGCCTGCTGAGATGGATTCAATGGATGCTCCAGATATGGATGATACGGACGCGATAGATGATATGGAGTCAGTGGAAGAGACGACTGCGGCGGCGGAATAAAGGGTTAAAATAAGCAAAGCTTAACTTTTAATCCTAAGGCTTAACTTTTTCGTGCACTAAATTAAGAAGCCAGAGTGCGCTCCGGCTTCTTTTCGATGTTCAGGAATTGTTTTTGTTTGATCGTTTTGGCTTGTAATCGCGCATGAAACAAGAATGTTTTTTGTCTTTGATTTTTCTCCTTGATTTCACAACATACATATAATGCCCAATTTTATCAATATTTCGACACTAAAGCTTGCCAGACCCCAAATCATTAAATGCCAATTAAAGCCATCCCAAAAAATTCTTGCCCATTCAACTCATCAAACCGCTCTCCCGGAGCTTGCGCTTAGACTTTTGCGCTGTCCGCAAATCTGGTTTTTTCTTCTCATCTGTGCTATAATTGTTTTGCCCAATTGCGCGAGTTTTCTTGACGAGAAAAGCGCAAGCGGCGCTTTAGCGCCTGACTATAGCAAATTTTAGGTCAAGCTCTAAATGCATATCCCAAAATTCCGAAATGGCACCGGAAAAATCCTGGCGAATGCTTCAACGCCGGATTTTTCCGGTGCCTCGGATAAAATTTTGGGATATGCTCTAAGCGCTTATCAATAAATTTTGGGCCAAGCTCTAACCTAAGGCGTTTCCCGTAATTACATACGAATATGTGAATACAGTGGGGTGAATGGATGGCGGCAAAGAAGAACCAAGGCAAGCCTCAATCGCAATACTGCAAAGTCTGCGGCGAGAGCAAGCCTGGCGACCAATTCTCAGGCAAAGGCCACGGGTCGCGTGTGTGCAAGCAATGTGAGTCTCTGTCTATGCCTGCTCGCAATGAGAAGATGGACATCAACAAAATTGCAGGGATGGCGGATCGCCAGCTCTCTGAGCCAGAAATCACTTGGCTTCGCAGCAAAATGAAAGACAATCGCCCTGCGGTTCAAAAGGCTGCATGCGAAATGAACGCCGCAAAGTTTCCTGATTACCAGAGGGAGATGCTGCTCAAGGATTTGCAGGCGGTCTCTTTAGAGCTTTTCGTCTCTGGCGCGAAGGTTTTCCTGGGAATCACAGGCGAATTGCAGATTGTTGGCGAAGATGGCTTCGAGGTGAACATAGGAATCGGCGAAGCCAGAAAGCATCTGCAGGAGATACTAAAGCAAGCCTACTTCTGGGACGAGGAGCTAAGCGATGACGCCTTAGGCGCAAGCGAAAAGCCCGAAGAGCCTATCTGGTACCTGGCGTTCAAGCTTGGCGACGGAACTGTAAAGAAGATTGAGTTTTTCCACCAAATGCATGACGAGGCAAAATTGCTGTACAATGACCTGCTTGAGGCAGCCGAAGACAAAAGGGAGTACTTGCTGGAGATCGACGACGAAGACGAAGATGATGATGACGAAGAAGACGATAGCGAAGACGGCTACTATGACTTTGGCGATTTTATGTTTGGCGATGATGATGACGACGACGATGATGATTTCGACGACGACGATGATGATGATGATGATGATGACGACGATTACGATTTCGACGACGATGATGATGACGAGGATTATGACGAAGACCTATTTCTTGACGCCAACGAGGTAAGTCGCGCCTTCATGGAGTTTTTCGGCT
This sequence comes from Clostridiales bacterium, assembly GCA_031270945.1. Lineage (GTDB taxonomy): Bacteria > Bacillota > Clostridia > Lachnospirales > WQUN01 > JAISWZ01. Next base: position 53,882 of record JAISWZ010000085.1, on the reverse strand, counting down.
TCCGGTTCGAAAGCGAATACGACGGCATGCCTGAAGAGGAAGACGATGACGAAAGAATTATTGACGTTGACTATATCGATTACGATGAGCTAAAGCCTGAGTGAGACGAGCCATCTTAGCCATCCTACTTGATTACGATGAGCTAAAGCCTGAGTGAGACGAGCCTTCCTATATTGATTGCGACGAGCTGAAGCCTGTGTGAGACGTTATCGCTGAGCGAGTCTTGCCTGGCAACTTGTGGATTTGATTACCTTCTCTTTAAATCACAGCCTCTTGGCATGCCTAAAACAGGCGAAATGCTTGACAATCTCGCATATCGCTCCATCATTCGCCATGAGCCCAACACGCAAAACTTTTTATTGACAAAGCTTTTGGCCTGTGGTATAATCACCAAAACAGTTTTATAAGGGCGCAAATTGCGCCCATCCCAAAACGTTGACGAGGACAACGGGAAAGCAAAGCTTCGCAAGCTCTATGAGCGCAGAGAAGATCGCCTTGGCTGGAAGCGATCCGCGATAGCCCTTACCCAAACCGCCTTCCGAGCGGCTCCAATAAAGCCCGTTGATTACGTTATAATCGCAAGGCCAGCGCTTGGGCGCTTGGCCTTTTGAGAGGCCCCGTTCGCGGGGCAATTAGGGTGGAACCACGGGATAATCCCGCCCCTTTTCCAAAGCTTTCGAGCTTTAGAAAAGGGGCGGTTTTTTTGTTTGAAAAAATTAGGGTGGCAGGGGGGCTTGGGTTTCTGGAAGAGGTTAGCATGCAGGAGGATTTCGAGCTGCCTGGGGGATCCGGATTGCCGGATGGCTCAAAACCGCCGGATTCCAACTTAGGCGACTTAAAGCTTCCGGAGGGCTTCGAAGAAAAGATGCGGAGTTTGCTTGGCAGCGAGGCGGACGCCTACTTTGCCTCCATGAATGCCCCCAGGCTTCACGCGCTTAGGGCAAACCTTTTGAAAGTCACGCCGGAAGAGCTGAAAAAGCTCCTTCCCAACTTGGGCCAAAGGGTTATGTGGTGTCCAGAGGGCTTTTATTACATGGAAGATCGCCCAGCCAAGAGCCCATATTACCAGGCAGGGCTCTTCTACATCCAGGAGCCTAGCGCCATGGCCCCTGTGAGCGCAGCTGACATTAGGCCGGGGCATGCCGTCTTGGACATGTGCGCCGCCCCTGGAGGAAAGAGCACTCATGCGGCTGGGAAGCTGCAGGGAGAAGGAGTGCTGGTCGCAAATGACATCAGCTTCACCAGGAGCAAAGCCCTGGCCAAGAACCTGGAGATGTGCGGATGCAAAAATGCTTTAATTTCTTGCGAAAAGCCAGAGCGGCTGGCGGATCGGTTTGGCCAGTTCTTTGATCGCATTCTCTTGGACGCCCCATGCTCTGGAGAAGGGATGTTCAGAAAAGATCCAGACGCCTTGAAGTCATGGAGCGCCCACAAGCCTGCCCAATGCTCAGCCTTGCAAAGATCCCTGCTTTTCCAGGCCCAAAGGATGCTAAAGCCTGGAGGGAGGATCATCTACTCCACCTGCACATTTGACAAGTCGGAAAACGAGCTGATGATACAGGCGTTCCTGGAGAATTCCAAGGATCTCTTTATTAGGGAGATTGACGCTCAAGCCTTCGGGTTTTCGGAGGGCTTTCCGGAGGCGGCAGGCTCAGCAAGGCTTTGGCCGCACAGGCAAAAAGGGGAAGGGCATTTCGTTTGCGCAATAGAAAAATCAGGCGAAAGCGAGCCCCAAGAACTCAAAACCCAACCCCGCCCGGTTTCCGGAATCGAGCTCTTCCTGGAGTTTTGCGCATCAAGCCTCAACATATCCATAAACGGAAGGCTAGAAAGAAACGGGGATGTTCTGTGCCTGGTTCCCCAAGGCGTACCCAGCCTTGACGGAATAAGGCTTGCCCGAAGCGGCTGGAGGCTTGGGGAGTTCAAGACGAAAAGATTTGAGCCGTCCCAGGCTTTGGCAATGGCCCTAAAAATGGGGGAAGCCAAGAGGCACATCCAGCTCTCTAATAAAGATGCCGAAAGGTACTTGAAAGGCGAGTCCTTTGACTGCGAATGCGATGACGGATGGGCCCTGGCTGCGATAGGTGAGTATCCCCTGGGCTGGGCCAAGGTTCAAGACGGAAGGATGAAGAACAAGTACCTGAAAGGCTGGATTAGCGGGTTATAAATAGGATTAGCGTTTTGCAAATAGGTTTAGCGGGTTATAAATAGGATTTAGGTTTGCAAATAGGTTTAGCGGGGTTATAGAATCGAGGATTAGCGGCTTATGAATTTTTTGCCAATCACCAAAGAAGAGCTTGAAGGCCGCCAGCCTGATTTTGTTCTTGTCACAGGCGACGCCTATGTGGATCACCCGTCATTTGGAGCGGCTGTCATCGGCAGGGTGCTAGAGGCCCAAGGATTCCTGGTTGCGGTTCTGGCCCAGCCGGACTGGAGGGACGCGGCCTCTTTCGAAGTATTCGGAAAGCCCAGGCTTGGCTTTCTTGTGACAGGCGGAAACATAGACTCAATGGTGTCAAATTACACAGTGGCCAAGAAGAGGCGGGAAAAGGATCTGTACTCTCCAGGCGCGAAACCGGGGCTCAGGCCTGACCGGGCATTGATAGTCTACGGGAACAAAATCCGGGAAGCGTACAAGGACACCGTCATAATACTTGGAGGGCTTGAGGCAAGCCTGAGAAGGCTGTCCCACTTTGACTACTGGGATGGGAGTGTAAGGAGATCCGCTCTTCTGGACGCATCCGCAGACATTCTGGTTTACGGCATGGGCGAAAGAGCCATCATTCAGATTGCCAAGCTCTTGGACAAGGGAGTCCCGGCGTCATCCATAAACATAAAAGGGATTGTTAGAAGGGTGCCCAAGACCGAGACAATCGAGGGGTGCGTTGAGCTTCCGTCCTACAAGGAAGCCAAGTCGTCAAAGGCCGCGTACGCCAAAAGCTTTATGCTCCAATACGAGAACACCGACTCGATCAGCGCCAAGGGCTTGATAGAAAGGTATCCCGACGCCGTAGTTGTCCAAAACCCTCCAGCCGCCCCTCTGACAAAAGAGGAGTTTGATGGCGTCTACAACCTTTCGTTTATGAGGATGCCGCATCCTGCGTATGATAAAGACGGAGGGGTTCCCGCTTGCGAAGAGGTCTCCTGCAGCGTGATAAGCAGCAGAGGCTGCTTTGGCGGCTGCAACTTTTGCGCCCTGTCCTTTCACCAAGGCAGGCATGTGCAGGGCAGAAGCCATGAGTCCATTTTGAAAGAGGTTGGGATCATAGCGAAGGACCCCAGGTTCAAGGGCTATATCCATGACGTAGGCGGCCCTACCGCCAACTTTAGGAAGCCTTCATGCAAAGGGCAAAGCGTTCGCGGTGTTTGCCCGAAAAAGCAGTGCCTCTTTCCAGCTCCGTGCAAAAACTTGGAGGTGGATCATGAGGACTACAGAAGCCTCTTAAAAAAGATCAGGGAACAGCCTGGGATAAAAAAGGTCTTCGTCAGATCCGGGATCAGGTACGACTATCTTCTGCAGGACAAAAGCGAAGCGTTTTTAAGGGAGCTGATCGAGCACCACATAAGCGGGCAACTGAAGGTCGCCCCTGAGCACGTCTCGCCTAAGGTTCTTGACAAAATGGGAAAGCCCCGCATCGAAGCCTTTGAGAAGTTCCTGGACAGGTACGAGAAGATAAACGAAAAGCTTGGGATGAAGCAGTTCCTGGTTCCCTACTTGATGAGCAGCCACCCGGGAAGCGGCTTGAACGAGGCCATAGAGCTTGCCGAATACCTTAGGGACATGGGGATCAGGCCAGAGCAGGCGCAGGACTTCTATCCGACCCCTGGCACCCTTTCTACATGCATGTACTACACAGAGATGGATCCAAGAACAGGGGAGCGTGTCCACGTAGCGAAAAGCCCTCACGAAAAAGCCATGCAGAGAGCGCTGATCCAGTACAGGCTCCCGCAAAACCATGAGCTGGTGAAAGAGGCGCTGACCTTGGCCGGACGCAGGGATCTGATAGGATTCGCGCCAAAGTGCCTGATCAGGCCAAGAGAGCTGGCAAAGACGCAAGGCAAGCCCGTCTCGGGCCAAGGCAAGGCTAAAGCTGGCGCTCATGCAGGCGATCAAAAGAATATGAAAAACGCTAGAAATCAAAGAAACGATAGAAAAATGAAAAAGCGATAGAAAAAAAAAAAAAAAAAAAACAAAAAGCAAAAAACAAAAAAAAAAAAAACAAAAAAAATAAAAAAAACAAAAAAACAAAAAAACAAAAACATAAAACTCTAGACTCGGGGGATTCGATTCCAATGCGATACCAAAGCACCAGGGGAGGGGCTTCAAAGCTTTCAGCAAGCGAAGCCATCCTTAAAGGCATAGCCGATGACGGCGGGCTGTATGTTCCAGAAACCTTTCCGGAAGCGCTGGACCTGAATGTCTGCCTTCTGGACTACAAGCAAAAGGCCGCTGAAATATTCAAGCTGTACCTGGGAGACTATACCGAAGAAGAGATCAAGGAGTGCGTGGAGGCCGCATACGGAAGCGAAAGCTTTGACACCCCGGTTGTGGCCCCCCTGGAGCAAAGAAACGGATGCTGGTTTCTGGAGCTGTTTCATGGCAAGACATTAGCCTTCAAAGACGTGGCTCTTTCTATCCTGCCCCATTTCATGAGGTTCGCGGCCAAGAAGAACAAGCTTGACCAGACCCTGGCGATACTTGTGGCCACAAGCGGTGATACAGGAAAAGCGGCGCTGGAAGGGTTCGCAGACTGCCCTGGCACCGCCATAGTAGTCTTCTTTCCGGAAAACGGGGTTTCAAGCGTACAGAAGCTTCAAATGCAAACTCAAGAAGGCGATAACACTCATGTGGTTGGTGTCTTGGGAAACTTTGATGACACCCAGGCTGGAGTCAAAAAAATATTTTTGGATCCACCGGAGGGGTTTCGCTTCTCCTCTGCCAACTCCATAAACATCGGCCGCCTTCTCCCGCAGATAGTCTATTACTTTCACGCGTACGGGCAGCTGGCCCAAAAGGGCGCCATAGCCCTGGGCGACGAGATAAGCTTCACTGTCCCCACCGGAAACTTTGGCAACATCCTGGCAGGATATTACGCGAAGCGGATGGGGCTTCCAATCAAGACGCTGCTGTGCGCCTCAAACGAGAACAAAGTGCTCTATGACTTTTTCACAACAGGAGAGTACGACAAGAACAGGAAGTTTGTGCTTACAGCCTCGCCTTCAATGGACATTCTGGTGTCAAGCAACCTGGAGCGGCTGCTGTACCATGCCAGCGGCGCGGAGGAAACCAGCGCCAGAATGAAGAGCCTGTCGCAAAGCGGCCGCTATTTCGCCCCTGAAAACTATCCTGGGTTTGCCGCAAAGCATGCCACCGAAGAGGAATGCGCCCAAGGCATGAAGGAGATGTTCGAGGCTGGCTACGTCATAGATCCGCATACGGCGGTGGCATATGAATGCTTCAAGAAGCATAGGGAAGAAACCGGCGCGACCGAGCCGAACGTGATAATATCAACAGCCAGCCCATTCAAGTTCACGGAAAGCGTTTGCAGGGCGATAGACCCGTCTTTGCCGGAAATCCCGGCGCTGGAAGGCGCCTTGGTCCTGGCTGGATTGGCTAAGTCAAGCGTTCCAAGGCAGATCGAAGAGCTTGGTTGGAAACCAAAGAGGCATGGCGCGGTTTGCTCAAAGGAAGGCATGCGCCAGGAAATAGAAAGTTTTCTGGTTGGCTTAAGATAAAAAGTTTCTGGCGGGACTAAAATAAAAAGTTTCTGGCTGCCTAAAATAAGCCAATTCAAAAGAGGCCCGAAGGCCTCTATTGGAATAAGTTTGCGGCTCGCTGCGAGGCCCGAAGGCCTTTATTAAAATAAATATGCGGCAAGCCTAGTTTGCCCTCGCGAAGAACTCTATCCAGCTCAAGTCGATTCCGGCGTAGATCCAGCCGAAGCGGGTCCACCGGTATCCGGCCATGGAGCTCTTCCCCGCGTATACAGGGTAGAACCAAAAGCTCATGCCGTTTCTGAGCCAAATGTAGGTGTAGTGAAACAATGTGCCCTTCATCGCTCTTTGATCCATGGTTCTCATCTTCCCAGCCTTGGGCGGGACCATTGACGGAGGGGCTGATGCTGGCTTCTGGGCTGGAGTGAGCTGGCCCAAGTCGGGAAAAGGCTGGGGCGCTGGAGGCTGGGGTTTTGGCTTTGGAGCGCGAGGATAGTTCTCTCCGGGCCGATCTTGCAAATGCGGCTTGCGAGTCCCGCCGTGATCGTCATGGCCATGGCTCTCAGGCTTTGCGGCGGTTTTTGGAACGCCGCTCCCAGAGACTTTCTTTTCGCCCGAAAGCTCGGCTTTGGCCAGATCGTTTTCGTATTTGTCCGGAAGCTCGATGCCGGAAAAGGTATGGTTCATTAGTTCATCTCCTCTGGCTGGAATGAGCTTGAACGCGCTCTTGTCTGGCGAATCCAAGCTCTATATCCAGTTTATGCGCCAGCCAGTGATGCTGGGACAAAAAGTTAGAGCATATCCCAAATTTTATCCGAGGCGCCGGAAAAATCCGGATGTTTGCTCGCAAAAGCCCGAGCAAACTAGTTCATGCATTCGCCAGGACTTTGGCGATTTGCCCTTGGGCAAACGCTATCCGGCACCATTTCGGAAATTTGGGATATGCATAGGAGCGAATATGGACAACAAGAAAGCGGAAGCAGGGGGAAGCTCCGAGGCCAGGATGGCTTCGGGAAGCGTACGCTGGCTTGTGCTAAGCTACTCCATACCAACGATAATAGGGATGACAGTCAACTCGCTCTACGGAATAGCGGACCGCTTTTGGGTTGGGCAAATCCAAGGGGCGGGGCATCTGGCCTTGAGCGGGATCGGGCTCAGCCTTCCAATAACGAACATCATTATGGCGCTGTCCATGCTTGCGGGCATAGGAGCGGCCGCCAACATCTCAATCCAGCTGGGCAAGGGAAACAGGGAAGGGGCTAGGGTCACAGCGGCAAACGCACTGACTGTGATACTCTTTTTCTGCTTGCTGTTTACGGTCTTTGGATATGCCTTTGCTCCGCAGTTCCTGTCCCTTGTCGGAGCGACGCCTGAGCTTCTGCCTTACTCTCTTCCGTACACCAGGATAATCATTGGCGGAAGCGTTTTCAACATGGCGTCATTCGCAATGAACCATCCAATACGCGCCACCGGAAACCCCAGGCGGTTTGCCTTGACCCAGCTTGTGGGCGGAATAACCAACATAGTCCTTGATCCCATTTTCATTTTTGTCTTTGGGTTGGGAGTCGAGGGTGCCGCTATCGCGACAATCATTTCGCAAGCCGTGGCGGCTGTTATGGTTTTCTCCTACTACTTCAGCAAAGACGCCGTTTTAAAGCTGTCCTGGGCCAACATGAGGCCTAGGCCAAGCGTCATAAAAGCGATCTTTTCAATAGGAGTCTCCCCTTTTATCCTCCAGCTGACCAATAGCTTCATAGTCGCCTTGGCGAATTCCAAGCTGGCTGAATACGGTGCGAGAGATCTGGGACTGGGAGGGGACGCCGCCGCCATTGGCGCAATGACAGTGATAATGAGCGTCAACATGCTGTTTTGCATGCCGGTGTTTGGCATCAACCAGGGATCCCAGCCCATAGTCGGGTTCAACTACGGAAGGCGGGACGCTTCCAGAGTCAAGTCCGCGTTTTTGTGGTCGGCGCTTTACGCGGTTATAATAACAACATTCGGGTTCCTGGTTGTGCAGATCGGGGCTGAAGGCTTGGTTTCAGCCTTCAACAAGGACGGCGCCTTGACTGGCATAGGCTCAAAGGGCATGCGGATCTTTTTGTGCATGCTCCCTCTGGTTGGATTCCAGATCCCGGCCTCGAACTTCTTCCAGGCGATAGGCAGGGCGAAGATGTCAATAGTTCTAAGCCTGTTGCGCCAAGTGCTTTTGCTTGTCCCCCTGTACTTCATCCTTCCGCCGTTTTTTGGCCTGGACGGAGTCTGGGCGGCGCAGCCTATCTCAGATTTTATAGCAACAGCCGTGTCATGCGCCCTGATAGCCCGGGAGTTCAAGATCTTGGACAGAAAGCTGAAACCGCAAGAGCCGCCAGCACAAGAGCCGTCAGCATTAGAGCCGACGGGAATCAACGCACCAAAAGATTGATATTTTATCATTCAACTTAGGAGGAAACGCAATGATTAAGATAGCCCTGAGAGACAGCTTCAAAGAAGTTGAAGAGGGAACGAAACTAAGCGACCTGGCGGCCCAGATTAGCCGGGGATTGGCCCAAGCGGCCTGTTGCGCTCTGGTTGACGGAGAGACGAAAGACCTGAGAGAGCCTCTCGTAAAGGACTGCAAAGTGGAATTCCTGACCTTTGATGATCCGCTTGGAAAAAGGGCGTACAGGCACACTGCCTCGCATGTTTTGGCGCAGGCGGCGAAGCGGCTCTTTCCAGATGTCCTGCTTGCCATAGGCCCCGCCACGGATGACGGGTTTTACTATGACTTTGACCACGGCCAGTCATTCACCAAGGAAGAGATTGAGGCCATCGAAGCCGAGATGAAAAAGATCATAAAAGAGGACATCCCGCTTGAGCGCTATGAGCTGAGCAGGGAAGACGCGCTGGCATGGGCCAGGGAAAAGGGCGAGCCTTACAAGGAAGAGCTCATAACCCTCCTGCCTGAAAGCGCTGTGATAAGCTTCTACAAGCAGGGAGACTTCACGGATCTCTGCGCCGGGCCGCACTTGGCAAGCACCAAGGGCATAAAGGCCGTAAAGCTCTTCGCGGAAGGCGGCTCATCAGGCGCTTACTGGCAGAAGAACGAAAAGAACAAAATGCTCAGCCGCATCTACGGCACGGCATTCCCCAAGCAGCTCGACCTGGACAATTACCTCAAAGCCAGGGAAGAAGCCAGAAAGCGCGATCATAACAGGCTGGGCAGGGAACTGAAGCTTTTCGCCACCTCCGACATAATAGGCCAAGGCCTTCCGCTCTTGATGCCCAAAGGCGCCAGGGTCATCCAGCTTCTGCAGAGGTTCGTTGAAGACGAGGAAGAGCGCAGGGGCTATGTGCTAACCAAGACCCCCTTCATGGCCAAAAGCGATCTCTACAAGCTTTCAGGCCATTGGGATCACTATAAGGACGGAATGTTTGTCCTGGGAGACGAAAAGAAGGACGATGAGGTTTTCGCCCTCCGCCCCATGACCTGCCCGTTCCAGTTCGAAATATACAAGGCTGAGCAGCATAGCTACAGGGATCTGCCAATCAGGTACGCTGAAACCTCAACGCTCTTCAGAAACGAGTCCTCAGGCGAAATGCATGGCCTCATAAGGGTTCGCCAGTTCACCATATCCGAAGGGCACCTGGTCTGCACCAGGGATCAGCTCAAAGACGAGTTCAAGGGCTGCGTTGACTTGATAAAGTTCATGACCTCAACCCTGGGCTTGCAGGATGACATCTCGTTCCGCTTCTCCAAATGGGATCCCAAGAACAGGGAGAAGTACATCGGAGACGAAGCGGTTTGGGAGGACGCCCAAGGCGCCATGAGGGAGATCATAGACGAGCTGGGCCTTGACGTAAAGGAAGAGGAAGGCGAAGCCGCATTCTACGGCCCGAAGCTTGACATCCAAGCCAAGAACGTCTTTGGCAAGGAAGACACCATAATAACTGTCCAGATAGATTTCGCCCTGGCAGAGAAGTTTAAGATGAACTATATAGACAAGGATGGATCCAAAAAGGCGCCAATCGTAATCCACCGCACCTCTATCGGGTGCTACGAGAGAACCCTGGCCCTCTTGGTTGAAAAGTACGCCGGAGCTTTCCCGGTTTGGCTTGCGCCAGTCCAAGCCAGGGTGCTGGCCATCTCTGACAAGTCCAATTCTTACGCCACCGAGGTTTGCAGCATGCTCAAAGCCGCCGGGCTTAGGGCGGAAGCGGATACCAGAGCCGAAAAAGTGGGCTTCAAGATGCGCGAGTCAAGGCTTGAAAAGGTTCCGTACCTGCTTGTAGTAGGAGAAAAGGAAGCCGAGAGCGGCACAGTTGCTCTCTGGAGCCGCGCCGCTGGAGAGGAAGGCCCTGTGGCCACCCTTGACTTCATCAAGCGGGCAAAGGAAGAAGTAGAGAAGAGAGTCCTTGGAATGGAGAAAGAGACGATCCAAGTGTAATGAGATAGGGAAACGGGAAATATAAATAAAAATAAAAATAAAAATAAAATAAAAATAAAAATAAAAATAAAAAGAGACTTGGAATTAATAAAGACTTGGAATATAACAAGAGTCGTTCGAGAAGAGAAAGAGACGTTTCAGGCATAAAAAATATTGTGCGGCTTTGGTTTTTCTGGTATGCTGTTAGAGCCATGCAAAAAGGCATGCGGGCGAATGCCCGCATGCCTATGCACTTAGCGCGATCCAAAAGCGCGCCTTATTTTTTGCCCCCTCTCAAGCTGACGTAATTGGCTGCTTCCTTTCGCCTTTCCTCCACCATGTCAGCATAATGCTTCTTGGTGGTGTTTACGTCGTTGTGGCCAAGGACATCGGCAACCAGATAGATGTCGCCGGTTTCCTGGTACAGCCTCGTGCCGTAGGTGGCCCTAAGCTTGTGCGGGGAGATTTTCTTCACGGAGGTGACAAGCGCGGAGTACTTTTTTACCAGGTTCTCCACAGCCCTGACGCCTATCCTTCTTTTCTGCAATGAGAGAAAAAGCGCGTCCTTGTCCGCTTCGCTCGCTTCCAAGCGCTTCCTGTGCTCAATGTACCGGGCCAAGGCGTCTTCAACTTCCTCGTTGAAGTAGAGCACGGACTCGTCGCCGCCCTTTCTGGTAACCTTCACTCCGCCAGCCTTGAAATCGACATCCATCACGTCAATGCCAACGCATTCGGAAACGCGCATTCCCGTGCCCAAAAGGAGGATAATGATAGCTGTGTCCCTGAGCTTGGTGAGCTCGTGGAACTTTTTTTGGCGCTCAGTCAAGTGGTCGCCACTTTCGGTTTCATCGATCAAGCGCATGATCTCGTCTGCGTCCAAGCGTATGATGTTCTTGCCGTGAAGCTTGGGGAGATCCACTAATACGGACGGGTTTTGGCGTATCATCTTCTTGCGGCAAAAATGGGCGAACATGCTCCTGACCGCTGAAAGCTTTCTCGCCTTTCCCCTTTCGCCGTTTTGAATCTCAACATCTTTGCCTTCCTGGCTTTTGATGTAGTATGAGAGGTATTCCATGTACTCTTCGATCATCTCGGGAGTCACTTTGCCCAGATCGTCCAGCGTCATCTCGCTGACAGGGACCCCGTCCATTTCTGGCTGCTCCCTTGAGATAAAGTCAAAAAAGATGTACAAGTCCCTGGCGTAGGCGATGCGGGTCAATGAGGACGTTGTGTCCTGTATGCCCCGAAAATAGTCCCTCGCGAAAACAGGCAGGTCGCTAAGCTTTGATCTCAGCTTCAGCGTGTGCTTTGCTTTCGATTCATCGTGGTAATTCATTGAGTCCTCCCCATTCAAGCCTTCTGGCAAGCGCGGCTTGGAAGCGGCGCTGGCGTTAGCCCCCGATCAAAAGTCCGGCGCCAAAGGCGCCAACTTTTTTCGCCTTTGCGGGACATGCCCCCATTATACACCATCAACTAAAGAAAACAAAGCGTTTTTTACACGCTTTTGCGTAAATCCGCCCAAGAATATACCCCAAAATGCCTTATAAACTCCTGAAAGGAGCGCCTTATGCCCAGTTTTCTTGAAACAATAAAAAGCCGCGCGAAAGCGGATCGCAAGACCATAGTTCTGCCGGAGTCCTACGAGCGCAGGACGCTTGACGCCACAGCTGCTCTTCTGAAAGAAGAGATAGCGGACATTGTCCTTATAGGCAAGAAGGAGGAGATATTGGCGAAAGCGCCAGATCTCGACTTGTCCAAGGCGACTTTCATAGATCCAGACAGTTACGAAAAGATGGACGAAATGATCGAGAAGTTTGCCGAGCTCAGAAAGAGCAAAGGCATGACTGTCGAGGAGGCAAGAAAGATCTTATTTGGCGATGCCCAGTACCTGGCTTGCATGCTGGTAAAAGAGGGCCTGGCGGACGGAATGGTGTCAGGGGCGGTTCACGCCACAGCGGATACTTTGCGCCCAGCCCTGCAGATACTGAAGACCAAGCCCGGAACGAAGCTTGTTTCCGCGTTCTTTGTAATCGCCGTGCCCGATTGCGAGTATGGCGCTAACGGAGTTTTCATCTTCGCAGACTCAGGCCTGGTGCAAAACCCGAATACGGAAGAGTTGGCTGCCATAGCGGTAAGCTCTGCCGGATCATTCAAGCAGCTGGTTCAAGCCGAGCCTATCGTTGCTCTGCTCTCCCACTCCACCAAAGGCAGCGCCAAGCATGCTGACGTGGACAAGGTAGTCCAGGCGACAGCCATAGCCAAGTCCCTTGCTCCAGACATCAAGCTTGACGGCGAGTTCCAGCTGGACGCTGCGATTGTTCCCTCAGTGGGAAAGTCAAAGGCGCCGGGAAACCCTGTGGCAGGAACCGCGAACGTCCTTGTCTTCCCAGATCTGGACGCCGGGAACATCGGATACAAGCTGGCGCAGCGCCTGGCCAAGGCTGAGGCGTACGGGCCAATCACGCAGGGCATAGCCAAGCCTGTAAACGACCTGTCTCGCGGATGCTCCGCAGAGGACATAGTAGGCGTGGCGGCGATCACAGCAGTGCAGGCGCAATAAAAAATATATATAAGAGCATAATGCTTGGGCGTGTTGAGCTTTGACATGTCTTGTATTAAAGCTGGCGAAAGGAATTTAACATGAAGATACTGGTTGTAAACTGCGGCAGCTCGTCGCTCAAGTACCAACTCATAGACATGGCGGATGAAAAGGTTCTCGCGAAAGGCCTTTGCGAGAGGATAGGAATAGACGGGAAGCTCAAGCACTCATCTTTGGGAAAGCCGGACTATGATTCAAACGCGCCAATGCATGATCACACGGACGCGATCGGGCTGGTGCTTGACGCGCTTTTGGACAAGGAGCACGGAGTCATCGAGTCAATAGACGAGGTGAACGCGGTAGGGCATAGGGTTGTCCATGGAGGCGAGCTTTTCAGCTCTTCCGTGAGGATTACTGACGAGGTCAAAAAGGCCATAGAAGCCTGCAATGACCTGGCCCCTCTCCATAACCCGCCGAACCTGATAGGCATCAGCGCCTGCGAGAAGCTTATGCCAAACACGCCCCAAGTGGCAGTGTTTGATACGGCATTCCATCAGACCATGCCTCCGAAGGCGTACCTCTACGCGCTTCCGTATGAGCTGTATGAAAAGTACAAGATCCGCAAGTACGGCTTCCATGGGACAAGCCACAGGTTCGTCTCTGAAAGGGCCGCTGCCGTTCTTGGAAAGCCGTACGAAAGCCTCAAGATAATCACTTGCCACATCGGCAATGGCGCTAGCGTTTGCGCAGTAAAAAACGGGAAGTCCGTAGACACGTCCATGGGATTCACCCCGCTTGAGGGGCTTGCCATGGGAACCAGAAGCGGATCCCTTGACCCGGCTATCATCTCTTTTCTCGTAGCAAAAGAAGGCCTTTCTGTTGCCGAGGTTGACAGCATCCTCAACAAGAAGTCAGGCGTCTTTGGCTTGTCAGGCGTTTCCAGCGACTTCAGGGACATCGAGAAGGCGAAAAGCGAAGGCAATGAGCGCGCCGCCATCGCCCTTGACTTGTTCCAATACAGGGTAGCAAAGACTGTAGGCGAATATGCGGCCGCCATGAACGGCGTTGACGCTGTTGTCTTCACAGCGGGGCTTGGAGAGAACAGCCCGCCAGCCAGAGCGGGCATATGCTCATACCTTGGTTACCTGGGCATCGAGGTCGATAGCGAAAAGAACAACTGCAGAGGCAAAGAGGTTGACTTCGCAACAGACTCCTCAAAGGTTAGGGCGCTGGTTATCCCGACCAACGAAGAGCTGGTCATAGCGAGGGACACAAAAGAGATCTTGGCTTAGCTTAGTCAAAGAGATCTTGGCTTAAGCAAAGAGAGCTTGCTAAGTTTCCCCTTGAAAAGGCAGCAAAGGCCCGTCCACAGGACGGGCCTTTGCTGTTTTATTTTTTTGTTTCTTGTTTTTTAAATTTTTTTAATTTATTTTTTATTTATTTTCTCGTCCTTTACTTCAGGGCTGAAAAGCCATCGAGAAGGCTTTCAACTTCTGCTTCATAACCTTCTTCGCTTGTTATAACGATTGTCATCATGTAGTTGTCGCGCTTGAAGAGAAGGTATTGCTGTACTGCCTCGGCAGACGGCCCTTTAATGCTGTAGGTTTTTGAGTCCCATGAATTGCCTGCCAGATTCACTTTTTTCGAGTCGGACTCGGTGTATGTAATGCCGCTTTTCACCATGGCGCTAAACTGCTTGGCCATGCTGCTGAAATATGTTTCCGTTGTGACCGACGCGCTTGAGTCTCCCAGATTCTCGTAAAGCAGCATTAACTTTGGAATGTCTCCGGGGTCTTTGAGCGCTAGCAGGTCATAGGTGACCTTGATCGCTGAGGCGCTGTTTTCGCCCATGGTTTCTGTGACCGCTTTCGCTGACTGGTACACTTGGTCAAGTTCCTCATCTGTCCCTGACCTGTATCCGGCAGGAAGCTTGAACTGGATCTTTGACCATTTGTTTGAGAATGTTTTTCCGTCTGATGACCACGAGCCCGCTTTCACGCTCGTAGGCTCTTCGCCCTTGCTGCACGACGCTAGCGCCAAGGCCATAATGACAGCCAATGCAACCATTGCTGCCTTTTTGATGCCTACCATAGGGTGCCTCCCTTATCCGTCATATTTCGATTGATTTACTTTTATCATAACACATGGCACCCTAATATGCTATCATTTTCACAAATTGGCGGCCAGAGATATTTGCGGCCTGGCTCTGAGGCCTACTGCGCTATAAGGGCTGCCAGGCGCTCATATGGCTTATGCGCGCCTACATAGATATCGGCCATTTTTCGCGCTGGCTTTAAGAGCATCTCCTATATTTAAACAAAAGGCGGGCGCTCGGGGTGGCGCTTGATAAGTGGAGGCGCGTGCGCTGCAAGGCGAGCCCCAAAGCATAAAAAATGAGGCTGCTGGAAAATCCAGCAGCCTCATTGTCTCATTATGCACCCTCAGGGATTTGAACCCTGCACTTGCTGATTAAGAGTCAGCCGCTCTACCGAATGAGCTAAGGGTGCGAGCCTTGCAAGTCATGGTCTTAAAAAAGCGGGAAAACGTTTGCAGGTCAGTCTTTGTTATGTGGGAAAACAAGGCCACTGGAAAAACCAACAGCCTGAATGCACCCTCAGGGATTTGAACCCTGCACTTGCTGATTAAGAGTCAGCCGCTCTACCGAATGAGCTAAGGGTGCTTGCGCTGAGAACCTCTTGCGAACTCAACTTGCTTATTATACAGTGCAGTACAAGCCTTGTCAATGGGAAATTTAAAAAAATCAAAAATTTTTATGTGGTAATATATGACTCTAAAAGCGCAGGGATTTCTGGCTTGATCAAAAAGGCTGTATGAGCGGGTTCAAGGCGTCGCGTTATCTCCAGGGCACCTTATGGGGCCAGGACCCCCTAAGGGGCGCTCAGCTGAGCGCCCTCAGTCGCGCTTGTAAGCCAGCATATACCTGAAAAACATAAGACGCTTCACTTGCGCCTTCCCCAGCGCCCGCCGCGCGATTGCCTTCGCTTTTCCAACCGTGAGGTAAGTGTCGTATTTGGCATGCTCGTTCCATGCTTCCTTTTCCTGAGGGCTCTTTGACATCTTCCCACTGTGGGCCAAGAACATGAACGGGGTTAGAACCGCAGCGCCTAAAGTTACAATGAGCCCGGGCAGGGTTTTGTCGTCAACAAGATCAAGCGCCAGTATCTGCCCGCCAGGCGCAAGCCTCTTCTTCATCAAGGAAAGAACGCGCTCTTCATCCATGTGGTGAAGCGCCGCTATAGAGATGATGCAGTCAAACTCTTTGCCGGTTTCCTCAAGGTATTTCTCGACAGGCTCAAGCAGGTATGTTATCCCGTCAGCGCTGTTTCTCTTCTTTGCTTCAGAGATCATGTTCTCAGCTACGTCCAGCCCTATCACCTCAGAGGCGAAAGGGGCCAGCTTCTTTGTCAGCTCGCCAGTCCCGCATCCAACATCCAGTATGGAGCGGCACCCGTTTGGAATCAGCTTCAACAGCGACTTCTGATAGTGCTGGTTGAAATCCCATAAGTCAGGAAGGTTTGCTATGCGGTTGAACTGCTCAACCACGTTCTTGTCGGTTCCATTTTTCATGGCGGGCCTCCTTAAGAACATGCAGTCATCAAAGATGAGAGCATTATAGCATCGTTTCTTGGATTGTTCAACTTTTGAGGCGCTGGGGGCTGGCAACCGAACAACTGGCTCTTGAGTGAAAAGCTCAGTTCTTTTCCTCACTGTCATAAGGCGAGAAAAGAGGAATATCGCTTGGCGAACTTAAAGCGCGACAGATATTTTTCCGGCGAGGCTCCTAGGGAGCTTATGGCATTAAAGAGAAGAGCGTTATAGCTATGTTTCTTGGATTGCTCAACTTTTGAGGCGCTGGGGGCTGGCTAGCGACCGTCCCTAAAAGCTCAGTTCTTTTCCTCACTGGAATAAAGCCAAAAAAGAAGAATAACGCTTTGCGGATTTTAAAAGCGCGAACAGGAGCCTTAAGCGCGTTGTTAAGGTGTTGCATGTTGCTCAGGCAGAGTTTTACCACTTAATTTGATTAGGCAAAAATGGCATTGGGCGAGAATTTTCATTTGGCAAGAATTGCGAACGCTTGTTTTCGGGATTTTTGGCTGGGGCGAGGCTTGCGAAAACTCTGAATGTTAATTCGTGAATGCGACAAGTTTTGCAATAGTTGCGGATAATTAATATAATGTTAAGCACTCAGAGATTTTTATGAGCGCGGGAAGAAGTGAAGTCAAGAGACAAAAAGCAATACAATTTAACAAAAACTAAAGGAGCTTTTATAAAAGACCACTTGCATCGAAGAGGCAAAGTGACGTTATTGAGACACGAAATAGGTCAAAAGAAAGAACTTATGAGGGTTGCACATGGCTATTGAGAAACAAGCGGATACCTGAAAAGTCAGGTAAAAAGCGGTACGGGCCCAAAGAGCGGGCCCATACCGCAAATGGAGGATTCAGATGCATAGGGACAGAGGTTGCCGCAAGCGTGGCTAGACTGGTTGATGGCGAGCTAAATGATAGCAGGGCAGGGGAGGATTGCATGAGAGGCAAGTCAGCGGTTTTCAAGCAACTGGAGAGGGTATAAGCAGTACAGGGCTTAAAGAGAGTGCCCGTAGCGCTTAAGAGAGTTCACATGCATTGGGATAGGGGATTGCCTCAAGCCTAAGCCAAGACGAGCTGATGCGGGCTAAGCGGCAGCATGAAGGCGATATCAAATGCAGGGGAGGGGAGGGCAAGGCAAGAGAAAGAGAATATAAGCGGTACGGGCCTAAAGGGAGAGCTCATGCCTCAAGGGAAGACTCAAGCGCGTTTGGGTAGAGGGCATCGCAAAACATGGCTAAAGCGAGTAGGAGATTGGAAGCGATGGCGGGATAGGGGAGGGCAAGGCAAGCAGCTGGAGATAGAGTAGCTATAAACGCTACGGCCCCAAGGGGAGGCTGCAAATGCAAAGCGATAGGGAATTGCTAAGGTCATGGCTAAACGGACTGAGAATAGGCTGAGAAGCGATAGTGGGGCAGGGAGCGATTGTCAAAGGACTGACGCCAGACAGAAAAAACATAGGCGAATTTAAAATGCGAACAGATGTGCTGTTGAAATACGAAACAAGTGCAAGAGTTGAGGCTGAAATCGCTTAGCATCGGTATTGTATGTTGCGCAAACAGAGTTTTGCCACTTAAAATCGATGACTGTAAAACGACATTGAGTCGAGTAGGATTGATTCATGAACTGCGAACGCATGTTTTGCAAGGTTTCTGGCTAATATGAAACTTGTGAAATACTCCGAATGTTAATTAGTAATTATAACAAATATCTAGATGGTTGCAGACAATTACTACAATGTTAAGCATTCAGAGATTTTAGGTGAGGATGGGAAGAAGATGAATCAAGAGACAAAAAGCAATACAATTTAACAAAAACCAAAGGAGCTTTTTCAAAATACCCTTTGCTTCGAAGGGGCAAAGCAGTGTTATTGAGATGCGAAATAAAGTTGAAGTATGAACTTGCACGTGTTGCACATTGCTATCGAGAAGCGCACAGATACCGAGAAAGCGAGGCAAAAAGCGGTACGGGCCCAAAGAACGGGCCCATACCGCTAAGGGAGGAATCAGATGCATTGGAACAGTGATTAATTCCAAGCGTGGCTAAGGCGGGTTGAAAACGGGTGAAAGATACTGGTGCCAGGGAAGCTAAGCGAGGAATAGGCAAGCAGTTTTTAGACGGCTGGAGAGAATGGGGAAGCAGTACAGGCTTAAAGAGAGGGCCCATGCTGTGCAGAAGTAGGGAGGCGGATTTCAAGAGCGTAGCTAACAGGAATATGAGAGATCGGATTTACAGAGACAGATCCTCATTGAGCCTTGGCTAAGGGCTGGGAAACGATATCGCAGGGGGAGGGCTAGACGAGCCTGTACCGAAAATGCGGATTCAGATGCATTGGGATAGGGAGCGCCGTAAGCTATAGCTAAGACGAGCGAAAGCGGGCTAGGAGACAGTGGGGTAGGGAAGGGGTGGACGAGAAGTTAGCCAACGACCGCTGGTTGCTGGCATGGCTCTTCCTACAGGCAGAAAAAACATAGGCGAATTTAAAGCGCGAACAGATGTGCTGTGTAATTGCGAGGATATGCACAGAGTTTGTAGCCAACATTCATTGTTAGAGAATTGTATGTTGCTCAAACAGAGTTTTGCCACTTAAAATCGATGATTCAAAAATGACATTGAGTCGAGTAGGATTGATTCCCGAACTGCGAACGCATGTTTTGCAAGGTTTCTGGCTAATGTGAAACTTGTGAAATACTCCGAATGTTAATTAGTGATTATAGCGAATTTTTAGAATGTTGCAGATAATTACTACAATGTTAAGCATTCAGAGATTTTAGGTGAGCACGAGAAGAAGATGAATCAAGAGACAAAAAGCAATACAATTTAACAAAAACCAAAGGAGTTTTTTTAAAAGACCCCTTGCATCGAAGGGCAAAGCGACGTTATTGAGATGCGAAATAAGGTTGAAGAAAGAACTTGTGCGTGTTGCACATTGCTATCGAGAAGAGCATAGATACCGAGAAAGCGAGGCAAAAAGCGGTACGGGCCCAAAGAGCGGGCCCATACCGCAAGGGAGGAATCAAATGCATTGGGACAGAGGGTACCTCCAAGCGTGGCTAAGGCGGGTTGAAAGCCGCTAAAGGATAGCGGCGCCAGGGAAGCTAAGCGAGGAATAGGAAGCGTAGTACTGCTGTGTGAGAGATAGGCAAGCGGTTTTCAGGCGGTTGGAGAGAGCGGGGATAAGCAGCACAGGCTTAAAGAGAGGGCCCGTATTGATTACATGAAATGTTAAGCTTACTGAGATTAAAATCGAGAGCTACTTTTGACGGAGCGCGATGCGCAAGGCTTTGAATTGTCGGATGTTTTCTTGCCCAAGAAATCGAGTAGCAGTACGATGGGCTCACCGCCATCCCGAAGCGCGAAATAGGCTCACGGATTTTTCGGATGACGCTCATGGCAACTTTTTTAGGCGTGACTCAGAGCAGGGCAGGAAAGCCGATTGGGACTAACCACTCCCGCCGCCTTTTTTGAAAGCACTCTGAACGTTAGCCAAAGGTGAACGCAGTTTTGCGGCGAATGGCTTATTATTTTTGGCCAAGCCAAGTCGAAAGCTATGTTTGGATTTTAGGTTTCCACTCAAGACATTCGCTTTGAAGCGGTACAAAGATTGCTTTGCCAATCCAATAGGGGCAAGCACCAATAAGGGGCCAACAAGCAAATGGCGCTAAATTCCATGGTGGAATAAAGAAACGTTCCTGTGGTGATGATGAACCGAGAAAGGTGCCCATAAGCGGTTTTTGGCTTCCACGGGGATGTTGCTTTTTGGCAAACCAAGAGCCTGTACCGAATAGGCGGATTCAGACGCGTTTGG
Organism: Clostridiales bacterium; assembly: GCA_031270945.1. GTDB lineage: Bacteria > Bacillota > Clostridia > Lachnospirales > WQUN01 > JAISWZ01. The sequence continues at coordinate 33,806 of JAISWZ010000085.1, read as the reverse complement.
ATAGAGAGCGCGGTAAGCCATAGCAAGACGAGCGAGAACGAGCTAGGATACAGTGGAATAGGGAAGCGCTAGACGAGAGGATAGACAAGCCGCTTTCAATAGTTAGAGAGAAAGAGGGGAGTACATAAGCGGTACGAACCCTAAGAACGGACTCATCGAAGAGGGAAGGTACGAGAAAGTCCTGGATTAGCGCTTAGAAAACGGGAAGGAAATGCAGAGGCAGAAGTTAGCCAAACGACCGCTTGTGAACGCGCCTGGCTCTTCCGCCAACATAGGCTGATTAAAAGCGCGAACAGATATGCTGTAAAATTGCGAGGATATGCATCGAGTTTGTAGCCAACATTCATTATATACGTATTGTATGTTGCTCAAACAGAGTTTTGCCACTTAAAATCTATGATTCAAAAACGATATTGAGTCGAACAGGATTGATTCAAGAACTGCGAACGCATGTTTTTCAAGGTTTCTGGCTAATGTGAAACTTGTGAAATACTCCGAATGTTAATTAGTAATTATAACAAATATCTAGAAGGTTGCAGAAAATTACTACAATGTTAAGCATTCAGAGATTTTAGGTGAGCACGAGAAGAAGATGAATCAAAAGACAAAAAGCAATAAAATCTAACAAAAACCAAAGGAGATTTTTTAAAATACCCCTTGCATCGAAGGGACAAAGCGACGTTATTGAGACGAGAAATAAGGTTGAAGAAAGAACTTGTATGCGTTGCACATTGCTATCGAGAAGCGCACGATACCGAGAAAGCGAGGCAATAAGCGTACGGGCCCAAAGAGCGGGCCCATACCGCAAAGGGAGGAATCAGATGAATTGGGACAGAGGGTACCTCCAAGCGTGGCTAAGGCGGGTTGAAAGCGGCTAAAGGATAGCGGCGCCAGGGAAACTAAGCGAGGAATAGGAAGCGTAGTACTGCTGTGAGAGAGCCAAACGACCATTTATGAACGCGCATGACTCTTCCGCCAGACAGAAAAAACATAGGCGAATTTAAAGAGCGAACAGATGTGCTATAAAATTACGAGCATATGCGCAGAGTTGATAGCCAACATTCATTGTGAGGCAATTTTATGTTGCTCAAACAGAGTTTTATCATAAAACTCGATGACGCAAAACCGACATGAAGTGGTTTAGGATTGATTCACGAACAACGAACGCATGTTTTGCAAGGTTTCTGGCTAAGGCTAAACTTGTGAAAAGCTCCGAATGTTAATTAGTATTTATAGCAAATTTCGCGAAGGTTGCAAATGATAAATGCAATGTTAAGCATTCAGAGATTTGAGATGAGCGCTCGCAAATGAGGATTTGAAAGACAAAAAGTAACATTATTTCACAAAACACAAAGAGGCCTTTCTTACAATAGCCTTAGCCGCAAAAGGGAGAAAGCAGTGTAGTTGAACGAAAACATTAACATTAGCCGTTTCTGGAGATATTTGAACGAAAACACTAATAAAAGCAACCGCGGAGATATTTGAACACAGCGAACCAGAAAGCTAGAGCTTATCGAAAAGGTGAAGCAGAAAGCGGTACGGGCTCAAAGAGCGAGCCCGTACCGCAAAGAGCAATAAGTGCCAATGCCACGGTACAAAAGGAGCCTCCGTATCTTCACCTCAAGAGGGTAGTTGGGCTCGCTTTCGATTCAAGACGTGCTGCCGGTTCCCTGATACCCTAAACTTTATACTCGTAGGCTTATATAAGATAAAAAAAGCGGCACAGATCCCCAAATGGATCCATGCCGCAAGCAATGGCTCTTAAAGCTTATGAAGAGCACTTCGCGCAGTCACCCAGCAAGGGCTCTGCGTTTTTCATTTTCGTTTCGTACTTTTCGATCTTGAAGTTGAGCCTGGTGAGCGTCTGTTGCATCGCCTCAACCTGCGCGGATATGCGATCACGCTCCCGAACAAGAATGTCCTTCCGGGCCTCATGGGTTGAGTCGCCTTCCTGGTACAGCTTTACGTACTCTACCAGCGATTCAACTTGAACCCCTGCGTTGCGCATGCACTTGATAAACTCGATCCAATTGCAGTCAGCGCTGGTGTAGTCTCTCAAGCCGCTTTCCGTTCTGCCGATTTTGGGGATAAGCCCTACCTTTTCATAGTACCTTAAAGTGTCCGCTGATAGATTGAGGGTTTTGCAAGCTTGCGCTATAGTCATGAACGATGCCGCCTCTCGTGGCGAAAGCTTAAAAAATCCGCCTTTATATGAAGTTCCTATTGACTTAGAGCCAACTCCAAGTCGTATAATAGATTGTACTATGTTGCATGCTGCAAGTCAATTGTTTAAGTGCATATCCCAAAATTATATCCGAGGCACCGGAAAAATCCGGCGTTGAAGCATTCGCCAGGATTTTTCCGGTGCCATTACGGAATTTTGGGATATGCACTAAGAGAGCGAAAATAGACGCTGGGCGAAAAACCTGGCGCGCTGCAGGAGGCGAGGTATGGAGTACATTAAGCTCGGAAACACAGGGCTAGACGTTTCGAAAATTTGCCTTGGATGCATGGGGTTTGGAGATCCCGATGGATGGGTGCACAAGTGGGCGCTGGGAGAGGAAGCCAGCAGGCCTGTGATCAAAAGGGCTCTTGAGCTTGGAATCAACTTCTTTGACACAGCCAATGTCTATTCCCTTGGCAGAAGCGAGGAGATCCTGGGCAAGGCCATCAGGGACTATGCCAATCGCGACCAAGTAGTGATCGCGACGAAGGTAAACGGCAAAATGCACGATGGGCCAAACGGGGCCGGGCTGTCCAGAAAGGCGATCTTAAGCGAGATAGACCACAGCCTCAAGCGCTTGGGAATGGACTACGTAGATCTCTACATCATCCATCGCTGGGACTATGGAACCCCCATAGAAGAGACCATGTCAGCGTTAAATGACGTAGTCAAGGCAGGGAAGGCCAGGTATATCGGCGCGTCCGCCATGCACTCCTGGCAGTTCCTGAAGGCGCTCTACGTGGCTCAGGCGAATGGCTGGACCCGCTTTGTGACAATGCAGAACCATCTCAACCTAATCTATCGCGAAGAGGAAAGAGAAATGCTCCCTCTCTGCAAGGAAGAAAAGATTGCTATCACTCCCTATAGCCCGTTGGCGGCGGGACGCTTGACCAGAGGCGGCGAAACGTCTACCAAAAGGCTTGAAACCGATTTTATTTCGCAAAAGAAATATGACACTACAGCCGAGGCGGACAAGCTCGTAACAGACAGGCTAGGCGAGGTAGCCGAGAAGAGGGGAGCGCTAAGAACCCAAGTGGCGCTTGCTTGGATCATGCAGAAAGCGCCTGTAGCCATTCCCATTGTTGGCGCAACCAAAGCCTCGCACCTGGAAGAGGCGCTCCCGGCAACGTCTATATCGCTCACGCCAGAAGAGGCTGCATATCTGGAAGAACCATACGTTCCCCATAAAGTCATGGGTCATGTGTAAGAAGAAATTCATAGCGCTTGAAAAGCGAAAGAGAGTATGATGGGGTTGAAGGCTGGAGTGCGGATGCATGCCAGCCTTTTGCTGAATACAGGTTCAAAAGATTGGGAGTAAACGAAGCTATTGCTGTTATAAGACATAACCCCGCAAGTGGCTCGATGTTAATTAACTAGCGTACTTGTTTGAATTAACGTTAGGATTAAATGCAGATTTTCTTTGAGGGTACTCTGAAGTATACCCATGACATGACAAGAAAACTCCAAATTCAGACGCGATAAAGCAATGTCAAGCTAGTGTATCTAACGAAATTATGTTTGATTGCGCTTGACAAAACATCATAATCAGTGAATTTATAACAAAAATGTTTGTCAATATCAGAAATATATAGTTAAGTCAACAGAGTTTTGGGGTATGCTGACCTATCCCGGCCAGCATTTTTCTTTTAACGCAAAAAAGGCTTCCAGAAAGGAATCCTGGAAGCCTCAAATATTGCGCTTAAGCCCTGGCCCTAGCGCCCGCGTTTTCCGAGCTTCAACCCTAGCGGGCCTTTGCTGACATGGAACAGTTCACCTCAAGCCCGCTCTTCTTCAGGTAGTCAGCGCCCCAATCGTACATGGCGGAAAGAATTGGCCTGATGCTTTCGCCCAGCTCCGAGAGGCGGTACTCCACTTTGGGAGGAACCACTGGGTGAACAGTGCGGATGACCAGGTTGTCTGCCTCCAGCTCGCGCAGCTGCTGGGTAAGCATTTTTGCCGTGGCCTGCGGAATGAGTTTGCTCAATTCCCCAAACCTCAGTGTGGTGTCAATCAGGTGCCAAAGTATAAGGGCTTTGTACTTTCCTCCGATCATGTCCAGTGTCGCGTCAACTGGGCAATTGACCTCGCCGCAACATTTCATGCTTGCATCTCCCTTCGCAAATGGGCGTTTTTTAACGGTATCATTTTGGGTACTGGGTTTCGCTTTAGAAACTATTGCACTATAAAGTGCGTACTTGCAGAATGAAAAATTGGTATTAAAATTATAGCATGGATTTGAAGAGAGCGCAAGAGGCAATTAAGGCGAAAGCGCTTAAGCTGTCCTATGGTTTCGTTTTAGGTAGTATATCACAAAAAAGTGCGTACTTGCAGAAAGAAAAATCAGTATTATAATTATATCATGGGTTTAGGAAAAGCGTAAGGCGCTTGACGCCAAAGAGGCATTGGACGCCGGAGCGCTTAAATCATGTTTAGTTTCGTTTTGGGTAGTATAGCACAAAAAAGTGCGTACTTGCAGAAAGAAAAATCAGTATTATAATTATAGCGTGGGTTTGGAGAAAGCACAATAGGCGCTGGACACCAAAGAGGCGCTGGAAGCCAAAGAGGCATTGGACGCTGGAGCGCTTAATCAAGCTTAGTTTCATTTTAGATAGTATAGCACAAAAAAGTGCGTACTTGCAGAAAGAAAAATCAGTATTATAATTATAGCATAGGTTTGGAGAGGGCGCAATAGGCGCTGGATGCCGAGGCGCTTAAACCTTACTTGGTTTCGTTTTGGATAGTATAGCACAAAAAAGTGCGTACTTGCAGAATGAAAAATCAGTATTATAATTATAGTATAGGTTTGGATAGAGCGCAAGGCGCTGGATGCCGAAGAGGCGCTGGACACCAAAGAAGCATTAGACGCCGAAGCGCTTAAATCATGCTTAGTTTCATTTTGGATAGTATAGCACAAAAAAGTGCGTACTTGCAGAATGAAAAATCAGTATTATAATTATAGCATAGGTACGGAGAAAGCGTAATAGGCGCTGGATGCCAAAGCGCTTAAGCCATCCTATGGTTTTATTTTGGATAGTATAGCACAAAAAAGTGCGTACTTGCAAAATGAAAAATCAGTATTATAATCACAACATGAGGATTGGAGAAAGCGCAAAGCGATTGACACCAAAGAGGCGATGGACGCCAATATACTTAAGCAATGCTTGGTTTCATTTTGGATAGTATAGCACAAAAAAGTGCGTACTTGCAAAATATAAAATCAATATTAAAATTATAGCGGGGCTTTGGGAAAGCCAAACGATAGACGCCAAAGCCTTAGAGCATATCCATTTCAGAATTTTGGGATATGCACTCAGAACCGTTCTGCGGTTTCATATTGGGCACATAAAGTGCATCGCGCCTTAGGCGCAGAAAACAAAACGGGGTGAATCATGGATAGTGAAGTGCTGGGCATTAGGGGAATGACCTGCGCCGCATGCGCACAGAGGATCGAAAAAACGGTAAACAAGCTTCCGGGAGTGGCAAAGGCCTCGGTAAACCTGGCGACGGAAAAGCTGTTTGTCGAGTATGAGCCAGATACGCTAGCATTAGCAGACATTCAGGCTGCAGTATCAAAGATTGGATATGAGGCTTTAGAAAAGGCCTCAGGAAACGGCATTACGATACCAGTTGGCGGAATGACCTGCGCGGCTTGCGCCCAGAGGGTGGAAAAGGCCCTTAAGCAGGTGGAGGGCGTGTCAAGCGCCTCTGTCAACTTCGCAACCGAAAAGGCAACGGTCGTCTACGATCCACAGATCGTTCGGGTGGCGGAACTTAAGGCGGCCATAGTCAAAGCGGGATACAAGGCCATAGAGGCCAGGGACGCTGACGAGGACAGGGAGAGAAAGCAAAAGGAAATAAAGACGCTTTGGACAAAATTCATTGTGGCCGTCATCTTCTCCTTCCCTCTGTTGTACATTGCAATGGCGCCAATGATAAAGTTTGTGCAGTTGCCATTCGCGAAAGCCATAGAATCAATGATGATGAACTACCCCTTGGTTTACGCGGTGATAGAGCTGGCGCTTGTGCTTCCGGCCATAGGGGTTGGATACAAGTTTTTCACTGTAGGATTCCGGGCCCTGGTTATGAGAAGCCCAAACATGGACTCTCTTATAGCGGTTGGAACGTCAGCGGCGTTCCTGTACAGCGTCTACAACATCTGGCGCATAGCGACAGGGCATTTCGACGCGGTTGATGTCTTGTACTTCGAGTCGGCAGGAGTAATCATAACACTTATCCTTTTGGGCAAGTCCCTTGAGGCGGTATCCAAGGGCAAAACAAGCGAGGCTATCAAGAAGCTCATGGGCCTTGCGCCTAAGACGGCCATACTTGTCAAAGACGGAGTCGAGAAAGAGATTCCGATTGACGAGGTTGAGATTGGCGACACAATCGTTATCAAGCCTGGAGCAAAGATTCCGGTTGACGGAACTGTGACAAGCGGCCACACCTCAGTAGACGAGTCTATGCTCACTGGAGAGAGCATGCCAGTGGACAAAAAGGCTGGGGATCCTGTATACGCCGCTAGCATAAACACGACAGGCACAGCCCAGTTCAAGGCTGAGAAGATAGGCAGCGACACCGCTCTGGCCCAGATCATAAAGCTGGTGGAGGACGCTCAGGGAAGCAAAGCTCCCATAGCCCAATTGGCCGATACAGTAAGCGGGTACTTTGTGCCTGCGGTTTGCGCGATAGCGATAATCGCTGGCGTTGCATGGCTTATAGGGACAGGGGACCCCACATTTGCCCTTACCATATTTATATCGGTGCTTGTGATAGCTTGCCCATGCGCTTTGGGGCTTGCGACTCCTACAGCTATCATGGTTGGAACAGGAAAAGGCGCTGAAAACGGAATACTTATAAAAGGCGGAGAAGCGCTTGAGATCGCTCACAAGACAACCGCCGTTGTATTTGACAAGACAGGCACGATCACCAAAGGAAAGCCCGCAGTGACAGATATCCTGTCACTCGAGCCAGACAAGCTCCTTCTGTTTGCGGCATCCGCTGAAAAAGGCTCGGAGCACCCGCTGGGCCAAGCCATTGTAGCTATGGCGCAGGAAAGAGGGCTTCAGCTTTGGGAACCGGATTCTTTCAACTCGATCACAGGCAGAGGCATAGAGGCCGAAATCGGAGGCATGAAAGTTTTAGCCGGAAACAGCAAGCTCATGGCAGAGAGAGGAATCTCCCTGGCGCAGTTTAAGCTGGAATCCGACAGGCTGGCTGAAGAGGGCAAAACCCCTATGTACGTAGCCGTGGACGGAGAGCTTGCAGGCATTATCGCTGTGGCGGACGTAGTTAAGCCAAGCAGCAAGAAGGCGATAAAAAGGCTTAAAAAGATGGGGATTGAAACCCTCATGATAACAGGCGACAACCAAAAGACCGCCGCCGCCATCGCCAAGCAAGTGGGGATAAGCAAGGTTTTGGCCGAAGTGCTTCCCCAAGACAAGTCAAACGAAGTGAAAAAGCTCCAGCAAAAGGGCAAGAAGGTAGCCATGGTTGGAGACGGCATCAACGACGCTCCGGCGCTGGCGCAGGCTGACATAGGAATAGCCATCGGATCAGGAACGGACGTCGCCATGGAGTCAGCAGACATAGTGCTCATGAGATCAGACCTGAGGGATGTGCCAACAGCTATCCTGTTGAGCCAGCGCACCATGAGAAACATCAAGCAAAACCTGTTTTGGGCATTTGGGTACAACGTCATAGGCATACCCATAGCGGCTGGAGTCCTCTACTTGTTTGGAGGCCCTCTGCTTAACCCGATCTTCGCGGCAGCCGCCATGAGCCTAAGCTCTGTGTCGGTGCTGACAAACGCTTTGAGGCTTAAGAACTTCAAGGTTCCCAAAAAGAAAAAGAAAAAAAATAGGTAAGCAACAAGGGGAGACAACATGAGAAGCATAAAACTATTGGCGGCTGTCGCCGCTTTGGCCATGCTGGCCGCATGCTCCAGCCTGGATGTTGTCGCAAACCAGGCGGGAAAGTCTTTTGACGCTTTAATAGAAGCCGCTGGAAGCGAGAAGCGGGATGCTGGCTGGGCGATCAAGTCGCCAGACGGCCAAGCGAGTTTCATCTGGGCAAAATCAGGCAGCGATGACGCGCTTTTGGAAATTGACATCCAGCCATTTCTGGACGCTGGGCTAGACCCGTCCTTGCTCCCGTCAAACTACACAGTCTCAGGCGGGGTGTTCACCATTGAAATCCCAAAATCCGACGCGTCCAGCGCTGACGCTCCGGAAAAGGCCTTCAAAAACATAATCTTGAACCATCGCACCTCGATAGGCTACCATCCGGACATGGATCACTTCAATATTGAGCTTGGAGGCGGAAACCTCTTTGAATGGGCCAAGGATATGCTTGTGTTAACCGACACTGACACAAACCAGGAAAAGGATGCAGTATTCGCCCTCAATCCAGAGCCGTTTAAAAACGCTGGCGTAAACCTTGAAGCCGTGGATGGCTGGGCGCACGCGGAAGTGCCTGTCCATGTTGACGGGGTGTCCACGCTGGTTTGGAAGCTTTTGAAGCCGTTTAACCTGCTATAAAATAAAAAAAATAAAAAATAAAAAAACAAAAAGCAAAAATGGCGAGGGGAAATCCCTCGCCATTTTTACGCTGACCGACGCTCAAATGCGAGATTATCTAATCGCTACATCGCTGCCCGCCTCAGCGCATATCCCCCAATTGATTTGTAGCTTTATATGCGCTAGAAGCCAGTCGGGCCGCTCCCGCCCAATAAATAAATTCTAAATTATGCCATTTGTCAGCATATTTAGACCCTGTGCCCCAGAATCCAGCCTGTTTCGAAATTTGCCCCATTCCCTCAGCTTGCGCTAAACAGAGGGCTTGAAGTATAATTAAAAAAGAAAAAACGGTCATGAGACATTGACTAAGAGCGTATCCCATAATTCATTTTGCCTGTGAAAGTCACACGCAGAAGCATTGCAATGACTTTTGCATCGCCACAGCCGAAACTTTGGGATATCGCATAGGCGCTGCGCGTCAGGGGGAGAATCAAGTGGCCGCAAAAATCTTGGCAGTTGATGATGAGCCTAAAATACTTGAAGCGGTATCAGATTTCTTGACAAGCAAGGGCTTTGAGGTTTTTGCGGCCCAAAGCGGCCAAGAGGCGCTTGAGATATTTGACAAGCGCAGAATATCGCTTGTGCTTTTGGATCTGATGCTGGAGGGCATGACTGGCGAAGAGGTCTGCTCAAGGCTTAGGAAGAAGTCCAGGGTGCCAATAATCGTCATTTCAGCGAAATCCGACGAGAGCGACCTGGTGAAAAGCTTTAGCCTTGGGGCTGACGACTACATTGTAAAGCCCTTCAGCCTTAAGGAGCTTCATGCGAGAATAGCCGCTGTCTTGCGCAGATCAGCCAAGGATCTGGTTTCATTGGAATCGAAGAGCTCTTGGAAAGACGGAGATCTGGTTGTTGACTTTGATCGGGCGGAAGTGTCCAAAGGCGGAGAGCCTGTGAGCTTGACGCAAAGCGAGCTAAAGATTTTGGCGGCGTTGATCAGGCGGCCCGCAAAGGTTTTTTCAAGAGAAGAGCTCATATCCATCGCCCTAGGTGACGACTTTGACGGAAGCGAAAGAAATGTCGACACCCATGTCAAGAACCTAAGGAAGAAGATCGAGGACGATCCCAGGAACCCATCATACGTTTTAACCGTCCATGGCTTGGGATACAAGTTTGGATGTGCTGAAAGTTGAACTCCAGCATTAGGACGCACATGGCTCTTGTCACTGCATCAATAGTGCTCTTTACCATTGGGCTTGGGAGCTTCTTTTCAAACGTCATGATAAACGCAAGCTTTGAGGACTACATCAAAGAAAAGCATGAATCCCAGGCGGACACTCTAGCGATAGACCTAAGCCACCAGTACAACGCGCTAACTGGACGCTGGGATTCCAGCTACGTGCATGGAGTTGGCATGCATGCCCTGTACGAGGGCTATATAATAAAGCTCTATGACGGGAAAGGCAACCCAGTCTGGGACGCTGAAAACCACGACATGACTCTTTGCTCCCAGATAATGGCCCAAGTGTCCGAGCGGATGACGGCAAGCCGCCCAAAGCTTCCTGGAGGCATAATAACCCACGAGAAGGATTTGGTTCAGGACAATCAGACTGTGGGAAAGCTTCTGGTCTCCTATTACGGGCCATATTTCTTTAGCGAAAGCGACTTGCGGTTTCTGGACGCGCTAAACGCGGCTATGCTAGCCGCAGGGCTTGTCTCTATAGTTGCCGGAAGCTTGGCTGGAGGATTTCTGGCTGGACGCATTTCCAAGCCAATAACAAAGTCAGCACACATAGCTACCCATATCTCAGAGGGAAACTACAACATCAGGTTTAACGGCAAAGCTAGAACCAAAGAGCTGAGCGAGCTGGTTGCAGCCATAAACAACATGGCGGAGTCACTGTCAAGGCAGGACAGCCTGCGCAGAAGGCTGACAACGGATGTGGCGCATGAGCTGAGAACGCCTCTGACTGTAGTGGCGTCGCACCTGGAAGCCATGATAGAAGGCGTGTGGAGCGCAAGCCAAGAAAGGTTGCAAAGCGTCTACGAAGAGATCGAAAGGCTCTCAGGTCTGGTCTCGGATCTTGAAAGGCTGTCCAAAGTTGAAAAAGACATCAGAGAGCTTTCAAAAACACCAGTGGATCTCCTTGAGCTGGCGCAAAACGTCAAAGAAAGCTTTGACTTGGAGAGCTCAAAAAAGGGCATCACTGTAAATACATCAGGCTCAAGCGCAATTGTCCTTGCCGATGGGCCGAGAATGCGCCAAGTGATCTCAAACCTTTTGTCCAACGCCATAAAGTACACCTCTGAGGGCGGAAAGATATCGATTCAAGTGAAAGACGGCGTCAGCTGGGCCACGGTAACAGTCAAGGACAACGGCATCGGCATAAGCGAGGAAGAGCTTCCGCTGGTGTTTGAAAGGTTCTACAGGACGGACAAGTCCAGGAGCCGCAAGACCGGAGGCGCTGGCATAGGGCTTGCCATAGCCAAGTCATTGGTTACCGCCCATGACGGAGACATAACAGCGACAAGCAAGCCCGATTTGGGAAGCTCCTTTGTCGTAAGGCTGCCGAAGGGCATGCCTGAGGATTTAGATTAAAAAGATCAAAAAATCTAATACAGCAAACCCACGGAGGGCATGCCCTTATGGCAAGGCTTGACGAAAGCTTTTATAGCCGAAGCGCCCTTGAGCTGGCCCCTTTGCTTGTAGGGAAGCTTCTTTTCTCAAACATTGGCGGCATAGCCCAGGTTCGAATAACCGATACAGAAGCCTACTATGGCCCATTGGACTCGGCGTGCCACGCCAGCAAAGGGAAAACCCTCAGAACCGAAATAATGTTCAGGCGAGGGGGCTTCGCGTATATTTACTTATGCTATGGAATCCATCACTTGCTGAATATCGTGACAGGCCCAGAAGGCCACCCGGAGGCGGTTCTCCTTCGGGGAGGGATAGGCTACGTTGGGCCTGGGCGGCTAACGAAGGCCATGGGCATTACGAAATCCCTAAACGGCGAAGACTTGTTGTCCTCCAGCCTGATCTGGCTGGAGGATGACGGCTTTGAGGCGCAGTGCGTTGCGTCAAAAAGGATTGGGATTGACTATGCGAGAGAAGAGGATAGGGAAAGGCTTTGGCGATATACGTTAAAAGAACAAAAATAACAAAATAATAAAATATAAAAAATTTAAAAAATAATTCCTTTGAAGCAATTAAAACAACCATCCGGCGTTTTCGCATGCCTTTGGCACCAACACGAATGAAAAGGCCCGTTGCAATAAATAATAAGGGTATACCCTAGACGGCTCATGCCGTTCGCATGTTTACGCAAGAAAAGGCATACCCTTAACGGGTGGAGGATCGCAAATGATAAAGCACATTGACCACAACAAGATGGGCAGAGGGGTTCATGGATGGCTGGACAGCCATTTCCACTTCTCTTTCGCAGAGTACTATAACCCCGCAAACATGAGCTTTGGCTCGCTGAGGGTTGTAAATGACGACATGGTCAAGCCTGGAACCGGATTTGACACGCATCCGCACCGAGACATGGAAATTATCAGCTATGTCGTGCAAGGAGAGCTGACCCACGCCGACAGCATGGGAAACAGCAACACCCTGGGAAGAGGGCAGGTTCAATACATGACTGCCGGAACAGGCGTCTTGCACAGCGAGCACAACTTTGGCAGAGGGATGCTCAGGTTCCTGCAGATCTGGATTGAGCCAAACCAGCTTGGACGAGCGCCTTCTTACGGGGATTTCAAGTTCAACTGGGAGGACAGGGTTGGGCGCTGGATGCCAATCGCAACAGGGAGCGCAGAAAACCCCGCGCCAATAAGGCTCCATGCCGACACCAACATCTATGCCTCCGTGATATCCGAAGGTGAATCCCTGGAGTTCAAAATCTACCCGGGACGCCAGGCTTACCTGGTTCTAGTCGAGGGCAAGGCCAGTATCGGAAGACATAAGCTGGACGAAAAAGACGCCTTGGAGGCGGTTGAGGAAGACATTAACATCACGGCGGATCAGGGCTCGTCAGCCCATTTCTTGATCCTTGAAATGAAAAGGTCGCCTGAGCGAGAGCGAGACCGTTACGCTGAAGAGGAAGAAGAGCTGGAGCTGTTTCGCGGTTAGCAGGACGCTTGGCTTCAAAGGCGGCTTTGAGCTTATCAGATCTTTTGCAAAAAACAAAAATGCCCGTGAAAACTCACGGGCATTTTGTCTTGATTTTTTTAAACTGGCGAGCGCAACGATTTGAAACGACAAGATACAAGCATTTCTCAGCTTTTGCCAAGCATTGCCTTGCTTCCTTGGCAGGTTGCGAAACAGTACCCTCCAAAGACAGCCGCTATGACAAGCGCCGTAAACAGGCTTCCTCCAAGGATGCCAGCCAGCTCAAAGTTGGAGACCAGCTTTGACGCCCCAATTATTCCAGCTATGGAATGAGCTAAAGCCAGACCTAAAGGCATCATGAAGCGTATTGATATTTGAGAATAAAGCGCGTTGTTTACCATTTTCTCCTCAGCGCCCACTTTCCTCAACAGCCCGTAGCTGAACAGGTTGTCGCTGGTCTCCGAGAGAAGGCCGATTGCAAGAATGGCAGCCGAGGCTATCAAGAAAATGAGGCCCAAATACACAGCCAAGTATGATAGAATGGTAGATGTGGCGTCTCCGCGATCCAGGAGGCCGATTCTGGTCTGCAGCATGTTGTTGGCGCTTTCGGGGCCAAAGCCCAGAAACGCGTCTACGCATAGCTGCTGAGCGTTTTCGGCGTCATTGTAGATAAAGCTCACCACATCCCTTGCCGAGGGAAGATCTTTTGCCAGCTCGTCGCTGATCACGATCATGGCGCCATTTGCCTGGTATTCAGAAGTTTCAAGCATCCGCTCAAAAACAGCGCCAGGCTTGAAGCTCAACGTCTCTCCGCTTACGGTTGCAGTGTTTCCGGCATCCAGCCAGCTGTTCAGGTAGTCAATCGCTGTCTTGTTGGAGAATGTCTGATTAACCGCGAACTGTCCAGGCTCAAGAGCCAAAGGTTCAAGACCCTGGGTCACGGAAGCCTTGTTGAACTCTGAGAGGCTTATGGCCAAGAGCTCCATGTCAAAGATCTGGCTGTACAGCTCCACTGGCATTGTGACACCGGTTCTTCTGTACCTGAGCGTAAAGGCATCCTTTGCGAAAGCGCCTATGTCAATGCCGTTTGCCTTGGCTTCCTCGATAAGGTCAACGCCTAAATAATCTTCGTCATCTTTGGGAAAAATGGCGTGGGACGCATCAAAGGGAGCTGACTCCTTCATGCCCTCATATACAGAGGTTGAGAAGCTGATGCCTGAGGACAGGGTGCAGATGGAGACAAAAAGTGTAAGGCAGACTAACGTCGTGGAAGCGCATGTAGTCGCGATCTTGCTGTTGATCTGTCTTAGCACAAACATGTTGAGCCCGCTTAGGTAAACCTTCTTGCTTTGCTGGATGGCCTTTAGCAAAAATCCTGAAAGCGAGTAAAAGAACAGCGCCGTTCCGGCAACCCCCAAGACGGCGGCTATCTGGTAGCAGTTCTCGGTCACGCTGGGCCCATCAATGGCAAGCCAGTATGCGACTCCCAGAAGAGCCAGCGAAGCCAGGAACAGTCCGACTGAAACCGAAACCTTGGGTGTCTTGAAACCTTCGTTCTTGCGGTTTGCGTAAAGCATGCCCAAAAGGGTCTGGTTGTTGGCGGAAGCCATGTTGAAAACCAAGGCCACGAGAAATATAAGGGAGAAGCAGACTATCGTCTTCACCAAGGCCTGGGGGGAAAACACGAAAACGAAGGTTGAGACCTCAGCATGCAAAAGCTTGGCTGTAAGCAAGGACATTGCTTGGGACAAAAGCGCTCCAAGCAAAAGCCCTGCCAAAAGCGAGAACAGCCCGACGTACAAAGTTTCCAGGATTAAAATGAAAGACATTTTTGACTTGTCCATGCCTAGAAGAAGGTAAATCCCGAATTCCTTCTTCCTTCGCCTCATCAGGAACCTGTTGGCGTAAACAATCAAGAGTCCCAGAATTGTCGAAACAAAGACAGAAATTCCAGACATTATTTGTCCTACCTGCCTGAAGATCACAGCCTGGTTTGCCGATATCCTCATTATGGCGCTCTGGCTTTCAAGAGCGTTAAAGACGTAGAACACGCACACGCCAAATATAAGGGTGAGAAAGTAAATGGCGTAATCGCTGGCGCTTTTCTTCACGTTGCGCAGGGCAATCTCAGCTGATGTCATTTGCGTCTCCCCCCAACAGGCTTACCACCTCGATTATTCGGTCAAAGAATCCCTTTCTGGATTCGTCGCCTCGAGCCAGCTCATGAAAAAGCTTGCCGTCTCTGATAAAGATGATTCTTTTCAAAAAGCTCGCGGCATAAGGGTCATGGGTAACCATGAGAATGGTTGCGCCCTGATCTGACACAAGAGTCCTGAAGCTTTCAAGCAATGCCTTTGACGCCTTGGAGTCAAGCGCCCCTGTAGGCTCGTCAGCAAGAACCAGCTTGGGGTCGGCCACAATGGCCCTGGCGCTTGCGACCCTCTGCTTTTGGCCTCCAGACATCTGGTAAGGGTAGCGCGAAAGTATCTCGCTTATCCCAAGGATCCCAGCCACCTCACGAACCCTCGTGTCAATGTGGGAAACTGGCTTTTTCATGATTGTCAGAGCGAGCGCTATGTTCTCGTACCCGGTCAGCGTGTCCAAGAGGTTGAAGTCCTGGAAAATGAACCCCAGCGTTTCCCTGCGGAATCTGGATATCGCCGCCCGCCCCATCTTTGTGATGTCTTTGCCGTTAATCCAGATCTGGCCGGATGTGGCCTTGTCTATAGTGGAGATGCAATTGAGGAGAGTTGTCTTTCCTGAGCCCGACGCGCCCATGATGCCCACGAACTCCCCTTTGCGAACCTCAAAGCTCAAGCCGTCAAGCGCCTTGGTGAGATTCGACTTTCCCCCGTAGTATTTCTCTATGTTCACTGCCTTTAGCAACGCAGACATGTCAAGCCTCCTTAGAAAGCGGGGCATAGCCCCAGCTATTTTTTGTAAAATATAAAATATTAAATATGCTCAAGCCAAGCTTGCGCTTTCTTCTTTCTTTCTTTCTTCTTTCATTCGCGCCCTTGCAAGCAAAGTATAGCACTGCCGCTTGCCATCGCGCCATTCATTTGCTTGACAGCCCCCTTACAATTTTGCAAGAAACAAGATTTTCGCAAATAACAAGATTTCGCGCAAGCGTCTCGATCTGATATGTAATTATAATTACAATCGTTCCCCAGTTAAAGGTGATCATATGGAGCTAGCTGTATCCGCAACAACTCTCGCCATTCTTTTCATTGCGTTCGCCGTGGTCTACCGCGTGAACAGGACCAGCTTGTGGACTGGGGGCATCTTGGTAGCCTTTGTTGCTGACTCAGGCTTTTTCGTGCTCTTGTACGCGGCTGGGTTCTCGCAGAACGCGATAAGCAGGGTGGTGCTGGCGTTGGCCTTTGTCACTTGGATCTTTGCGAGCACCTTTGGCGTTTACTTCTTTATAGCGTTTTTCCTGGTTAACGCCCGGATTGTCTTCCGAAAGGAAAGGCGAAGCCTGGCTAACAGCCTAACCCTTATAATGGCAATAGCCCTCGCGATTTTCGCGGCGGTAACCATAGTTATAAGAAACCAAAGCCTGCCCCCGTGGTTCCTGAGAATTTGGGCTGGCGTAATAAGCCTTATGATTTTTTACCTAATCCACCTCATTTCTTTTCTGGCATCGCTTTTGCTTTACAACCTAGCCAAGCCACGGATGCCCCAGGATTTCATAATCGTCTTGGGCGCAGGCCTCAAGGACGGCAAAGTGACAAAGCTCCTGGCTGGACGGGTCAAACGGGCAGTGGATTACGGCGTGAAGCAAAAGGCGAAGAAAGGCTATGCCCCCACCCTCGTGATGTCTGGCGGGAAAGGAAGCGATGAAAGCCGGTCTGAGGGCGAGGCGATGCTAGACTGCGCGGTCGAGCTAGGTTACGACCCGGAGCTTGTCATTGTAGAGGGCAACTCAAGAAACACGCACGAAAACATGGCGTTTTCAAAAGAGCTAATTTCTGCCTCAACCAGCAAGGAAAATCCGCGCTGCATTATAGCCACAAGCGACTTTCACCTTCTTCGGGCTGGAAGATTCGCCAAAAGCGCAGGAATGAAGCTGGATGGAATAGGATCAAAGACCGCTTTCTACTACATGCCAAACGCCATGATCAGAGAGTACATCGCAATCCTGTCCATGAGGAAAAAGAAGCTGGCAATCACTGTCACAAGCGTGTTCCTGATTGCGGCGGCATTTCCTACAATTCCCTTGGCTATTGGGAAAACTCTGCTGTTCTTGTGGTAATAAAAAAAGCCAGTCATCCTATTGGATGATTGGCTTTGGGCATGCCATTGTTGCCTTGGACTGGATGATTGGCTTTGGCCATGCCATTGCTTCGCAGACTGGATGACTGGCTTTGGGCATGTCCTGCTAAAACAGCGATTCTTGCTCTTCAAGCGCATTGGGCAAATGCCATCCCGCGCGTTTAAGACTATCCTATCCTGCAAGACATCTGCAGCAGATACTTGTCGTGCTCCGGGACGCTCAGCTCGTTCCACAGGAATATGTTGTACACTGGGCCTACGAAGGTGAGCCCTTGCTTTTCCGAGTAATCCTTCACCTTCTCCGGCAGGTCGTTCGTTTGGCCATAGTAGCCTCTGGTATGCCCGATTAGGTATTCTCCTCCTTCCATTGTGTCCGGGCCGTCTGGATCTAGCGCGAAGAAGCGGTCAGGCCTTGAGGGGTGGCGCATGAACTCGTCCATGCTCTCAAAGAGCCCTCCTATCGGGTAGTAAACCCTGGAGCCGCTGGTGTCGATGTTGTTGCAGAACTGGGTGAAAGAATCGTGGAACGTTTCGTTGCGCTTGAACTCATTCTTGTCGCCAAGCATGATCTTGCGCTCGGGCTTTTTCACGATAGCCAACGCTTCGGTGTCGGCAGTCTTCCCCTCTTTCAAAAGCTGCAGGAATTCCCTGAGGACGCTCCTGATATGGCCCAAAGCGTCTATGTTCTTTGTCAGCTCGGACTCTTGGGCGTCAAGAAGCTCAATCATCTGCTCAGGCGTCCGATTTTGCATTATCTCGGCGTTTCGCTTCAAAGGAAGCCCGAATTCCTGAAGGTAGGTTATTAGGTTGATTGTGCTTATCTGCCATGGGGCATAATACCTGTACCCGTTTTTGCCGCGCTTTTTCGGCGAGAAGATGCCCTCCTCGTCATAGTAGATGAGAGTGGAGCGGTTCAGGCGCGCGTATTCAGCAAACTTTCCGATAGGAAGCAAATCGTCTTCTCTCATGTTTACCTCCTCCCTAATGCACACTAAAACAAGGCGCATATGTGCTTATCCCAAAATTCCGAAATGGCGCCTCGGATATAATTTGTGGATATGCTCTTAATTTTTTGCAGCAATGCGGCATGTTATGCAGCGAATTCCTAAATCAGGACGCGCTTTTTGCCACAGCGAAGCCAGCGCGTCGCTATGGCGGCCTTGTCAGTATAGTATGCCCATAACGCGCTTGCGTATATTCTGGAAGCAATGCAAAAATCATTCCAGAGCTTGACTAAATGCAAGGAATCCTATAGAATAAGGGCATATCCCAAATCAAGAGCGTTCTGGGATTCGCCTTGAGCGCAGAAAGCCGGCAAGAAATTTTTGCCGCAAAGCGCCGTGAGCGCCAGCCTGCGCCGTTTCAGGAATTCGGATATGCCCAAGGCAGTCCAGGACTTCAAAGCCAAACATATCTTCTTTATGCTTGACGAACATTTAAATATGATTTTCTTGTCGCCTAAGAGCATAATTTATGGCTTTTTTGCATTTAAAGCTTTGCTTGCATTCAAAAGCCAGCCGGGCCGTTAACGACAAGAAAATTTAGTCGCCAGCATGGGAGCATATCCCGAATTTATATCTATGGCTCAGAAAAGGCGCGCGTTATCGCAAGCCTTTGGCGATTTGCCCTTGAACAGGACAAACGCCCTCTCGCTGCTGCCGAAATTTCGGGATACGCTTTTGGATACGCCAAAACAGGCCTTAAGCGCCAGACAAGGAAGACGCATGAACAGATGATTGATCTTAGCCAGTTGAACAATGAGCAGCGAACTGCCGCGCTTCACCAAAAGGGGCCAATGCTGGTTTTTGCCGGCGCTGGATCAGGCAAGACCAGAACCCTTGCATACCGAGTTGCCCTGTTGCTGGAAAAGGGAGTTGATCCTTCCAGCATTTTGGCGATCACTTTCACAAACAAGGCCGCCGGAGAGATGAAAGAGAGAATATCTGGGCTGAACGACCTGGGCTCAAAAGTCTGGATCAGCACCTTCCACGCGGCTTGCGCCAGAATTCTCCGAAGCGACATACAATTCCTGGGATACAACAGCAGGTTCACCATACTAGACTCCGAGGATTCCCAGAAGGCCTTGAGGCAATGCGTAGTTGACGAAGCGACTAGCTTGAGGGACATAGCCGCCGCCATTTCAACGCTTAAAGACAGGTTGCTGGGTTGGGAAGACGCGGACCAGTACAAGGAGACTTTCAAGGAATACCAAAGGAAGCTCAAGGCGTCAAACTGCCTTGACTTTGATGATCTGATATCCCTTTGCGTCAAGCTTTTCATGGAGCGCCCAGACGTGTTGGCAAAGTGGCAGAGAAAGCTCAAGCATGTCCTGGTTGACGAATACCAGGACACAAGCTATGCCCAAAACAAGCTGGCATCCCTTTTGGCTGGCAAAAGCGAAAGCTTCTTCGCCGTTGGCGACGATGACCAGAGCATCTACAGCTGGCGCGGCGCTGACGTGAAAAACATCCTTGATTTCGAGAAAACCTATCCCAAAGCCGCTGTAGTGAAGCTGGAGCAGAACTACAGATCCACGGAGTACATACTTGGCGCGGCGAATGAAGTCATTGCCAAGAACATGGCCAGAGTGGAAAAGAGCCTTTGGATAGACAAGCAAGGCGGAAGCAAAGTCTCAGTGTGGAGCTGCGAGGACGAGATAGGGGAGGCTGACGCGATAGCGTCCCATATAGCTGGCGCTTGCGCCAAAGGCGAGCCTTATTCCCAGTTCGCGATCCTCTACCGCGCCAACTTCCAGGCAAAGGCAATAGAAGAGGGCCTAGTGCGAAGCGGAGTTCCGTACCGCTTGATAGGCGGGGTCAAGTTCTACCAGCGCAAGGAAGTAAAAGACATCATAGCCTATCTGAGAGCGATTGCCAACCCCAGGGACGACATTTCATGCTTAAGGGTAATAAACACTCCCAAGAGGGGCATTAGCCTGATAACGCAAAAAAAGATTTCGAACCTCGCCAAGGAAATGGGAATATCATTTTATGACGCCGCGACAGAGCTTGAAGGCGTCAAGCCCGTCACGGCTTTCGTCTCAATGATGGACAGCCTGGCAGACTTCTCAATGAAAAATTCTGTGTCCGCCCTTGTGGGCGAGGTGATAGAACGCACAGGCTACATCAAAAGCCTTTCGGAATCAAAAAGCTCTTCTGAAAGTACCTCTGGCAATCCCTCTGACACAGACGATAGAGATGCCAGGATTTCGAACATAGAGCTTTTGCGCAGCAAGGCGGCAGCCTTTGACCGCGACAACGGCGGAAGCTTGTACGACTTTCTTGAGAGCGTGGCGCTTGTCTCTGATGTGGACAATTACGACGAGAAGGCGAACGCTGTCTCAGTCATGACTCTTCACAGCGCGAAGGGGCTGGAGTTCCCGTTTGTGTTCCTCTGCGGCGCGGCTGAAGGGCTTCTGCCTTTTCATACCGCCATATTCGACAAGAAAAAGCTGGAAGAGGAAAGGCGGCTTTTCTACGTTGGCGCAACCCGGGCCATGAATAAGCTCGTGATCTCTTATCCAGCCTCTTGCCCTCTTCCCTCAGGAAGCAGAGCGGGAGGCCCTAGCCGCTTTATTGGCGACATCCCTGCAGGATGCGTGGAGAAGGCCGCAAGGCGCACTTTCGCCGCCAAAGCTCCCGCTCCGTTCCCCCAAGGCAAGGCGCCGGTTTCCTTGCTTGAGTTCAAGAAGGGTGACCGGGTGCGGCAAGCCAAGTACGGAGAGGGCATAGTGGAAAGCATATTGCCAAAAGGCGCGGACTTTGAGGTAACAGTAACCTTTGACCACAACGGCAGCAGAAAGCTCTTGGCGAAATTCGCAAAGCTAAAAAGAATAGAAAGCTAGCCGCCTTGGCTTGCAGATTGGAGGATATAATGGCTGAAATACCTAGGCTGGTACTTCCTGGAGACGAGTCAGAGCACCAAGTTTCGACAGTCCCTGCATCAAACGGCCGCCCTGCGCCGTCCACGGATCTAACGCTGTCCGGCTTGGATCCCGAAGAAAGGAAGGCCGTGACAGAATTCACCAAGCAGATAAACCTCATGGATCAGAACACTGTTGCCATGTACGGAACCTCTGCCCAAAAGAAGGTCGCGGACTTTTCCGACTCGGTTCTCAACAACTACCGTACGAGGGACACCGGCGAGGTTGGAGACTGCTTGACGAACCTGGTTATGGAGCTTAAGGGCTTCGACGCGACCACGGACGAAAAGCCCGGCTTTTTCGGCGGGCTGTTCAACAGCGCGAAAAAGTACATGGAGCGGATGCAGACAGGCTACGCCAAGGCGGAAGTTAACATAGACAAGATCCAGACGGAGCTTGAGACGCACCAGAGAGGGCTGCTCAAAGACATTTCGCTGTTTGACTCCCTGTACGAAAAGAACCTGGCGTACTACAAGGAACTCTCCATGTACATCCTGGCTGGCGAAGAGAAGCTCAAGCAATTCATCGAAAACGATATAGCGGCCCAGAGGCTGAAGGCGCAAAACGGCGACCAGATGGAGGCCCAAAAGCTCAACGACATGCAGGCCTTGGCTGACCGCTTTGACAAGAAGCTCCACGACCTGAAGCTTAGCCGGATCATCAGCATCCAGATGGCGCCCCAGATCAGGCTTTTGCAAAACAACAACGCCGCTCTTTCCGACAAGATCCAGTCCAGCATCGTCAACTCCATACCTATCTGGAAGAACCAGATGGTGCTGGCGCTTGGCATGCAAAGGACAAAGAAGGCCCTGGAGGCCCAGACCAAGGTCACAGACTACACCAACGAGATGCTGCAGAGAAACAGCGAGCTCTTGAAGCAAGGCTCAATCGATGTCGCCAGGGAATCCGAGCGCAGCATCATTTCGGTGGAGACCATAAGAAAGACCAACGAAAACCTCATAGACACCATCTCCGAAGTCTTGCAGATACACGAGCAGGGCAAGGCGGACAGGCGGGCGGCAGAGCAGGAGCTCCTAAAGGCGGAAGAAGAGCTCAAAGGCATTCTGCTTAGCAACCCGGCTTCAGGCAGCAGGCCAGCAAGGAGATAGAAATAAATATATAAAACCCAAACAAGGCCTTTCGCGCAAGCGAAAGGCCTTGTTTTATGAAACCTTGACCAGGTATGTCCCGTTTGACTCCACAACAATCTCGCCTAAATCCTTTATGGCCTGCTCTTGGATCCTGTCCCCGAACTTCTTTCTTTCAAGCTTCCCAACAACAACGTACTCTACATTGTACATGTCCAAGACACCGGTTATGGTCTGGACGTTTCCGCTCGTGTACACCTGCTCAACGTCAACTACCCTGGCGTTGAACGCGTCATGGTCGGAGTTTCGCCAAAGCTGCTGATGGGTGTACCAGTTGAAGATGTCAGGAAGCCCTGTGGCAGAAGCGATGCGCCCAAAGGATGTGTAGCTGTAGTCGTTCGCCTCGCAGATGGCTGGCTGGCCCTTCACTTTCTTCAGGTATTCTATTATGGGAATGTCATCTACCATCGACAGCTCGTCAACAGCGTCTTCGCTGTCCGAGAGTTTCTCCTTGTAGGTTTCCATGTAAGCGATGCCGTTTAGGCCCTTGTACGCGCCAAGTGAAAACTTGCCGTACCAGCCTTCAATGGCGTAAAACGGATAGATGAACGCGCAAAACAAAAAGGCGACAGCGATGGCGCAGGTAACGTAATCTGCGCCCCTCTTCTTGTCGTGATGCATGAAAAGCCTTGGGAAAGCGTAGCCAATGCCTAGGGAAAATAGAATGAAGGCTTGGTAGCATAGCTTGAACATTGTGTTTGCCCTGGGGTTGTTGGGGTAAATGTCCTTGATGAAAATGATCTCTGGCAAGATCACAAGGCCTATGGCGCAGACGAACAGTATTCCCGCAATAACGTCAGCCGGGTTCGCCTTTTCCAGAAATGCTATGACTATATGCTTCTTCTTTTCGTCCTCAGGGATGTCCAGCGTAAGCTCCCCAGGCTTTGGAGGCTGAAATTTTGGCCCTCTCTTTTGCGCCTTGGGAACCGTGAGAGGATGGGTAAATGAATAAATGGCTTCAAGCAGCAGCATGCCGAAGAACACTATCTGGTACCCGTACAGGACTAAGAGCTGGTACAGCCTTGAACGTATGGTCACAAGCTTTATCTCGGAGGATATGGCGTCAAACCCCATCTGGAAGGGCAGAACTACAAGGTATGAAAGCGAGGCCGCCACAGCCACCTGGACAAACGCTATGCCCAAAGCCGAAAGAGAGAATTTTCTGGCCTTCAGGTTGGCATAGAAATAGATCGCGCCGCTTACAACGATGTATATGGGAAAGTCCCAGTAATTCGTAGCCGGAAACAGGCCTATAAGAAAAATGGCCAGAAAATACGAAGGCTCTGGGATATAGTCCTTGAAGGATCTGGCCTTTGGATCATTTGACCGCTCGTCCAAAGGCTCCTGCGTCTGCGCCTTTTTCATGATTCCAACCGCGCAAGCTATCGCCGCCCCTACAACAGTCAGAACAAAAAGCATGTTTATAACGTGGGCGTGCAGGTCGGAAACAACAAACGAGTACAAAGGGAACTCGTGTATCGTTCCATCCTCAGGCACAGGCGGGTTGAAGCCGATGTAGCGGGTGGCGTCAGGAAACCAGTAAAAGCCGTATGGCCCTCCGCCAGCAAACCAAGCGTATATGACCGTGTGAAGGCTCCCGCTTAGGCAAACGAGCGCCCCAGGCAGAATTCCTGAAACCATCCTCGCGTATTTTGACCTCTTGCTCAATAGGGCGTTCTGCACATATAGATCATACAGGAACTGCCCTATGCTGTAGGCCAGCATGAATACCGCCGCAAACAAAGTCGCCATCATCAGGTTGTAGGTGATCGCGGAGTCCACGAAGCTTAGCCTCGTAAGATAGGCGCAGAAGTACTGGCCAAGGTAATAGTAGTTTATGGGCTGCCCGGCGTACCACATGTCGATTGGAGGAAAGTAGTCCCCTCTGAGGGCTGAGTTTACGATGCCAAAATCCATGAACTTCTCAAGCCCTATAATATCCGGCTTCACGCCCCGAAGAAATGACCAGAAGGCCAGGAGCGCCATGAACAGCGCCTCTTCCTTTATGAACTCCTTTATAAGCCCCTCGTCTTTTATGGCGCTTGAGAAAAACTTGGTCTTCCTGCTCAGCATGATGTTTGCCCCGAGCAAGAATGCCAGAACCAAGTAGGCGGCCCACCAGCGAAAAGGCAAGATCTTGAGGCTAGACGCCAGCCAGGTCAGGTAGCCTCCTATGGCAAGCCCTATGACTTTGGAAAAGATGTACCCCTTTGACTGCAGCCTGGAGAATATTACGCTTGACATCGGGAGAAACACAATGCCAAGGCCCAGCCACACAGCCCACCAAGCAAGGAAAGAGGGAAGATCGCGGGGCAGCAGTATGGCTGTGAAAGCCAGGGAGATGATCAAGGGAAGGAATGGTTTAAGGCGTTTCATGATTAATCTCCAATCTTGCTCAGTTCTTTTATGCCAGATCTTTTACGCTCGCCCGAAAGCATATAGGGCGCTTTTTTGTTTTTTTGGTTTTTTGGTTTTTTGTTTTTTTTGTTTTTTGTTTTTATTTTTATTTATTTATTTTTTTTTTTTTTTTTTGAATTTCTAAGCAAAAGGCCTTTCGCCAAAGCGAAAGGCCTTTTGCAAGATCTGCTCCCAATTGGCAAAAGGCGCTGCGGCCAGAAAAGCGAAGGCTCTTGCGTAGATTTAAGCGCATATCCCGAAATCCCTTTGTCCAGCGACTTTTTCCGAGCCAAAATCAATTTTGGGATATGCTCTAAAAAGAGTTGCGCTTTGCGCTTGCCCCGCATGGATTCGGGCTACTCTTCCATCAAGCGCTTCGCGGCGGCGATGCCTCTGTCGACGGCGTAGTTTTGCCCCCTGTCCTCGGGGTAGATCTGGCACATGGATGCAATGTATAGATTCTTCACTGGAGTTTCAAGCGGCAGAACGTCCTCGGAGTATCTAAGCCCGACTAGGGGCTGGGCATCCAGGCTGCGGTATATATGGGTCTCAAAAACGTCAGCCTCGCTGAAGCTTGGGAAAAGCTTTGGCAGATGCTCCAGGAACGCCTTCTTGATCTCCCTGTCTGTCGCTACAAAAAACGGATCTGACTGATCAAGGTACTTTGAGAGGTATATGATGGTCTTGCCTTCGTACTTCTCATCCTTCACCAGGTTGGTGTGCTCTATGAAAACAACGAACGGGGAGTCCTCTTCCGCTATCGTCACCCAGTAATAGTCCGAGATCTTTTTCTTTGCCACAAGGGTCAAGCAGACATTGGCCTTGTGCTTTATCTTCGCCACCTTTTTCAGGTAGTCCGGAGGCAGGGCGCAAAGCTTGGCCAAAGAGGCGGGAGAAGGGGTAAAAAGGCACTTGTCGTAAGACTGGGTTCCGCTTTCGGTGTCAATGCGAATCTTTCCGCCCTCGCCAGATATCCTGGTAGCCTTCTTGTAGACGATCCTGCCGTTCTTCTCTTCCACCAGCTCAGAGAGCTTCTTGTACAGCTCATAGAACCCGCCCCTTAGGTACCCCAGGCTTTCGCTGTTTATGTTTTTCCTGGTTGAGCCCCGGAGCTTGAACTTGTTCCAGATCCAAACGCCTGACACCTTGTCGGCGTCCTTGTCAAACTTGGAGGTAAGCAAAGTCTTCCAAAGCTTGTCGTAGGATTCTTGCCCCGCTTTCTTGACAAGCCATTCCTTGGCTGTTATGTCCTCCATGCTCTTGTAGTCGGAGACTGTCTTGGCCCTGAGCACGGCAAGCCCCATCCTGAACCTGCTGACGAGGTTCACGGCTGGAAAAAGGATTAGATCCATCGGGCTTGTGAAAGGGTACAGCTTCCCATTTATGTGCATGCCGTTTTTGGGTTCGATCCACATCATCTCAGAGGAAAGCCCAACCTCGTCTATCAAGTCCAGGATGCTGGTGTCGCTGGTGAATATGTGATGGTAAATCTTGTCTATGCGAGTCTTGCCTATCGGCATCGCTCCAGCTATGCCGCCAAGCTCGCCTTTCGACGTCTCGTAAATGTCCACGCGATGCCCGTTCTTGGCCAATGTCCAAGCGGCGGCAAGCCCTGTGGCGCCCGCGCCTATGATTGCGACTTTCATTTGGGTTTTCCGCCTTTCCTATAGCGCAATGCGCCTACACAAAGAAAATAAAAAAACAAAAATAAAAAAATATAAAAAGATCATGATTTTTTATGGAGCGATGCGCTTGAATGGCGCAATGCGCCAGAAGAAAAATTCGCCTTAAGATCTTAAATTCAAGCGCAGCGCGCTATTGCTTTTTGCTTTCCGCGACATACGGCGTTTCGTATACCTCAAGCCCTTGTTCCGGATTTTCGAAGACCTTTTCGCAAATCCTTACGATAAGATCCGGTCTTGCCCTGAAGTTGCTGTTGTTTAAAAGGTCGTGGTCAACAGCGATGTAAGAGATCTGGTTATCCATGACGATCTCGATAAACCTTTTTTCGTCCAGCGTGTTTACAAGCTCCGCGAAGATGGACGATCTGCCGTCAGTGTCATATCCTCCTGACCATGCGTAGTAAGGCCACCCCAAGAACTCCCTGCGCCCAGCGAAGAAAACGTCGTTAAGAGACGGCCAGGGCCCTATGAATACGGCGTTGGGATCGGTGTTCTCCCTGATCCATGTTTGGTAGCTGTTGTCAAGGTCGATTCGGGCGCTTTTGCCGAATCCGTCCTGGTTAAGCATCGTAAAGAAGTCAAGGATTCCTGTTGACACAAACAAAAGAATAATCGCGCAAGCGCAAGCCTTGCATAAGACCCGCAGCCACTTGGCATTCCATCCGGACTGGTAGAGCTTGGCTATGGCGTAGGCGGAGAAGATGTTGAACAGAGCGAGGGATATCATCAAGAACTTGTGGTTCACTGTGACATCCGGAGTGAGGGACAGAGTGAATGTGACAACAAACGGGACTGCGGCCGCAAGGAAAAACATGAATGTCTTCTTGAAGCTAATGGCAAGGCCTATGGCGGCCGCCAACAAGCAGAAGCCCGTGAGCTCGAACAAGTACTCAGAAACTCCTTGGAACGTTTTCTTGGACGCTATGAACCCCAGGACTATCTGCGGCTTGGCGAGCTCAATCCCAGGCGCGAAGAAGGCCGCCTGAAGCTGTGACATGGCGTAGGTGATAGCCGCTATTACGGCAAACTCCAGCCTGTGCTTTGAGAATATCCCTATGCATGCCAGAATCCCAAGCAAGGCTATCACGGCTGAGCCATGGTAGAATGACATGGCGCCAGTCAGTATTCCCACGAACAGCATCCTGGGAACATTTTCCCAAACCCACGCGTCTTTTGAGAAAAACGCTTCTCGCATTGCAATTAAGGTTTGGCGGTTTTTGAAGAGTTTGGCAGGGGACGTTAGCAGATCCTCTTCGCCAAAGCGCTTCGTGTCACCAGAATCGCCTTTTTGGCTTTTTTGGCTTTTATCCCTTTGCCCTTGGATTTTTGGGCCATTTTGGCTTTGCCCTTTTTGCTGCGCTTGAATCTTTTGCTCTGTTTCTTTTTGAGCCTGCTCTTGAAGCTTCAGGCTCTTGAACTCATTTATTGCTCTTGCGATTGAAGCCCTCATCTTGTTGTACAATGGAAGCATGGCTATCGCAACAAAAAGCAGCACTGATATGCCCAAGGCGAAATGCCGCTGGTTGGCGTAGACGTTCATGTTCCACAAGCCCCAGCTTTCATTGGGGGTTTTCCCTACAAAGTTAGCGTTATGCGTTATGGTTGTGATAAAATCCCCAACGCTTTCGTAAGGGGCTGCGCTCTTTAGGAAGAGGATTCCTGAAAGCGAGCTTCTCAAGAAGAAGAACAATATCGCAAGGCACCCAGCAAGCCTGTTCCTGGTTATTATCACAGCCAGAGTGTAAAGCAGGGCAGTGCACCCAGCCAGCGCCAAAATGCTCAGGAGGTTTAGCCCCCAGTCCATTCTGAGCCCCATGTACTCCAAAAGGCCGGTGAAAAACTGGAACATGAAGTGGTACCTTATGGTGCCGTCCGGAAAATGGGGGAAGTTCGTGGGAAAGTTCTTGCCAGTCGAAAACGAGCGGATCAGCGCCGTATGGACGGAGAAATCGCTGAATATCGAGTATCCCATGTTGAACTTGCCGTCGGCGACAAAAAACGTGTAGGTCATCAGCCAGATGATGAACCACATGACGCCAAATAAGAATAAGGACACGGCGGCGCTTTTTTTCGTCCAAGCGCGAAACTCTTTGAAATAATCCAAAAACTGAACTGGCTTGCGCTTGAAAACAAAAATCCGAAGCGCTGAAATGCCAATCGCAAAGGCAAACGCCGCCAAAGATCCAAAGAGCATGGGGCTGTTCGTCCCTTGCGCGGCGTAAGCCGCAAAATAGGCAACCCAACCAGTAAAGATGACCCCAACAGCGAAAGAGGCCGGGAACATGATGAACAGCCTCGGGAAAAGAACCTCCCATTTGGCGTTTTCGTCAATCATCAACTTGCCGGGATCAAGCAAGTCTGGAAGAAACAATGATACTAGCGAATGGCCGGCATAAAAGGCCAGGCAAAGAAAAACGAGCGCCAACACTGGCTGGTTCCCCCTATCCAAGGCTGCGGTGTACCGCATAAGAATATGGTTTGCTTTTAATTGCTAAATATACCTAATTTTGTGATTCTTCATTCCGTGATTCTTCGTTTTGCTCCTCTTTATTTAGCGCCTCTGGTCCTTTAAGCGCCATGGGCATTCTGGCGCTTAAGCGCATATCCCTATTGCGCAGCGAAAGTCAAAGCGATCTTCTGCGCGCGACTTTCGCAAGCCTTAAAACCAATTTGGGATATGCTCTAAAGCAAAGCTCTTTTCAGGGGCGCGCGCTTGGGATATGCTCCAAGTATAGCACGCGGCTGGCTGGTTGCAAAGGGCTTGGGCCCGCGCCGGCGCTTGCGCCGCCCCATTGCTTCGAGCCCAAGAATGCCCTATAATGATAACTCAATTTAGCGCATGCATCAATAGAAAATTCTAATTGCCGGCACCTTTCGAGGATATCTTCCCGCGCCGGCCTAGCCTAGGGCCGTCTCCCCCCCCTCCCGGGGCGCGCCGCAAAATTCCTTGGCATCACCATTTTACTTTATTGGCTCTGTGGATTATAATGAAGTGAGCTGTCGAGTGCATATCCCAAAATTCATAAAGTGGCGTAGCAAAAGTCATCGCGATGCTCTAACGCGTGACTTTCGCAAGCCCTAAAATAAATTTTGGGATATGCACTAAATCGCAAGCCCCGGGGGGCGGCTGGAGGCGCTATGTTCGACATACAGGAAGAATTGAAGAAGCTGCCCAAAAAAAGCGGCGTATACCTTATGAAGGACGAGAATGGCGGGATAATATATGTAGGCAAGGCCATAAACCTGGCCAGCCGGGTCCGCCAGTACTTCCAGGACTCGTCCTCCAAAAGCGCCAAGGTTCAGAGCATGGTGGGGCGCATAAAAGAGTTTGAGTACATTGTCACAGGCAATGAGGTAGAGGCGCTCATTCTTGAGTGCAATCTCATAAAGAGGCACAATCCCCGCTACAACGTGATGCTCAAGGATGACAAGACATATCCCTATGTCAAGCTCACAGTGGCGGAAGAGTTTCCAAGGGTGATGATGGTAAGGCAGAAAGAAAAAGACCAGGCCAAGTATTTTGGCCCTTTCACCAATACATCGTCAGTCAGGGAATCGCTGGATATGATAAGGGGCATTTGGCCGCTGCGCAGCTGCCAGCTGAAGCTTCCCAAAGACATGAACAAGTCCAGGCCATGCTTGTACCATCACATAGGGCAATGCAAGGCGCCTTGCGCAGGGCTTGTCAGCCAGGAGGAGTACAGGGCGATAGTTGACGAGGTGGCGCTTTTCCTGGGAGGAAAGCACACGGACATAATGGCGGGGCTGGAGCGGGAAATGCTGGAATGCTCTGAAAACCTGGAATTCGAAAGGGCGTCTGAGCTGCGGGATAAGCTAAAGGCGCTTGCCATGCTTTCAGAAAAGCAAAAGGTTGCCAGCGCCGGAGACGGCGATTCAGACGTGATAGCGCTGGCCCGGGCGGACGATGACGCGCTGGCCCAGGTCTTCTTTATCAGGGGCGGGCGCATGGTAGGGCAGGAGCACTACATGCTGGCGAACGCCAGAGGATCCACAAGGCAGGAGGCCATGACCGAGTTCGTGAAGCAGTTCTACGGAGAGGCGGCCTTCATCCCCAAAGAGCTGATTTTGGAAGAAGAGATTTTGGACAAGGAAGCAATCACCCAATGGCTTTCCTCCAAGAGGGAGAAAAGCGTCTCAATCCTGGTTCCCCAGAGAGGGGAGAAGCAGAAGCTTGTTGACATGGCGGCAGAAAACGCCAGGCTGACGCTCTCCCAATTCGGAGAGCACATGCGCAGGGAGAAAATGAAGACCCAAGGGGCGCTCAAAGAGATTCGGGAAGCCCTCAAGCTAAGCTCCGGCCTTGAAAGGATAGAGGCGTATGACATCTCCAACGTTCAGGGATTCGAATCAGTTGGATCCATGGTCGTTTTCGAGGGAGGCAAGCCAAAGCCAAGCGACTACAGGAAATTTAAGATAAAAACCGTAAAGGGGCCTGACGATTACGCCAGCATGGAAGAGGTTCTCTCCCGCAGGTTCAGCAGGCGCAAGCAAGAGCTTGAGGATGAAGTGGATCCGGAAAAAGCGAAGTTCATGAAGCTTCCGGATATCCTAATGATTGACGGAGGCAAGGGTCAGGTATCTTCTGCCAAAAAGGTTCTGCAGGCGCTGGAGCTCGATGTTCCCGTATGCGGAATGGTCAAGGACGACAAGCACAGAACCAGGGGCTTGTATTTCGAAGGGCAGGAAATCTCCATGCCGCTCACGTCGGAGGGCTTCAAGCTGGTCACCCGGATACAGGACGAAGTTCACAGGTTTGCCATTGAATACCACAGGAAGCTGCGCCAGGCGGCCCAGACGCGCTCAGCGCTAGACGACATAAAAGGGATTGGCCCCTCAAGACGGACTGAGCTGCTAAAACATTTCAAGACCATAGAAGCCATAGCAAAAGCCTCTGTTGATGAACTTTGCGCCATTTCCGGCATGAGCAGGAGCGCTGCCATGTCCGTTTACTCCTTCTTTAGGCAATGATTGGGTATTGAAATCTTCTTCGAAATGAGATATATTGTTTGGTAGAAAGTACTAAAATCGAAGCCGCTTTTCTGTGCGAAATGACAACAGCCATCCGGAGCGCATATCTCAAATGACAAAAAGGCTTGAATCCGGCTTTTTTGCGCAGGCAGGCGCTGGCGAGCGCCTGCCGAAAAGGAAATCAGAGGTGCAGGCATGTACACAGTAGCCCTATCGGAGATGATCAAAGAGTTCAATCTGGTATTGCTCGCAAGCAATGTCGACACCAGCGACAGCTTGCTGACTCATCCCGACATCAACCGGCCCGCTTTGCAGCTCGCTGGGTTCTACGATTATTTTGACGCTGACCGCATCCAGATAATCGGCCTGGTGGAATACACCTATCTGCAGAAGATGAGCGTGGAAGAGCGTTGCGGGACGCTCAGGAGGCTTCTCTCCCATCAGGTATCCTGCATGGTGCTTTGCAGGGGCCTGGCCCCGTTCCCGGAAATGATTGACTTTGCCGAAGAGTTCAAGGTCCCTCTTCTGGGAAGCCCGGACAGCACGACCGACTTCATGGGCGAGGTGATCAGATGGCTCAAGGTGCACCTGGCGCCTAGGATCACGCTTCATGGGGTGCTTGTGGACATCTATGGAGAAGGCGTCCTGATAATGGGCGAGAGCGGAATCGGAAAAAGCGAGACCGCCTTGGAGCTCATAAAAAGAGGCCATCGGTTTGTAGCTGACGACGCTGTTGAAGTGAAAAGGGTTTCGCACCAAACCCTTATAGGCAGCTGCCCGGAGCTTATCAGGTACTTCATAGAGCTCAGAGGCATAGGAATAATAGACGTCAAGCAGATGTTCGGGGTTGAGAGCATAAAGGCGACCCAGTCAATCGACTTGATAATCAAGCTTGAGTTTTGGGACAAAAAGAAGAAGTACGACAGGCTTGGCCTTAGGGAAGAGTTCCTTGACATCCTTGGAAACAATATAGTCTGCCATTCCATACCCATAAGGCCTGGAAGGAACACAGCCATCATCTGCGAATCCGCCGCCATAAACCACAGGCAGAAGAAAATGGGGTACAACGCAGCAAAGATATTGAACGAGAGAGTCATTTCAAACATGACTGTCGAATAGCATCAGCCGCCGGGGGGTGCCGCGCATGCCATTGCAAGAGCTTCTAAGGCCGGATCAGATCCTGCCAAGCGAGCCGCTCAAAAATCATACATCGTTTAGAATAGGGGGCCCGGCTGACCTGCTGGTTTTGCCCGAAAACGCCAAAGAGCTTGCAGAAGTCCTGGAATGCCTGCAAAGCGGGAAAGAGCGCTTCATGGTTATAGGAAACGGATCAAACCTCTTGTTTTCCGATCTGGGCTTTCGGGGAACAGTAATAAAGATCGCAAAAAACATGAGCTTAGCTTCCCATCAAGGCGTTTTCCTTGAAGCTTCTGCTGGAATATCCCTCGCCGCCTTGGCGGCCAAGGCGCTGTCCCTTGGCCTCACTGGCCTGGAGTTCGCCTCGGGCATTCCAGGAACCCTTGGAGGGGCCATCTTCATGAACGCTGGCGCCTATGGCGGAGAGATGAAAGACGTTGTGGCAGAAGCCTCAGTCATCACACCTGATGGCGCTCGATCTTTGAACGCAAGCGATCTGAAGTTTGGCTACCGCCACAGCGCCCTTTCTGACAGCGGGGATATAGTCGCCTCAGCCAAGCTCAAGCTTGCGCCTGGCGACAAGGAAGAGATAAGCCGAAAAATGGATGACTTGAACAGCCGTCGCCGCGATAAGCAGCCTTTGGATCTGCCAAGCGCGGGTTCCACATTCAAGAGGCCAGAAGGGCATTTTGCCGGAAAGCTCATAATGGACGCTGGACTGAGGGGCTTTTCCTGCGGAGGGGCCCAAGTCTCCCAAAAGCACTGCGGGTTCGTTGTGAACAAGGGAGGCGCCTCAGCGAAGGATGTGCTTGAGCTTATCAAGCGCGTTCAGGACGAGGTTGAAAAGCAATTTGGAGTTTTCCTGGAAACCGAGATCAAGATCGTTCCAGAAAAATAGGAGGCCGCCCGGGGCGGGCAACCGCCCCGGCAGCCGCAGTTGGGAGAGCGCCTCAAATGCAGTTTCTGATTGTGACAGGGATGTCCGGCGCAGGCAAAAGCACTGTGCTTAAGTTCCTGGAGGATGCAGGCTATTTCTGCGTGGACAACCTGCCTCCGTCTCTAATGCAGAAGTTCGCTGAAGTCTGCAGCCGGCCTGGCGCTGGAATAAAGCGCGTCGCCCTGGGAATCGACGCCAGGGGCGGAAAGCTTTTCGAGGACGTGTTCGCCGGGCTTGAAACACTCTCCAAGCAAAACCTTGAGTATTCCATCCTCTTTCTTGACGCGTCAGACGACATATTGGTCAAAAGATACAAAGAGACAAGACATAGCCATCCTTTGGCCAAAAGCGAAAGAGTGATAACAGGAATTGAGCGGGAGCGCGAACTTCTGACGGATGTTAAGAAGAAAGCGAACTTCATTATTGACACAAGCAGCACGCTAACAAGGCAGCTTAAGGAAACTGTTAA
>JAISWZ010000079.1 GCA_031270945.1 Clostridiales bacterium | reverse complement strand
ATCTCATGCATGATATCATGCACCATTTCGCCTATGTATTCGCTTATCGAAGCGTCATCCATGCCTTCCGACTGCATCTGGCCAATCTCGGAGTTTGACTGAGGCACAGGGATTACTTTAAGCGCCGAGTAGCTCTTGAAGCCGTACTCGACTTTTGAGATTAGGTAGACCTGACCGAATGATCCTTTGCCAATTTCTGATTCTATGTGCCACAAGCCGTCTTCGTACTTGTCAAGCAGACCCATAAAAGCTCCCCTTTCTGGTTGCGAGATACAAACGATATTTAAGCGCTTCATGATTGCCTGTTGCAGTTTTAATAAAATGCAACCAATCTGAACTCTATTCCCAATAATCATATCACATTTTTGGTTTGGAGTAAATACCAAAGACTTAAGAGCATATCCCAAAATTAATTCCATGGCTTGAAAAATTCCGGCGTTGAAGCATTCGCCAGGAATTTTTCTGCGCCTTAACGGAATTTTGGGATATGCCCTAAGACATTTTGCTTTTAGACTGAATGCAAAAAGCCCAGCTGAAACAAACTCAGCTGGGCTTGCAAGTGTACCTGGCGGATGCTTCAATGCCGGACTTTTTCGCATCGGATTAACGGTCATTTTCCTCACAGAACGCATATGATTTGGTCGCTTCCAAAACTATATCCCTTATGCCCACAAGTGCGTATGATTCATCATAATCCTTGGAGCATTGCATGACGATGCGCCCTTTCTTCAGCTCTGCCAAAGCTTCTCTGAACCATCTGTAGTTTTCGTCGTCCAAATACTTGCGCTCTTCCTCGCCATAGTTTTCAAGGAAGTAATCCCACAAGTCCTTTTCGGTTTCAAAGGTATCCCCCTCGCTAAGGCTCGCGTCGATAGCGTAGTCCGCTATAACATGCTTGACTTTAGCCGAGATTCTTGAAAAAGCTCCAGGCTTATACGAAATGAAGAAGGAGGAAGAGCTTGAGTTTGTCACAAAATCCAGTCTGATCTTCATAAGGCCCTCTTTTCCGGTCAGAGCTTGAAGAGCTCCGAAATATTCACGAGCGAAAACAGACGGAAATCGCATTTTGTTTTCGCTCGCGGGAAAGCGTAAACTTGAGTGGAAAGTGCAGATGTTTTCGCTCAAAGCTGGTGGAACTCAATTCCGCCCGTCTCATTCACGAACAGTTCCAGCATTGTATCGATAACGCCGCTGTTAAAGGGAACGTTGCAGCACTTGATAACCCGCCCGTTCTTCAGCTCTTGCACCCCGAACTTATACCAGTCTTTGTCTGGCTCCTTTTGGTTATGGTAAAACTCTTTTTCCAGGAACGTGTCGAACTCGTCTACGGTTTCAAGGTCTTTCGAAATTCCAAAGCAAGCCTCTATCACGTAATCAGCGATCTTCATCTTCAGCTCATCAGAGATTGCCAAGTCTTTCACTGTAGAGATGAAGTATGCCGTGGAGCTTGAGTTCGTAACAAAATCAGTGCGTATTTTCATCAAACCATCCTTTCTGGAGCTTGCGCCTATAGGGCAAATCCAAAAGGCTTAAAAGCCATAACAATCTCAGATATGCCCTAGGCGCTCGCGATTAAGCAAAGGTCGCCCATTTTCAGGCTGGATTACCTAACGAATGATAAATTCAGGAATTTATCTATCAAGCGCGCCTAGTAACCAATCCCGTCATACTGAGCGCTAAAGCCTTCGGTCTTGTTGATCTCCTCTGCCACAATTCCGCACACTCCAGCAATAAAATATTCTGGCATGTCATCGTAAAGCGCGATTGTGCATTCCGATGATATGCTCCCGTCATCTTGGGTTTCCGCGTTTTCTGCGTTTATTGGATCGCAACACAACACTTGGCTTATAACCCTCTCCCCGATCCTGAACTTCAAGTCATCAGGGAACCCTTTGCCATTCTCTGATACAACGAAGAATGACGCAGAGCTTGAGTTTGTCACAAAGTCTATCCTGATTTTCATGATGTTGCTCCTTTATCAGATCATTTACATTCCTTTGATGCACGCACGCGATTTGGTATTAATTGAGATTATGTTTCTTCCTAGCCCTTAAATCTTGATCTTGGGTCGGTCTTGCTAACCTAATTGAATTATGACACAACGCGAAGATTTTGTCAAATACGATTATTATGGCATAACGCCAATCTTTGTCTTGCAGTCGCGCTACTCGTCAAGCTTTAGCCCGGTCAAAGCGCCTAATAATATGAGGCACGCACGCAGCTTGATTAATAAACTCGACTTATACAACCCGTTGAAATCCAGCTCTACTCCATCGTTGCCTTTCATATTCCCAGCATTTAGAACAAAGGTTCTTTCTTATTGATTATGACATAGCGCATTTCGTTTGTCAACACCCTGCATGATTTTTTTTTCAAATTTGTGAGCGCCAGCCTATCAGCCGATTTTGGATTGAGTTTAGCGCCGTTTGAACCAAGGCGCTGTTGTCCCTAGTTAGGAAAAATAGGCATCTAAGCGCTTGCCCCCGCCCAAGGACCGGCGTCAAACTGGGGAAAAAGAAAGTAGGGAGGTTGGTGGTTATCACATATATTGTTAATCATACTGCAATAGCACACAGGGAATACCCGGATTTGCCGTGTGCTTCGGAGAGCGGGGGCTGGGTTTCGCAACACGCAAGGCC
This sequence comes from Clostridiales bacterium, assembly GCA_031270945.1. Lineage (GTDB taxonomy): Bacteria > Bacillota > Clostridia > Lachnospirales > WQUN01 > JAISWZ01. The sequence goes on along the minus strand of JAISWZ010000079.1, from coordinate 39,295 downwards.
ATACATAGAACTGCGTTAAGCACCTCTAAATTCCATGGTGGAATAAGGGAATTAGTGGAGGGAGAGCCCAGGCATGGATTGGGGGCATACTTCGATCTGGGCTAGAAACTCAGGACGGGCCGGGAGAATGACTGACTATAACATGGATTGTTAACCATACTGTAATAGCGCACAAGAAATATCCGGATTTGCCGTGCACTTCAGGAAAGGACAGCTATTCGCGCCTCTGGTGCTTGCTTCAAAATTTATTGCGTGGTCTGCGCATTTCGATGAGCAGGGGAAGGGGATTGCGACACCCAAGGCCGTACATAGAGTTGCGTTAAGCGACCCCTAAATTCCATGGTGGAATAAGGGTGTTGAATCGAGGATAGATCAAAGGCTTGGATTCCAGCCAGCCGATTTTGCATTAAACCTAAGCCCAAAAACGGCCAGAAACCCTGGTCGTTTTTGGGCTTAATTAGCATTCCTAGAACAAGCCTTTCTCGCGCGCTATAGGCCGCTCCCCAGCACGGCATTCAGCCAATCTATCGAATGGAGAAACCAAGACGCCACTCTGTTTTCAACAAACGAGGCTCTTCCGTCCGAAGTGACTTGGCTGGCTAGGGACAGTCCGTGTGTTCCTGAGTGGAAAATGTGAAGCTCAAAGGCAAGCTTGGCTTCGGCCAGGGCGTTGGCAAAGGACAGCGTATGCTCCACCCCAACTATCTCGTCCGTGCTTGTGCCAAACAAGAAAGTAGGCGGAGTATTGCCATCGACTGTGCTTTCAAGTCCTGGAACAGGAAAGGCCAGCTTTCCTTCGATGGATTTCAGGATGCAGGGATATCCTAGCAAGAGAGCGTTCGGGCGGACTTTGCTCATGGTAGCAAGAGCCGCCGCCAAATGGCCTCCAGCAGAGAATCCGATTAAAGCGATACGTTTCGGATCCAAGTGCCAATGATCCGAGTTGCTTCTGATGGTTTCAAGAGCCCATTCTGCATCCTCTAACGCTTCTCCAAAAGTGGCGGTTTCTCCGCATGAATAGCGAAGAACGAAAGCCTGATATCCATGCGCCATATACGACAGCGCAATAGGCTCAGCCTCTCGGTCTGAGCAGCCATAGTATCCGCCTCCTGGAAAGACAAGGATGGCAGGGCGTTTTTCCATATTTCGGAGTTCTGGCGATGGATGCTGAACAAATCCATTTATGTTGGCGTTGCCTTGGGACAGGTTTACATGCTCTATGTCCATTTAAGCCTCCTATGTGCATACACCCAAATTCCGTTAAGGAGCCGAAATTGATTTAGGGATATGCTCTCAAAGTGGAGCTGTGACAAAGATGCTCCGGTTTTTCGGCAAGGCTAGATCCAGGGCAAACCCATTGTCTTTCGGATGCCCTGCCGCTTGCGATATCTCCCCGGTTTCAGGGTTGAAGATCTCTGGCGCTTGACTGCTGTTTATCCATAAAGTGATTTCGCTATCCGTCATGTCGTAGTTGCAAACGTGGAATATCCGGGCGTCCTGCTTTAAATACCGGGTAACGCCAACGCCAGAAAGCTGTTCTTTCGTGTGAACGTAAGGATCGATCAGCCGTGGGGGATAGCTGGACAGGCTGTGATGCATGCGATCTGGGCCGGACAGTATGGCAAATTTGGGCGAAATTCTTTCGTGGCACAGGAGGGCCACATCAAAAATGGTCTCCGCTTTGACAAACCGGGTTTTGTCAGGGCCTTTCAACTTAGCGCTCATGTGGCTTCCGTCTTTGGCCACAATAATGCTGGGCTCGGTGCCGAAGGCAATCACAAGTCCGCCTGAAGCTGTAAAGTCATCCCCAAGAGCCTTGCTGTTTCATCAGTTAGGATATTTGCGTAGGGGAGAACCAGTATGCTGTACTGGGCACCTGTGATCCGGTTTGCCAAGAGCCCGTTTTCCGCTTTGAAGTTTATGACGGCATCAGCGCCAAGTATTGAGAAATCCAGGTTTTCGTCTGAGAGATGGCTGCATAGGAGCTGAAAGTCCCTATCGATATCGGAGGCCACGCTGTCTTGGATCCAAGGCCCCTCTTCCCAGAACCCAGTTTTAACATCCAAGTCAGGAATGAAGTGATCCCAGAAGGATTCAATAGGCGAGTACACGAGTATGTCGCACTCCGCTATCCCTCCGCTGAGCATATTCATCATTCGGTTGGCCATGGGGACATACTCCTGCATCATGTCCCAGTACTTCCATTGGAAAAAGTAAGAGGGAGGGAAATCGTTGTACCGCTCTCCACGGATTGAGTAGTAGAACCCGTGCATTATAATCATGTTCACGCCTTGCTGAAACAGCCAGTTGGAGCACTGAACCATTTCTTCATAGGTTGCGTTCCAGCCGGAAGCCCCGAAGGCCTCGCAGGCCACTCTGTCTTTGCCGTAATGATGGCTGGCGCTTGCCACAAATTTGGCGTTCAGGCTTCCAATGCCGCAACCCAGATGATCAAGGGCAGGAATATGCAGATATTTAAAGGCTCTGAGCATGTCTCCGCCAAAATAGGTTTGGGCAGCAAGGGTTTCCTCGCCAAGAAGGTGACCTATGGTTTTAAGCCCCTGTGAATCGCACCAATCATAAACCTGCTTGAATGTAGCTTCCGCGTAGAGGTCAGAGATGACATCGTAGTAATCAAAGCGAAAGAGCGAGGCCTCAGGACCGCTGCGCTGAAGCAGGGGCAAATAGGGCTCAATGTCGTAGTGCTTGCGCTTCAAGAATTCTTCAGGCAGGGTTTTAGTCCAGGGGGAGCGCGTTGCAAAACCGGGTTTCATCCATGAAGAAGCCTTTTATGATAGAACCGAAGGCTTCGCTAAATCTCTCTTTATACTTCTCGTGGGTGCTCTTTATGAAAGCCCCTATGGCTTCATGGCTCAAGTAGTCTACGCTAAGCTTTCCCGTGGGCTCGTAGTCGTCTACAGCAACCCAGACAGCGATGATCTGTGCGCCAGAGAGAGGCGTGCAATCAATCGAGCCTTTGTTTGCCAGAGAAAGAAGCTCTGTCTCTTTGCCGTTCTCTTCAAAAGCTGAGATCGCGATATACTCTTTGTTTAGATCTAGATGAAACGGTTTTCCGCCCTCGCATTGATGCTGGGAGAACTGCAGGAAGTGCTCCCTGTACTTTTCCTCTAATGTGATAGTCCAGCCGCAGTTCCCGCTGGGCCAGTTGTGCTCATCATAGATCCAGATCGATTGCCCATTTTTTTCGCAATCTTTTATTGCGTGAGAAACCCGGTCTAGCCAGTCTGGGCTCAGATATTTGTTAACCAAGCCAGAACGGGCATGAAGGACGGGCTGGTTCGCGTGGATCCGCTTCATGATAGACAACTGCTCTGAGGTTTTTTCATCAGTGATAAGGTCGTTCCAAAACCAAAAGCCTGAAACGCTGTAGGCTGGATCGGTTGTGGGGTTTTTGAAGAACTCTCGATCTATAGTAGTCATATCTATCCTTTCACTGCGCCAGCGGCTATGCCGGTGACAAATTGCTTTTGCATCACGGCGAACACTGCGATTAGAGGAAGGGCGCACAAAACGCAAGCTGCAAAGAGAATGTTCCATTGAGCCGGGTTTTCTCGATCTCCCAAGAACTGAAGCATTACAACAGGGATGCTGAACTGGTCGCGTCTTGTGACGAAAATCATAGGGTAAAAGTAGTCGTTCCAGATCCACATGCCTTGGGTTATGGCTACAGAGACAGTAGCGGGCTTCAGCAGGGGAAGGACAAACCAGGCGAACCGGGTCCAAAGCCCAGCTCCGTCTATGTATGCTGATTCCTCGATCTCCACGGGAACGCTTTTCATGAACCCTGCGTACAAGAAAGTGCTAAAGGGCAAGGAGCAAGTGATGAACATTATCATTGGAGTAAACCGGTTGTTTGGAATGGACAGCCTTCCTATCATCTGCGCAACAGGCACAACCACCATCTGGGATGGGACGATCAGGCCAGCGATAAAAAAGTAGTACAAAAAACGGCTGGTTTTGGACTTGATGCGAGATACTGGGTATGCCGCCATGGATGAAAACAGGACTATAACCAAGACCGAAGCGCCGCTTGTCAGGATGCTGTTGAGGAGCGCCTTGGGATACTGCATCTTCTCAAAGGCCCTGATGTAGCTGGCAAAGCTGAACTGGTTGAACAGCAGGAGCGGTGAATCCATGTTTCCAGGCGGACGCAGGGAGCTTGAAAGCACTATGAGCAAGGGGTATATGATCAAAACGCAAAAGCACAGCAAAAACGCATGCAGCAATACGCTCTGGGGCTTGAGCCTAAATTTTCTCATAGCTCAACCTCCCGCTTGTTCATGACGTACAGCATCAAGACTGTGACTATTATTATACAGAAAAATGAGATCACAGACAAGGCACTTGCCTTTCCCATAAGCTGCTCATTGAAGGCGATCCTGTAGACGTTAAACATAAGGGTGTTGGTAGCTTTCCCTGGGCCTCCACTGGTCATGATAAACGCGTAGTCAAAAGCCTTCAGCCCTCCTATAGCGCTAAGTATTACGTTTATGGTGATGGTAGCCGAGATAAGGGGAAGCTTCACAAGCCTCATCAGCTGCCATTCGTTGCATCCGTCGATCCGCGCCGCTTCCAGCAGGTTTTCATCAAGGGTTTGAAGCCCAGCCAGGTATATGATCATTGTAGATCCAAAGCCTTTCCATACTTCAACCAGAGCTATGCCATATAAGGCCACTTTGTGGTTTCCGAGGATATTCAGCTTGCTGGCGTCTCCTCCCACCAATGTGATAAGTGATACAAGAAGTCCGCTTCTAGGCATGTAAACGTAAGACCAGATAAAACCGACTACGATGGCGCTAAAAAGCGCCGGGATATAGCAGCAGGTGCGAAAGAGAGTCTTCAGCCTTATGTTGCTGTTGAGCGCCAGCGCTATCGCAAGGCCCAGGAGGTTGCTTGCTCCAACCATGACAATTGTGTAGACCAATGTGTTTCTTATGCTGTTTCCCAAGGTTCCGTCCTTGAAAATGTTGACGAAGTTCTTTAGTCCAACAAAGTCGTAATTGAAGTTGATGCCGTTGAAGTTTGTGAAGCTGTAGAAAAACATCTGGATTAGCGGAAAAACCCAGAACACCAGGAACAGCGCCAGGGCTGGAGCGGCAAACAGGTACATGCGCCTGGGAAAAGTCAGGCTGTTAAGCCCCAGGCGTTTTGCGCGGGATTTCACGGAATTCACCTCTCTTTTAAAAGGGCGAGAGCCTGCAAGGCATATGCGCAGACCGCATAAGCCCCGCAGGCTCTCAAGTGAAGAATAGGCTTTGCGCATTTCGTAGCTCCAAGCCAGGGAAAACGCGCCCTCTACGCGAAAATCCAAGGCTTAGGGCCTTTTCGATATGGCTTATCTGAATTTTTAGGTAGGCTGGTTATTAGGTAGGCTGGTTATATGAAAGGCTTAAATCCAGGCCTATGAGTGTCAGCCCGCAACCATTTCCTCAAACTTTCTCTGCATGGCTTTCGTGATCTCAGGCACTGTAGTGTTCTGCCCGCCAATGAGCTCGCTGAACTTCGCAAGCATCTCATTCTCAACTCCAGCTGGCCAGCCCTGGTTGCACCAGTAGTAAGCCCTGTCGTTGTTGTATAGCTCCATGAAAGGCTGGAACAGAACGTCTACCCTGTCTGAGCCGTATCCGTAGGTTACAACTGCCTTGTCGGCGTCAACATAGGCTTTCCATAAGTCAGACTCTCCGTCGAACCAGTATTGCAGAAGATTCTTGCATGCGTCTATGTGCTTTGAACCTGAATAGATAGCCCAGTTTGATCCTGGCGCCATGGAGGCGCAGAGAATCTCAGAGCCTTCGTTGCCGGGAAGCGGGTAATAGCCCAGCTCAAAGTCAGCGCCTCGCAGAGTTGGGGCGCTCCAGCTTCCATCAAAAGTCATGGCCGCCTGCTTGTCTACAAACATTTGCTGAGACTGCTGCTGGCTTATTCCCAGGGAAGAGGAATCGATATAGCCATTTTTGTAAAGGGTGTCGTACATCTCAAGGACTGTATCCCAGCTGCCAGTGTCAGTGAAATGGGTTTCTCCAGTGCGAAGCTGGTCGTCATAGGCTGGGTTCTTGGGATAAACCTTTGAAGCGGCCAGCTGGTACATGCCAAATTGCATCACGTACATATCCTTGTCGCCCATTACGATAGGCTGTATGCCTCCGTCTTTGAGCTTCTGGCAAACATCCAGGAACTCTGCCCATGTGGTTGGAATAGAGAGGCTCAGGCTTTTGAGCATATCCATGTTTACATAAGTGCCAAGGATGGAAACGCCAGACGATACAGTATAGACGTTGCTGCCGACTCGAAACGCGTCAGTGCCTGACGCTCCAGCCAGCTCTACGATCCCCAGCTCGTTTATGGGCGCCAGGTAGCCAGCTTCAGCAAGGGTAATCACTGAGTTTGATCCAGCTCCCTTGGGAGCGACGCGGAACATGTCTGGAGCTTCGCCGCTTGCAATTTTGGTCTTCAGTGCTGTGTAATATTGGTCATCTGGAAGCTTGGACGCCTCTACCGTAACATTTGGATACTTTGCAGATATAAGGCGAGGCAATGTCTCGGTCTCAAAATCATTTTCCTGCGCGGAGCCGGAATCAAGAACTGTGATTACGATCTTTTCTTCTGGCGCAGCCGCAGCTGGGCTGTCCTGCGAGGGTGCCGCTGTAGGTGCCGCCGCCCCTGAGCCGCAAGCCGCTAGCGACGCGATCAATATCCCTGACAGCATAAGGGCGATGAGCTTTTTCATGCAATCTCCTCCATTCATCACGCATCCGAGGGATGCTCTACGAATATCAATATACCATAGCAGAGGTATACTTTTGTCGGGACATTTGGTATACTTTTTTTAGGTGCACATCTTAGGCTTGCCTACGCGCGTTTTAAAAATCGCTTGATATGCCGAAATTGCGCTGAGGAACGCTTAGTTTTTTTGATCAAAGGTTGATGAGGCGATATTATGCCTTAGTGCATATCCCAAAATTCATGCAGTGGCGCAGCGAAAGTCATCGCGATGCTTTAACGCGTGACTTTCGCAAGCCCTAAAATAAATTTTGGGATATGCTCTTAGATCGTCATTATAGGAGGCGTTGTCTATGAACATGCGGCCCAAGCTGCTGGCAGCGTTTTTGCTTGTGTCAATGCTGCCTGTGGTGATGATCACAGGGCATACATATCAGAGGTACACACGCTTAATTGATGAGCAAACTACGCAGGTAGCTGAGAATGTTTTCACGAAGGCAACTGAAGAACTTGAAGCGTCTATCGAGCAAGCCAATCACATCTACCGGATTTTAAGCACATATTCCTATACCATGCAGGATTCCATGATCAATGACATCCAAAAATATGCAGGGCCACAGACCAATTACAATGATTATGACGTCTTTGCCAGCAATAGGCGAATTCAGTTCATAGGGCAGATGATGCTCTTTGCCAGCGAAAACTTGAATGGAATATCGATATTCACGCCCTACGGGCCGGTGATAAGCTACAGCTACGCCAATTCCATGGACGTGCGCTACCAGTACAAGCCTGATGGGGATGAATGGTACAAAAACACTTTGGCTCTTCAGGGAGGGACTTATGTAGACGGCATAACCAGCAAGGAATACTTCATAAACACTAGGCCGTCGGTTACATTCACGAAGGCCATTTACGATGTGTACAGCAAGAAGTTCCTAGGAATTCTCATGGTAGATTGCAAGCCCGATATTTTTGATCTGAGCACTGTGAACACTCTGCCTGAGACCATAACTCTTACGGTTTTAAACGAAAAGACGGGATGCGTTCTTTATACAAACGCGGCGGACATAAAGAGCGATTCCAAAAGCGATCTGCGGTTCATGAAGGCTGATTTGAGCATAGAGGGGCTGTCATTGACCGCTGCAGTGAACTACAGCCTACTCAACCGCAAATTTGGCCAGACAAGAGCCATGATCGTAGGCCTTGCTGTCGCATGCGTCATAACAGTCATTTTGCTGTCTATCATTTTGTCAAGATCCATCACCCGGCCTATTTCATACCTTAGCTCCCGCATGGCCAGCAGGGAGGGGAACAATGCTATCACTGACTCCAGCTTTCTCAGAAGGACTGATGAGGTTGGGGTTTTGTACAATGAGTACAACAGCCTTCTTGAAGAGCTGGATCGAAGCGTAAAGAGCGAGTACCAGAACAAGCTCATAGCAATGGATTCCCAGATGAAGTCCTTGGAAGCGCAGATAAACTCCCACTTTCTTTACAACACCTTGGAGTCCATAAACAGCATTGCGGCGATAGAGGGGGTAGACACCATAGCCACTATGTCCTTGGCGCTTGGGAACATGTTCAGGTACAGCATCAAAACCAAGAGCGAGCTGGTGACCATACAGGATGAGCTGAAGCACGTCCAAGACTACATTTCCATCCAGCAGATCCGTTTTGACAACAGGTTTTCGCTTGCTGTCGAGATCCCGGACGAGATGCAGGAACTGCTTGTCCTGAAGCTGATATTGCAGCCCCTTGTGGAAAACGCATTGCTGCACGGATTGGCGGAGCGCCAGATGAACGGTCAGATCACCATACGAGGAAGAACAAACGGAAAGCACATATTGCTCGAGGTAAAGGACAACGGGATTGGAATAGAAGAGCGAACTTTGAAGGAGATCCACGCCGCTCTCCAGCAGGAGCCCAAGTTTACAGAGCTGGGGCAAAGGAATACCCAGAGGATCGGCCTCAAGAACATACATTCCAGGATTGAGCTCTACTATGGCCGGGGATACGGGCTTTCAGTGGAGAGCCAAAAAGGGGTAGGCACTTGCATAAGCATAAAGTGCGTATTGCAAAATTTTAGCTGAATTTAACCCAGACAAGCCTGATAAGCTAGGCATAATCATAAAGGCGTATTGCAAATTAAAAAAATCCGGCTTTGCCCGGCATATGCACAAAGGGGAGGGGAGACGATGTACCAGTATATAGTTGTTGATGACGAAAGGCTTGTGAGAAAAGGCACCATTGCCAAGCTAAAAGGAATGGAAGACAAGCTCGTGTGCATAGGGGAAGCGGACAATGGACAAGCCGCGCTGGATCTGATAGAATCCCTTTCTCCCCAGATCGTTGTCACTGACATGAATATGCCCGTAATGGACGGGTTGCTTCTTTTGCCTCAGATAATGGAGAAGCACCCTGACATGCAGCTGGTTGTCATCAGCGGATACCGGGACTTTGAATACGCGAAGCAAGCGGTGATGGCTAAGGCGGTAGATTATCTTTTGAAGCCTTTTAGCAGTGAAAGCTTGCAAGCCGCCATGGGGAAGGCGATAGATGCCTTAAACAAGAACCTGAAATCAAGCGACTTCATAAACTCCAGCGACATGGAAGCATCTAGATTCAAGTACGATCTCCAAGCTCTGCAGTCCAGCCTGCTTCCAGGGGGTTCTCCCGTTTTCGAGTTTGTCTCCAAGCGGCTCCAGCTGGTGAGCAAGAAAAGGGAGTTCTCGCTTATAACCATAGTAACAGGGCATCCTTTGGATAGCAGGATCTATGATGACTTTCTCCAGCTAGGAGGCGTAGGGGATCTGGCATTGCACCTGGTTCATCCCGCAAGCCGTTGCGCTGAGGAAATGCTGCTATTCACTCCTTCCAACTCTGTTCTTTCCCATAAAAACCTGAGCATGCAGGTAGTCGCAAACCTGGAGAACTACCTTCGAACCGAATGCAATGGCGTAAGCCAGATCATTGGGGTAAGTGAGCCACATTCAGACATAGGGCAGTTTCGCGAGGCGTACGAGCAGACAGTGCAAGCCATGAATCAACATCAGATCAAAGACAACAAAACAATATATGCGTATATTAAGGGCACCCCTAAGCCATACCCATTTGCCTGGAGCAAGGAGCAGGAGCTTCTCTTTCGCATAGAGGCCGGGATGCAAGCCGAGGCGATGCAGCTCACAAACGAGCTGTTTGAAGATCTGGCCCGATTGCCAGGGTGCCGGATGCTTGATATAAAGGCCTATTGCTCCTATCTGAGCGATCAGATCAGGACTATTCTGCATGACTATTTCGCCAGGCGGGAAAGCGGGTTCTCGTCGAACAGCATGCAAACAGCCTGGGATACCATATTTGACGCTGACGCTTTCAGAGCCCACTTTTCCGTCTTCATAGGCAATATAGTAGCGGCGCTAAAGGATGACAGCGTCTACGCAAAAGGTGACACAGTTGAGAAGATGAAAGTGTATGTCCAGCGCAACTACATGAAGAAGCTCTCAATCGAGCTGCTGGCAGATCTGTTCTACCTGAACCGAAGCTACTGCAGCTATCTGTTCAAGAAGCAGACGGGAACCAAATTTGTGGATTACGTTAACATAGCCCGAATTGACAAGGCCAAAGAGCTGTTAGCCATCTCCAGCAAGAAGATGTACCAGATATCCAAGGCGGTAGGGTATGAAAACCCCAAGTACTTTTTCAGGGTGTTCAAGAACCTGGTAGGGGTAACGCCAGATCAGTACAGAGCCCGGATGGAGGAAGAGGGGAAAGAGACATAGAGTAGAGTAGAATAGAATATTGAATAAAGAAGAGCGGCGCCGTTTTTTTGAGTCATCTGTGACACTGCAGATTTCCTTGTAGACTATCGAGCGTAACGCCTTTTTTGCCGTAAGCGGCGCGGACAGACTTGCATCGGCGGGAAAAGCAAATGCTCCAGCATATTTTCGACGGATTTTTCATCTTGACAAGATATTCTCAATAACTTGTAATATATATCAGAAAATAAAGCATGACCAGGAGGACTTGGAAATGGGAAAGTTGAAAAGCAAGAAACCAAAGCGAAAGCGCTCTTTCTTTTCGCTCCTTGGGATAGCCATGCTGGCGATTCTGATTTTCACGGGATGCAGTGGCGAAAAGCCGCTGCCTTCGCCGGAAACTGAAGATCCCGGCAATGTGACTGTGGCTACCGAGTTTCCTACAGAAGAAGCGACAGAAACGCAAGAGCCGACAGTGGCACCAACTGAGGCGCCATCGCCGTCGCCTACACTGGAGCCTACTGCAACTCCAGAGCCAACGCCTACAGAAGAGCCAGCTACAGCAGAGCCTCATACAGAAGAGCCAACAGAAGAACCTCCCGCCGAAACGCCAACCCCGGTGCCGTATGCTGGCGAAGCTGGCGATGAAGAGATAATATACTTTACTTTAGGCAAAATGGATTCATTGTCAGAAGCGACAGAAGAGATAGTGGCGTATGTAACTGACAGCACGGTAAGCAGTCCTTCAGCCGATGACACAATGAGCGATCCTGAATACGCAAGGCTTAAAGGATTGGTTGAAACCTGGTGCGCAGACGCTGAAAGCTTTGATTACTACAAGAACGGAAAGACTGACATTGCCCAGACTCACAATTCTTCAATGCAGATGATAAGAGCGATTCTTTTTAACCTGGTCGAAGACTTGCCAACCCTGATTGAAACAGGAGATATTGACAGCGTTATTGAAAGCACGGGATTTATAGAGGATCAGATGGAGAGCATCCGGGTGTCAAGCGAGGAATACTTGAGTGAAGCGGAGTAAAGATTGAATGATGGCCTGTAAAGAGAAGCGCTTTTTGGGACAAGCGATCGTGGGAGAGAAATAGGGATCTGATGCTAGATCCCTATTTTTGCACAAAAAAATCTGTAGATTATGTGTTCGGGAAAGAAATGGCTGATTTAACGGGTTACGTGGCGGGTCTACTCAGATTTGAGCAAGCCATCTGGGGCCTAGCTAGGCTGAACCTGCTATTGTTCAGCCGCTAATTGATCTAAGCTTTTGACAAATATGTGATTTGGATGTATATTGAATGATGATTAGGAAGCAGCATGGTTTATCCCAGGTTTTAAAAACGCTTTAACTGGAAATCCCGAGCTTCTTCCATCTATCCAAAACCCCTTGATAAGCCTTGCCCTTTCTTTTCACGAGCGGCTTCAGCACAAACCTCAAAGCGATAGAGTGGTAAATCAAGTCAAAGAGATTGGGACTCGACTTTTTCTGGATTGCGCGATATAGGCGGTTGCTCAGGGCTAATGCCTTTTTATTTGTGCTTTCTTGATTTAAAGGGTTTTCGCCAAACGGCACTTTGACAGTCAAATTTCCTATGTTGTTCGCTCCAGAAAGAACAAACAGGTTCTTCAAGAATTGAGAAACGGAACTGCCGCCAGCGTTCTCATAAGTTGCAACGCTCAAAGCGCAAGTGTTTGACAAGAGCTGTTCGACAACGAAGTGTCCGCGATCTATGAAAGTCTTAAGTTTGCCTGACACTCCGCTTGCATAGGTAGGGGAGCCGATAATCAAGCCGTCCGCTTCAGATATGGCCAGGGAAAGCTTTTCGCAATCGTCTTTGATGAAGCAAGAACCTGTTTTATAGCATGCGCAACAGCCTTGGCAGTACTCAACCTTCAAGTCGGACAGCTGAAAATATGACACTTCAACGTCTTCATGCAACGATAAATTTTGCTTGAACTCATCAAGAATGCTGGCAGTCGCTCCGGATTTTCTCAAACTGCCGTTGATAATAACTATGTTCATAAGACTCTCCTCTAGATGCTGATATTTGAACCATAAGTATAAGACTATAGTAGACAGATGTAAAGTGAGAAAGCGGGGAAGTGGAAAAGCAGGAAAAGTGAGAAAGTGGGAAAGCGGGAAAAGCGGGTTGGATCTTTGATGACGAGTGCCAGGCGGGCCAGCCTTCCGCTAACGATAAGAAAATTATAAGCCATACCGCTCGTTAGTCTAAATATTTTGCGCAGCGGTGCGGAAAGCGTTTTCAGGGCTATACGATAGGGGGTACAGCATGAGCGGCACAGATGCAATAGTCAGAACTCATCCAGTCAACACTTTTAGCGATTATCAGTTTGCCATCACCTTCGCGCAGCAAGGGGGAATTGGCGGAGGCTGGCTGTTCGCAAGGCGAAAAGAAAGCGAGGCATGGGAGACTGCAGGAGGCCAGGTTGGGCCAAACGAGGCTATGATTGATTGCGCCAAGCGTGGGCTGGAGGAAATTGGGGCTGTAAAGTATTACGTCAATCCGGCGTTTGACTACGAGGTTCTGAAAGGCGACGAGGTTTACCATGGCCAGGTGTTCTACGCCTATGTGGTAACGCTTCACGAACTGCCACCAGAATCAAAGGTAGAAGAGGTAAAGACGTTTCAAGCAATTCCTGATAAGCTGACTGAGCCGGAAGTGATTGCCGAGATTTATGACAGTCTGGAAAAATGGCTTGGACTGAAAGGCAAGCATGAATATTGGGACGTTTACGATGAAAACAGGCAGCATACAGGGAGAATCCACCAGAGAGGCGTTCCGATGGAGAAGGGCGATTACCATTTCGTTGTCCGCGCCTGGATTGTGAACAGCAAAGGCGAGTTTCTCATTACAAGAAGAGCCTTCAACAAGATCAGCTATCCTGGAATGTGGGAGAGCCCTACTGGCAGCGTTACTTGCGGAGAGGACAGCTTTACTGCGGTGTTGCGGGAAATTCAGGAAGAGACTGGCATCATTCTCTATCCAGAGCGCGGTGAGCTGTTCACTTCCTATATCCAAGCAAATGCATTCTTTGACAATTGGCTGTTCCGCCAGGAATTTGATCTGGCGAGTGTGATCCTTCAGGAAAACGAAACGATAGATGCCAGGAAGGCTACCTGGAACGAGATTTCAGAAATGATAGCGCGGGGGGAATTTATGGGACGGGACGTGTTCCAAGAGTTTGACATGCTCAAAGGGATTGCGGGGCTCTAGGCGGCAAATCTTAGACAGTAACAAGCAAGTTTTGCCATGGGAATTGACTGGCTGTACTTTTCAGGAAATGGACGTTGAGATATAAAAAAGGCCTACGAGGTTAACGTAGGCCTTTTGGCGTGAGCTTTACAGTCATATCGGCGAGCGAATTTAAATTCTCAGTTTAGCGACATGTCAGCCTCATTAGGCAGGAACTCAGACTTTTTGCCGTAGCTTGTGATGTACGCGGCCTTTTGGGCTCTGGTCAAAGCCACATACAGCAGGCACTTTTCGGAGGTCAGCCGTTCTTCTTTGGCAATGGGATCGTGGTCATCATTGCTGGATGAAAAGGGAATAATCCGGCTATTGGCGGCGGCGATAAACATGTACGGGAACTCAAGCCCTTTCACACGGTGCATTGTGGCTACCCGAACTCCATCAAGCGAACGATCATCCAGCTTCTCTTGAGTGATCTTGTAGACATGGATGCCGGCTTCTTGAAAAGCTCTGATGTAGTCATCCAAGAGCCTATTGGTTCTGGCGGTCAGGCATATGTCTTCAAGAGCAACACCAGAGGAACTGAGGGCCCTTATCTCGTTGACAAGGTAGCGGTGCTCTTCTGAGGCGCTCCTGAAGTTCGTGATTGTTGGATATCCTCCATGGGTCAAGGACTGGCACTGGGTTTCAGGCTCATAGGAGTCATCCAGGTCATCAAAGGGAATGTCTCTGAGAAAGGCGAAGGCGTACTTTCTGATCTCTTCAGTTGTTCTGTAGTTGATCTTAAGGTAGGAGCTTCTGCCTCTGATGTTGATTCCGCACTTGGACAGCACAGCCTTGTTCTTGTAAATCCTCTGATGGGCATCGCCTACAATGAAGATGTCGTTGTCTCTCTCTTTGCCCGCCATGGATCTGATGAGACGGTAGGCGTTGGAGCTGAAGTCCTGCCCTTCGTCTACAATGATGTGCTTGTAAAGGTAGTCTTGGTCGTTTTTCTCAAGCACCACGCGGCATTCGTACATGGCTGTGTCAACGTCCCGGACTTGCTTCTCTTTCATCAGGGTCAAGTACTCTTCGAATACAGACCATACCTCCATCCTTTTCTTTCGGTCAAGGCGGGTGCCCCGGCCTACGCGGGAAGCTTTCATGTACTTTTCCTTGGTGAAGCATTCCTGGGCGGCGACTACCTTTGTCCACTCGTCAGCAAAGAAGGACTCGGTGAATTCGATGTTCGCTCCGGCGCGAGAAATGGCGTCCTCCCATAGTCCTGCGGTCTCATCGTCATAGACTATCTTGTACGTGAACCCGTTTTCTCTCAAGAAATGGGATATCCAAGCATCCAGGTTGATGGTTTCTATTCGGCGGATCTCATCTTGCGAACAAATTTTCTTGAGGTTATGGTGAATGTCTCCAGCCAGGTTGGCAGTGAATGTTGTAAAAAGAAGCCTTTCTTTGCCTTGCATCTCTGAGGCTAGCATCTTCGCCCTATGCATGGCTACAACGGTTTTTCCTGTTCCAGCGCCGCCTAGGAGCCTATATGGGCCATGGACGTCTTTCTTGACCATGCTCCGCTGCTTTGGATGCAGGAACAAGCGCCATTTTTCCAACGGCTCAGCCATGATTCTGCGGAGCTCTTCCTCGCCGTCGATAACCGCGAATTGGCTTAGGTTTATGTCAGTCTCGAGCGCGGACTTGAAGTCATCGGGGACTTCCTTGTCCTCAGAATCCTCAGTCTTGTTGTACAGCTTCAAGACTTCAGCGACAGGAAAATCATTCGCCAGCCATTCCAAGGCTTCATAGGCGTCAATCGGAATGGATTCCTTGGTGGATTGAAACGCTTTAACATCAGGTATGCTTTTAACGAAGCGAAGCTGCTCTTCAGGAACACCTAGCCGCATTAGATCCGCGTCTGACGCAGAGGAAAACAAAGGGGGCTTGTCTGGGATGAGCTCAAACTCATCTATCACGTCATAAACCTGGATGCTGCCGGTGGATTTGTTTAAGGCGCACCTTTTTTTTGAAGCCCATGAAATAGCTTTCTCATGATTGCTGACCCAGAGAATCAGATAGATATTGCTCTCTTCCTGGTGTGCGATTATTGCTGAGTAAGATTCATCGATCTTGAGGGAACGAATGCTGTCATCCATGGTAGCGTCGATTTTTTTCATGTTTAGGCTAAGAGGGTTGTTTCTGAACTTATTTATAAAGTCAGTTACCTTGCCACGCGTTTTTTTAGGCAGGGTAGCGACAGCTGACACAAAGTCATTCGATACGCATACAACGAAATCCATCAAAGAGCCTCCTCAAGCGCAAATGTAGCTCTATTGATCGTATCATCTGCCAGCAATACTGTCCAGCCCTTTGATTCGAAAGTTTCTTTTTCGTCTTCCTGAGCTGGGGTGAGAAAAGCTATCTTCATTGATTCCCAGACCATTTCCGCTTCAGCGACTACAGTGCCAGTATTGTCGGCAAGCTCGTAACCAACGCTGCTAGGCTCTGGTATGCCAGCTTCTATGCATCTCGTTGCAAAGGCTTTGGTGACGTCATCCAAAAGCTGCTTGAATGTGTCTTGCCACAAGGAGCTCTGGGTCTCAGGAGCGGCCAAGGCAGCAGGGATGGCGCTGTAGGCCATTTCTTGCAAGCCTGTCACAGAGACTGCTGCAAATTGGGGGAGAAACTGCATGATGTTAATGAAGTGCAAAAAGCCGTTCCATTCTGCCTCGTAGAAGTCGGTTCTGCTTTCGTCATTCCTGTCGTCAAGCACTGCATTTGAAATAATGGTGGATTTATTTTTTTTATTTAATTCCGAAATCTTAACCCCGAAATAGGCTGAGAAATGTGAATTGGAGGCTCTCCTTTTCCAAATACTGTATCGATAGCTGTCGGCGCTGTAATCAGCGCAGTCCCTGCCTAAAGCATCGTCGATTTCTGACATTCGGAGTTTCCAATCAGTGAATTTGGATTTACTGTTAGAAGACAAAATCGCAATCGCAATCGCTCTGGCTTGGTCAATAAAGTTGGTCTCAGCGTTAGGGTCGCTAAGGTAGCTCAGCAAATGCTCCATTTGTGGTTTATCAGGCATCAAAGATGTAGATGCGCCTACTGACACACGAATTCTCTTGTACATGGCATCTATGCTAGGATTCTTGTCTAGCTGAAGGGTATGGGTGTAATAGCCGTCGTCCTGCGGAGTGAACACATTCAGCACGTCTTTCCAGCTCAAGCACCAAACGCGGAACTGCCCGCTGCTGACAAGAGCGTTTCTTTTCATTGTGTCATCCGCCACTTGGTTTTTATGGTACGTGAAGCCGTCAGTATAGACAGCGACAGGTTTCTTGTTGTTGCCCTTGACAGGCCAAAAGATAAAGTCAGGCCTGGTTGCTACAGGAAAGTCCAGAGATGCTTGAGGCTCGATCTCCCAAAGGATGGTGTCCCGGATTTTCAGAGTGTATCCTTCCCTGCCGTGAACCAGCTCTTTTTTAATCTCAAGCTTGCAACTGTCGCTGCTCATTCTGGCCAAGGCTTCCATAAACTTTCGTTCAAGCTCGCTTTCAAAGAGGTAGTTGACTGGAACGTTGCCTAGCTTCTGGATTTCTTTGAGGTTTTCTTTTCCGCTTAAGATCTGCTTCAGGAGCCTGATTGCCACGGATCTGCTTATCTTTCCAATGCTCTGGCTTTGGCGATAGGCGTAGAGGCAATGGTAGCAACCATCTTTGTGAGGATCATTCTTGCATGAGCAATTCTCCATGACAGCGAGGGATTTCTCAAATATGTCAACCAAGGAGTGATCCTGCCTGGTCAACTGCTTCAAGTACCCTGTCCCTCCAGGAACGGAGTCGTAGATGACCAAGTACTGCTTGCTGTAGTTGGAGTCTTGGACTGGCACATTGCTTAGGACAACCCTCAGGTGATCTATGTTTCCGAACCTTTCCTTCATGCCTAGCATGAACGCGGCAACAAAGGACTCCTGTCTTATGGATGAGGTGTCAAATGTCGTAGCTGGCACAAGTATCCTCAAGGCTTCGGTCTGGAACTCCCTAAACAAGAACAGATGGCTTTCAAATATGTCAGCGCCTTCAGAGGCAGTTTCTCGGTGCTTGCAGGTATGGCTGTGAACCGGGCTCTTGGAATCATTTTGAACCTTTCCGCAGTGCTTGCAGATAGCGAAGCCGTTGCGATGGGTCTTGACTCCAGCGACAGAAAACTCTGGCCCGACACCTTCGTTCTCCCCAAAGTTGATCTCCCGCAAGACAGCCTTTTTTACGAACTCATAGCCGAAGCAGAACTCGTCGTTGCCCATGCTGTAAGCCTTGGTTATGTCAGTTTCCTCATCTACGTCTACAAGTATCTGGTTGCTGAAGTAGGTTTTCTGCCTGTCATCGCTCTCGTCGTCTATCAGGCCATCTTCATACTCCATGTTGGAGTAGACCATCTGAACCTTAAGCATCGACTTGCCTTGGCAAATGTCCGCCCATTTTGGGCTTCCGCAGCGGGGGCAAGCAGCTACGTCTTTCCCAGGCTCTTCTAGCTGGGCATGGGAGCAGTCAGGGCAAAGCCTCCACTTGGATATGATGGCAGAGTTCAGGTCGATCTGGTCTATCTCAAGCTTTCGGCCATCAACGTAAAAGGTGTTTTCTGGGGCGAACTCGCTTATGGCGGCAGAAGCGGCTCTCTGGTACTCAAAGACCAGATTTTCGTGATTATTCTTGATTTTTATACGTTTGTATTTAATGTTTTTGCGGCTTCTGCTTCTGCTACTGTTGTTGTTGTTGCTAGAGCTACTGTTGCTCGAGCTAGTGTCGTTGATAGTGCTACTGTCGTTGCTAATGCTAATGCTAATGCTACTGCTACTGCTGCTACTGCTACTGCTGCTACTGCTGCTGCTGCTACTGCTACTGCTACTGCTACTAGTGCTAGTATCGTTGTTGCTATTATCACTGTTGCTTTTATCACTGTTGATTTTATCGGAAGAATTGTCATTTTGGTCTTCCTTGTTTTTTCGGTGAAGGATAGCTTTTAGTGTAATGCCAGACTCTGGAAATGCATAGTTTGGCAACACTCCTTCATCGGAAAGAAAGTTGAAGATGTTTTTCTTGTTAATGCTCTTCCTGACGTTGCTGAGAGCGTTCCTCTCGATGGTAAGCTCCTTGATTTCCGCGTCAAACGACGAGTCCTTTGGCTTGGCCTCTAGCTCTTTGATCGATTGGTTAAGATCTCTGATGCTGGCTACAATGGATTCCCTATGCGTTCTCAGAGCTTCAAACTCGGAGAGTATCTTCAAATGCATGGGGCTTTCTGATGTTCCTTGGCCTTTAGCGTAAGCTTCTAGATCTGAGGACTCGCTATCTGACAAGTCGGGAAACATTTTCATAAACTCATACAATAGCGTGTTGATGTTGTCTCGCGCATAACTCAGAAAGTTAAAGGGGTACTTATTGGGGTTATTAATTTGCAGGTTGTTAAGGCAGGAGCCTATGTTTTTGGGGATTACACTTTCTTCTACTCCGCCCTTGATCCAGCTGTCCATGCAAAAGGCAAAGAATTGCCTTTCCAGAACCGCCGTTGCATTCAGGAAAATTTTTGGAGGCTCAACTATGCCGACCATCATTTCCAAGGGGTCGGTATAGTAGTACAAGTCGTGAGGCTCTGCGTTTGCAACTACTAGAATCATGGCGTTTCCGTCTTTTCGTCCCGCTCGACCAGCTCTTTGCAGGTAATGAGCTTGAGTTGGAGGGACGCTGCACAGGACAACAGAAGACAGATCTCCTATGTCAATGCCCATTTCAAGAGTGGGGGTGCAAGAAAGAACGTTGACATCCCAGGGCCTGGCTTCATCGCCGTTTCTTTTGAACACGCTTTCTACGCTTTCTCGCTCGCTCCTCTGAAGAAGCCCAGTATGCTCTCTGGCGTTTACCCGCGTGATGTCCCCGAAGCTGTAGAGCTTGCCATAATAGCCTAGATCGGGATCAGCCTCCAACTCCAGATGGCCATAGCACTTTTCCCTGGGGCAAGGGGCGCCTATCCAAAACTTTGAGTTCTCTGAGCTTACAGGAAAGCGCTGGCCGCAAGTGTCGCACTTAAGCTGGGACACATTCGTTGAGACGAAAGCCTTGTCCATGTTTATGCCCCAGACCGCGCAGTGATCAGGAGACAGCATGGAAACAACAAGACCGGCATTATTCAGTTCATCAAGGATGACTGCGGTTATGTCAGAAAGCATGGTGACTGGATTCGGCATTGGGATATCAAAGCACTTCTCTACCCAGTTCTCGTACTTGCCTTCAAGCCTGTCAAAGAAGATATTTGCTTTGTGATTGCCGTCAAGCGTATACAAAAACCTGGGAGTGTTAACCCCATAGTTTAGGCCAGGACGCCAATTCTGTTTTTTGTTTGCGAGGAGGTATGATTCACCTCCAGATTTGGTGTATTTCTGAAGAGTGCTGTCGTTGAAGGAACCGTTGACGCGCATCAAACCCAGAAAACCAATGATTGACTTTTCAAAGGATTTGATCGAGATACTTTTCCTAAACTTTTTGTTCACCAACTCCTGAACTGACTGGACTACGCTTGACACCTCGTCATTTGCGAATGAGAGAACACTGCAACCAGTACTCTCAAGCGTCCGTCCCCTCTTTGAAAGAATCCCGTATTCCTGCATGATCTCATACTTTAGTCGCGTCTCGATCTTCGCTATGAGCTCTTTGCTTTGATTGAGCGTTAATGATCCAACCTTCAGCATCGTTTCATAAGACGCCATCCAGGTCAGGTTGGGAGGGATGAAGCGGCTTACAAACTCTTCAGGCGTGAGCTGTGAATGCCAATACGCGATGAATTGGTTGGAAAACTCGTTTAAGCTCATCCCGTTTCCGACATCAAGCGCAAATCTCTGGATTGAGCTTCGAAACGAAGAGAGCCAGGTACGGGAATTGAAAAAGCCAGCCCGATGCGCGGCGTCCTGAACATTATCTGAAAAGGCCAAAGTCTTTTTGTCATCGTTAAACTTTGACGAGAACATCTGAGAGATGACAGAGCTTATGGCTGTAGCGCTTCTCAAACCCATCAACAGCAACCCAGTCGAGCTTCCGCAATGAGGGCAGATAAAGTTTGCCCTGCGACTCCTGTCATTGACATTGCTTCCCTTTGATGTAAAGCGCACCGGAATCCAAACAGGCACCGATTCTGTCCCGCAGTTGGTGCAAACATGATATTTGCCCTCTACGCATTCCCATTGCAGACAGTTGGGGCAAAGAAAAGACTCGTACATGTCATCTTTTGGACGATCACCTGGGTCTCTAGGATAAAACGGCTGTATCTTTGAACTCTGGCGGAAAAAGTGCTTGTAGAATACTCTGTAGTCTGTAAGCGCGGCATTACCTCTCTCATTTAAGATGGAAATCCAGCCAGTTTCGCCGCAGTCGTGGCATGTGATCACAGGCAGGTACTGTCCGGTTTGAGTCTCGTTCAAGTCAGAAGCCAGGGCGTACAAAACATTGTCTTTGTCAACTTTGGCAACCAAGCGGCGAAGTTCCTTTATCCAAAGCTGGGACTGAACAGACAGGAACGGCAGCATATTTTCAACGGTTCCGCTTCTGGCATGGGAGATCAAGGCGTAAAGGGAAGCAAGCAATATTTTTGCCTCACCCAACTCAATCCTGCCAAGCAATGGGTAATTGATCTTCATGTCCTCAATCACATCTATATCCTGCTTGAACTTGCCGCCTGCGACACTGAGCAGGGATCTGGTGAAATCGTGGGACAGAAGCCTGTTTCCTATCTCTAGCCTTGTTTCTGCGCTCATTATGTCTCTAGAATCAAAGTCCTCGTCAAACCAAGCCATTGCGGCTGATTCCAGAAACGCTCTCTGGTTGTCAGACTGAATGGTGTCAATTAAGCTCTTGGCGTGATCTCGGGTTGGAATGGTGTAATCGCTTGTCTCGTGCCCAGCCAAAAACTCTGGAGCTGTAAGCCTTTCTTCAGTCACAACAGCGTCTGGCTCAAAGCTTTCCCCGAATACCTCTTCCGCGTACTTCAGTATGCCTTTTGCGCTGTCTTTGTTTCCCATAGTAGCGGATGTTCCAATGCAGCAGATGAAGCCGGGAGCCACCGAAAGCCTAGCCTTTAGCCGTCGCAACAGGCAAGCCAGATCTGTCCCCTGAGCTCCATCAAAGGTATGAAGCTCATCAACCGCTATATATGCCAGGGTTTCAGGACTGTTGTCTTTCCAGAGCATGGAGTCCTTTGGACGCACCAAAAGATAATCTAGCATCTTGTAGTTTGTCAAAAGGATGTTCGGTGGAGAAGACAACATGGTCTCATGATCAGTTATAATCCGGCTGCTTGTCATCGCTCGGCAGGGTTTCTTTTCGCGTCCTCCTACATACATCCCTGCAGTAACGTTGCCGTTAAGCTCTGGGCTCTGGAATATCAACTCCGCGATGCGCTTTGCTTGGTCTGTTGCCAGCGCGTTCATTGGGTAGATGATAAGAGCCTTGATCCCTTTCTCGTTTCTATGCCTGTAGCAATACTCAAGGATAGGGTAAAGAAAGCACTCCGTCTTTCCGGAGCCTGTGCCTGTAGCTATAAGGGTAGACCTCCCATAGTCCCCGGTAAGGCGTTCAAACGCTTTCAACTGGTGAACATAGGGCTTGTACTTTTGGTGTATCGACTGAAAGTAGCTTTCAGGCATGTCCTCAGCGACACGGAAGGGTAGCCGGACGCTGACATACGGATCGTGAAATACAGAGTCTTTGGTTTCAAGCAGGTTTGGCAGAGAATTTACGAACAAGGGCGTAGTCATCGGATACAGAGTTTTGAAGAAGTCAGGCAAGCCCTCGCTTAGCTGCTTCGCAAGTATTGACGGCAACAAATGCGATCCCCCCTATTCGAGAAGTCAAGCTGGCTGGGGGCTTGACTTCTCGGTGGTGATGAGAAAACTATTAAGATTTTTGATTTTTTGAAGGCTTGTACTTTGCCTCAAAGAAATTCCATGCAGTTTCGAAGTCTTTTACGCGATCACAGCGGTCAAATGGGGCTACATACTCGATAACGCGCTTTATGGGGCCGCCAGGCAGTGTGTCGTCTGTGATCTCGCGGGTAAATGTGCCAGATGAGGCATTCTTGATTTTGTCCCATTCTGAACGCTGGAATCCTACGCCAGGAAGCCCGCGTCTGTTGTTGGTGAAGATAATTCTTCCGTTTTGGTCATACCAGGTGTCTTTTTCATATTTTTGCATAACAGGAAACTGGATGAGGTATATGGTTTTTAATTGATCCAGAGTCATGCCAAGGGCCATGGCACTAAGGACGTCAAGTTCAACGAGCGCTTGGTACCGCTCAAAATCAGTGCGTAGAGGGGTATGCCAAGTCCAGTACGGTGTGAGTTTTGAAAACTTGTCAGAGTCAAGGCGTGGATCTGTTTTTGACCATTTGTAAGACAGGAATGATTCATTCCATTCTGTTTTCCATAAGTCTGAATAATATTTTGTTAGGCAGTTAAGCAATAAGGATCTGGATACTATTTCGTGTTTAGTGAACGCGTCAAGAGGGATAGGCAGATAAGAAACAATATCAAAACGTACATTTGATTTTCCTGATGTTTTAATGAAAAAATCATATGGAATAGATGCCATGAGCCCGGCAGCAAAACCAGTCAATTCTCTAAAGCAAAGAGATTTTAATCCATTAATATGGCAAATGCCAGGTGGGATAATAGCGGGAAACAATGTTCTTTCGTTATTGGAGTTAATCATAGTTCGCTGAGCAATTCTATATTCCTGAGAAAATTTGTTTCCCCAAGGAGTGAGAGGTATCGCGTTGATGTAATCGTTCATAGCTACACATGGCTGATAATTACATCTTTGTAAATAGTTATCTGGAATGTTGGTAAGATCGATGCAGTCATAATCGCTGTTTAATAAAGCTTTAGATCGAGCGCATTTAAAAAATGGGTTACCTACATGAATATGAGGTCCAGAATAAATCGCTTTGTTTATAGAATCAGGGAAGTTTACATTACGTAATATTATATTGGTATTTTGGGAATTTGTCTCATTCCACATTTCTGATGCAAATACTTCTAAGTCCTTGTTGCCAATGTATATTTGCTGTGAAGAAAATAACTTTAGAACATCAATCAGTTCTCCTGCATGCATTGCCGGTAGGCGTGCTTCTGACCATTCGCTACTTCCGTCGAGTAATTTAGAAAAAACAAGAAGCTCTTTTTTAGTTATATGAATAACTCTATTGGGATGACCTTTGATATTCCAACCGTTATTCTCATCCTTTATTCTGGGAATGGCTCCTGAGATTGATGTATCAAAGCATTGTTCGATAGATACTGGTTCATAGAGATTGTTAATAGAATAGAAGTTGACAGGTTGAGAAGAACCATAGATGTTTAGACTGAATTTGATTCGGTTGTGAATTTCAGGAAAGATTAATTTTTCATTTGTAAATTGAAAATGATATCGCAATCTATCATAAGAGGCTCTTCTTAATCTGCCCCCTGTAGGATCGTCATATATGCTGTCTGGATGCAAGAAGGCACTAACTCCCATTTGGTTTTCGAAAGTCCACGCTTGGGGCAGGAAGCATTTAAATAGATTAATATTTTGACCTTTCAATTCAATGTAATTCTGTTGAGAGTTAAGAAAATTCTGGATTCCAAGCGTAGACTCATACTCAAGAAAATATAGGGCTTCAGTTGCCCTGTCTTTCAATGCCTCAGCCCTTTGTTGCACGGTCTGAGGTGCTGTCAAATCCTTCACCGAGAACAACGGGTTCTTGTCTGACAAAACATTTTGCTCATTCCATTCCAACTGTATCCAAGGAGGATTCCCCAAAACCAAATCAAACCCGCCCTTATCAGCAAAAATATCCGCAAACTCTAGTTCCCAATGGAAGAAGTGCTGTTGTTGAGATATTTTTCTCACTATGTCAAGTCTAGGATACTTCAAGCAGAGATCATCGAGATTAACTTCTCCCAGATGGTTGTTGGCGTAGCCTTTGAAATGTTTCAACTTAATAGGCAAAGAGTCATCGAGAGTAGTCTGAGAATATTTATAAGTCCCTTCGATAACCAAGTCGATTTCAAAAAAGAACTCGCTACGTGACGGAAGAAGGTCTGCTTCTTTTATCGGCCAAAACCAAAGAGCGCACCAATAGTCCATCGCAAACTTCAATCGAGCGTATGGAGAGGCGTTATTGCCTCCAACGGTTCTGTAAAGTTTGTCAAATATAATATCCTTTTCGCGAATACTAGAGGATAATTCTTTGGTAGCTTCATCGTGCCCGAATATTGAAAGGGAGTCTGTGGTTCCCTCTCTAACACTTCTGAGATGATATATCTGGCTTTGCCAAAGCTTGTCAATGCTTTTGGTAATGCGGTGCATCGTCTCGATGTCGCTCAATGCATAAGGCTTGTTGAAGTCCTTGTTCCAGGCCTTCAGAGCTTTGATCTCGTCAGGCGCAAGCCCTTTAATCACTTTGTCAGGGTAGTTGGCCATGCCGGGGTCGCCTGTTAAAAAGTGATATACATGATTTTTAGGGGCAGTGGTTTTTCCCGGATTCAAGCGAATCGGAGCGTTTTTCCACCATCTGTCGGGTGTTTTTGTTGCTTGCAGTTGCACGATGGGATAGACCTGGCGACGAGCGCCTATAAGTGAGTTGCCATTAAAGAGTTGTGCCCTAAACCAGGGAACAAAGGCACCTTTGTAAATGGTGTTAAGCCAAAGTGAGACTTCGGCCAATTCAACGGCAACTGGGTTTAGGTCAATCCCATAAACGCATCTGTCAGCAAGGAACATCTTAACCTTTTGCAGTTCTTGCGTTCTATCCTTGTAGGAGATTAAAACATTAGTTTCCTTTTGCTTTAGTTCAATATAGGCTTCAGCCAGCTGGTTTACCGCTTCATTCAAAAAAGCGGCGCTACCCATGGCGGGTTCGCATATGGCAAGTTTAAGGATGTCATCAGAGGTCTTGTCTTTCAGAAGTTCCTTGAGGGCGTACTTGACTAGACACTGAGTCAATACTTCAGGGGTGTAGTAGGAGGCGGATTTTTCGCGCTCGCGTCCAGCCAGGCGATAGATGTACTCACCTTTTTCGTGTATTCTGAGCTTTCCCTTCATCTCCCCTGAGTCGTACCGAACGCGCTCATCATCGTCGTAATTCTCAAGCTCGCTTTCGGGAACAAAGTATCCTACATTGAGTTCGTCAAACTTGTCCTTTTTGTTTTTTACCTCGTAAAGCGTCTCGGTGGCTATGAACCCGCGATATGAGAGCAAAGCCTCGTAAACTGCGCCCATTTGGTTGATGCCAAGTGAGGAATAAGAAATTCGACCGCTAGAAGACTTTTTGTCTTTGCCTTTTGAAATGCTCATCAAATTTACGATTTTGAGCATCACCTTGTTTCTAAGCTTTGAAGCTCCAATTAACTTCGTATACTCAGGGTCGAAAATGTGCGCCTTCAACGGTTCGATGGTGAAGGTTTCTTTTATAGAATCCTTTATATCTTTTTCATGATAGCCATTATAGAGTAAGTCATACAGTTTGGACAAGGTTTCGTGGAGATAGTATCCATTTCCTACTTCGTTAACATCTTCCCGAACTTCATCAGCAATATCGCGTAAATGCTCCAATGAATAGCCTTTATGGTATGGCGGATTTTTTATAGGGGTATATTTTAATTCTGTCCTTGCTTCTATGAATAGAACAAACAGCATCCGATACATGTATCGGAGGCATTCCATGGTTAGTTGCTCGGCATCGACTGGATTCGCTTCAAGATCGATATTCTTGTTGTGTTTCATGTCGTACAGAACCTCATTGCCCAGGAGCTCTATTGCTTCTCGCAAGGCGTATTTCAGGTTTTGCGATACCCCATTGGCGTGCCGATGAGAATTATCGATTAGCTTGTCCAAGAGGGGTTGTCCCTTGTCTGGACATAAAGACTCCCTGTGCAAGAATACTGACATGGCTTGCAATGTGCTTTCTTCTCTGCGCTTGAAGATGTCCTCTAAATTAAATTGAAGAAAGCGCTTTTCACCCCATTTAAGTCGGTCAACTAAAGCTATTTCATTTTTGCCAATGAACAATAGCCATCTAGGAGGCTCATCCATGCCAAATAGGATTTTGGTAGCAAGCTCTTCATTCGTTATGGTGCATACTAAGGGTGTAATCGAAGAGTCATTATCTAAGGGCGTACTGTCAAAAGCGTAATCAGTCATTAAGTTGCATACCAAGGGTGTAATAGAGGTGTTATCGTCCAAGGGTGAGCTATCTAAAGCGCGATCATTCGTTAATTTAATATCTTCGCCTTTGGTGATGCAAAGCAAGACCCACATCACAGGAGCGCCATTGGATTTTTTCATTTCGAGGAATACAGGCACGTACAATGCTTCACTTTGTTGAACAACCAAAGGATTAGCGGCAGGATATCCAAGAGAAAAGAGATAGCTGTCAGCCAACTCTTTTACCGATAACATGCGTTGAGTATCATCGTGAGCATGCGACAGTTGTTCGTGAACAGAAGTAAAAAGCCTTCCGCTATCGCGCAAAAGGGACCATGGTGTTCTTGGTTTTTCGTCTTTCTTAACATCGTATTTGTGGTCGCCAGCATAATCGATCTCTGAAGCATCAGATGCATCTTCAAGCTCTTTATCGTCATCGCTTAGCCTGGAAGCTTCCCTCCAGGCGGCAATCGGTTCCTTAACATTTTCCTCAAAGATGGCCGATAGGTAGTGGTTGGTAAAATATTCGTTATTATTTGTGATGCCAGTCAAGTCCATTGACAACGTTTATTCGCCGCCCATCAGTACCGCTATAATGCGGATGTAAGAATTGTTTTCGACTTCCAAAGTGTCAGTTACCCAGTTAACAAAATTTTGGAAAGTTTCGGTGATTTTTCTCTCTTTCTTTTGAAAATTGTTCTTGTCTTCTTCAAACTTTCTCTTGTTCTCCGAAAAGGTATCGTTGTTGAATTGATGATGTCTAGCCTCTAAGGCTGCTAACTTATCTAGCTCTTCCGTGATCTGCGGATCTATCCTAACCTTATAAGAATCACAATGCCTTTGCATAATTTCTTTGGCTTTTTCTACAACATTGGGCAACAGAGCGGTTGCCGACGCTACCATCTCTTCTGAAATGATTTTGCGGTTTGGCAACTCCTGTCGGCCAAATTTGGTTCTGGCTATCAATTCGTCCATGGTCAGCTCCAGAGAGAACTGATCGTTTTCATAAAGCAAGCCAAACCACTCGTCAACTACAGGAGCAGATTTGCGGTTAGGGATTGTCCCAGCTACGATGTATATGATCTGCGAAGGCTTCATGGTTCCGGGAAGGCCTACCAATGGAGCTTCCCCTCGGCCAAATATCAGCCCTGACTTGTCATTGATCCAAGTGAAGACAGGGTGCAGCTTCCAAAGATAGTGAGTTTTTGGCCAAGCTGTCTCTGAGATGCTGCTCTGCATGCTTCGCATCATTTCTTCCATGGCGAACTCTTTGTCCGTAGTCACGCGCATGTAATCGCTTGACGGTATGGCTTCATCAGGAAGCAGAGCTTTGAAGCGGCGGCGCATGTCTGGGGTGAGCTTGATCTCCAGGCCTGATATGGTTTCAAGCTTTTTGACAACGTCACTCTCTTTCTCAGATAGGTGCTCTAACGCTGTCTTCAGATAGTTGAGGTCAGAAAAGAGCGTATCATCGTCTACAGTCTCTGTAGGAGCCTCGTCATTCCCGCTAGCCATCAGCGCTTCATAAGGATCGAAGGCATCAAGCGCATCGTCAAGCAGTCGGGCGAAATCTTCAGGATCGCTGCCGTTCTCGATAGCATCAGCAGTTACCAGCTCTTCATCCTCAACGTTGAACTTCCCCATGAGGAAGGTTGGATCGCCAATGTTCTTGTTCGCATTCTCTTCCTTCTGCACCAAGATCTCCATGATGCGCGTGTCGCCTTTGATCTTCTCGTTGTTGCTGTGAATCATCAGGTAGCGGATGTCTGGCCTCTCCAGTTGCCCGTACCTGTCGATTCGTCCGTTCCTTTGCTGAAAGACCATCAATGACCACGGTATGTCGAAATGGATCAGCCTGTGGCAAAGGTAGTGAAGGTTTATGCCCTCAGATGCGACATCTGTAGCTACCAAGATCCTTATAGGTGAGTCCTCTCGGCCAAACCCCTCTACAATGTCAGCAATAACGTTGTCTTTCATAGATCCGTGAAGCTCTTGAATTTCCTCAACTCTCATGTGCAAGTCTTTGCGCAGGTTAACAATCAAGAACTTCATTGTTTCAATGCGCTCGGTGAATATGACTATCCTGTCGTTTGAAGCTTGCTTCCAGGCATAGTCCTTGTCTCGCAACAACTGCAAAAGTGTTCTGTATCTGGAAAAAGTAATCTCATTTACATTCTCCAGCGCCTCTTTCAGCTCTTCCAAGCTTGCAATGTCTTTGATGTCAGCTGTTGTATACTTCTTCCGAAGCTTCTTCAGCCTCTCGTCTATGCTTTTGATGCAAGCGGCAGGGCTTGAGAACAACGACTTTTCTAGGCTGGTTTTAAAAAGAGTTCCGACTAAATGCGACTTGCCGATGTCCATTTCAAGCTTCATCTCGGTGAATATGCCAAACGCATGCTCTTCTACTGAAGATGCGTTGCATCTTTCGATTTCAACCCTTCGGTCTTTGAACGTCCCTGAGATTTGACCCTGTATATCTTTCTTGAACCGACGTACGCATAGTCCCTTTATGTCTTCTTTTCGATAGTCGTGGGGATTCGCAATCGCTGTAGGGTCAAGCATGTTCATGAGCGACGCAAAGCTCTCGCTTCGTCCGTCATGGGGAGTAGCCGAAAGCATGATCAAAGTGTCAGAACGCTCTGACAACAGATTGGCTAGTTTCGATCTTTGTGCTTGATTGCCGCGTTCAGCAACGTTGTGAGCTTCGTCGATCACGATTATATCCCATTGTGAATCCTCCAAATGGGTGCGATACTCAAGGTCCCTTTTTATTGTGTCTACTGAGACTATTGTCTTGTCGTAATAATGAAAAGGGTTGTAATTTGATGGCAGGAATGATCTTAAGCGGTGTATCTTGGTTGAGTCCAGTCTTATCAACGGTATCGTGAAGCGATTCCAAAGCTCTTTCTGGAACTGGGCCATCATGCTTTTTACAGTGACAACCAAAATCCTCCTGCCCTTTCCGCGAGCTATCAGCTCCGTCAGCAGAATCCCTGCCTCCAAGGTCTTGCCTAGTCCGACAGAGTCAGCAAGCAATATCCGCTGGCGTGGCTTCCGCAAAGCAAGCTGCGCTGGTTCCAGCTGGTAGGGGAGAACGTCCATAGCGGCAAGGTTCCCTACATGCAAGGCGCTGTCAGTAGGGATCTTCTGTCTCCATCCACTTTCGATGTATAGCCTGGATTTCCGAAAGTAAGGGCTATCATCGGGCACCAGTTTCAATTTGGTAGGATCGACTTTCTCGACGTTCTCAAGATCAGCTATAAATATGGATTTACGGTCTTTTACCAAAGGCGAGATGCCGTAGCAGTGAAGAGTCTTGCCTTCGAAGGAGTTCGTCTCAACCTTTTTGACCATCCATTCTTCGTCCCGGATTATAAGCCTCATGCCAGGGGCGTAATCGGCATTGTCGAGAGTTGATTCTTTTGGGGTGCTATTGAGGGCGTCCATTTGTCATCTCCTGATGAATATGAATAAAATTAATAGCGCATTTTGAATACGCTTTAAGACCAGCCATTTTCGCTCTTATGAAGCGAACACAATGCTTGAGTCAGATTGAGTCCAATAAGGGACTAAAGTTGTGTCGCGTTTTATTCTATTAGTATATATGGTGTCTAATTTGTTGATGTTTAGCATGGCAATTTATTGCAGCCGTTTTCATGATCTGAATTTAAGAAAGACGTACGAAACAAAGAATTAATGCGCCACTCAATTATATCAAATTAAAGATCTTTTTGAAACCCTGCGATTCCACATTAATCGACAGTATAACACAAAAGGTTACGCTGTTCAAATGAAAATTATGGAACGATTATTGACGTGAAACAATACTATTTTGCCTTGAGTCACTATAGAAATGCGATCAAGGAAAATTAAATTTAATGACACTAAATTACGTAAGACGTCTTGGAGCAAAAAATGGAGGTGCTGATAAAACAATTTTGCTGCAACAACCATCGATCAAGGAAACGCTGACTTAATCACAAGGGTTATCTGCAAGCTGGCCTCTTGTCGATGCCTTGGCTTCATGGATTTTAGGGAGTTCTTGTTACAAAAACATACAACTACCATAGACCCCTAAAATGCAAATGGCTTAAGCGCAACTAAAGAGAATGCATTGATACAGGACTGGCTGTGTAACGATGAGAAATGTTAACCGAACACTGATAAATCGAACTAAAGTTTTTTAGTATTTGTGGGCGCATTGCGATACCTTTTCATGATAGCATAAGGGATCTAAAAAGTAAACAATGCTAAACGATTAGGGCGTATTCCAAATTTATAAAATTTGCTCAGAAAAGACTGCATTGAGCCTTCGTGAGACTTTTCCGATGATGTGTGGAGTTTGAGGAGTTTACTCGATGATGTCAATCTTCATAGCATACATTCAAGATAACCAATATCAGTGGTTACTTGCCAAGACATTTTCAGTCAGTCGCCCTATTGATAAAGAAAAACTAAGATTTTATTTTCTTTGAAACTGTGCTATAATGATGAATCAATCACCTAACGCAACAGCGGAATAAAGGCGCATTTCAATAGCAACCGCGCAACCCTTACATGCTTTACGAGAGGAGCAAAGGACTTATGGCCGACCCGATTTCCTCAAGTCTGCAAACATCAACCGAAGACTTTAAAAAGCTAAAACTCAGCAAAGACCGCATCGAGCAATGGGAAGATGGCATGCGCACCGATGACAGCAAAGGAACTTATGAATGGTGGTATTACGATTCGCACTTGGAAGATGGCTCCAAGCTCGTCATTATCTTTTACACAAAGGATATCGTAGATACCAACAAAAACCTTACCCCCATGATCACAATCCAATACGACTCTCCAGACGGCGCTCACTATGCGGAAGTTTTGACTGCTCCAGCCTCCAAGTTCTCCGCCGCAAAGGACACTTGTAACGTACATATAGGCGATAATACCTTTGTCGGGGACTTGAACAAATATGAAATAAAGATTTCTGGCAAAACCATTCAAGCAAAAGTCACACTGACCCAGCGCGTCACACCATGGAGACCGGATACAGGGCATATCTGCTTTGGCAACAATAATGAGTACTATTTCGCATGGCTTCCCTCCATCCCAGAAGGCATTGTCGAAGCTGAAGTAACGGTAGATGGAAAAACAAAAAAAGCAAGCGGTACGGGCTATCATGACCATAACTGGGGCAACATAGCCATGACCAAGCTTATGAACCATTGGTACTGGGGACGCGCCAAGATCGGTGACTACTCCGTCATCTCTTCCTTTATTACCGCAGAAGAGAAATATGGATACAAGACATTCCCTATTTTCATGCTAGCCAAAGGCAATAAGGTCATCGCCGATAACGCGCTCAAATACCTGAACTTTTCAGCCCAGGAAGAGTATTTAGACGAAGTGACAAAAAAGCCAACCCACGCCTTGCTGATCTACGACTACGACGATGGCAACCAGCATTACAAAATCACTTACCGCAGGAAAGCGGACATATCCCGCGCCAAGTTTGCTGATTCCCTCTCGCCTGTCAAGCGGTTTTTGGCTAACCTCTTAGGTTTTGACGGCGCCTACCTGCGCTTCACCGGAGAGGCGAAGCTTGAAAAATTTGAAAATGGCATAGCAGTAGAGACCTTTACAAACCAAGCGCTTTGGGAATTGATGTACCTGGGGCATGCGCAAAAATAGGTTTGCGCCTACGCACAGCGTCATAACCGGGATCGTCTCAAAAATTGGAATCAAATCCTATCAGAGATGGCCCAGGAGCCATCGCAAAAATGAATTAAAGGAGGAGCGCCATGATTAAAAACCGAAAGTTTGCCCTTGTGTTTAGGCTGAGCGCCCTGCTGTTTGCCCTAATAGGGGTAATGAAACAGATCGGCGTGTTCGAAGGGCAAGTCAGCTTCCGCTCATTCATGTACTATACCATCCTGAGCAATGTGCTGGCCATCGCCATGTTTGCCTTGCTAGTCATACGCACAGCCAAGAGCTTGCGGGATGGACCTACCGGAACCAACGGATGGCACTCCCGGTTTGTCATGATCTGCGCTGTTGACCTGTTTGTGACCCTGACTGTCTTTTGGGTTCTGCTCACCCCGACAGTAGAGCTGTCGTACTTGATGACATTCGAGAATATCGCCGTGCATACAATAACGCCTCTCCTCTGCCTAGCGGATTACATCCTCTTTTCAGAGCCCAAGAGCTTGAAGTACCAGGACGTCTACTATGTCTGCATATTCCCGCTTGGCTATGTGCTCTTTACCTCTATAGCCGGCCTGATGGGATATGTCTACCGTTATGAAGGCATCATGAGCAACTCTTTTTCAAGCACCCCTGAATTGACTCCTGTCCGGTTCCCGTACTTCTTCATTGACTTCGACAAGCTAGGCGTCATGGCATTTGCCTATATCGGCGTGATACTGGTGTTTTTCTTGATCCTCAGCCACATTATATACTGGGTCGACCAAAGGCGGAAAAAGCCGACTGTTGAGGCCGCATAGCCCGCCAGCCTCATAGTAGATACATAAGAGCAAGAACCAAAATCTTTACAGGAGCTCCTTGCAACCCATTTGCTTGGCCTTTTCAGCAGAGCCATGGGCTAGCATCGCTTGAAGACATGAAGAAATGCCCGAATTGCCTAATGTTCGAGGAAACAGACGCCATAAGGTTCTGCAAGCACTGCGGGACGGAACTGTTCTTCATCGAACGCTTTGGAAAACAGGTCGAAAAGAAGACCATTCCGCAACGGATATGGGAAAGAGTTCTGTCCCTGAAGCCAAGCGGCAAGAAAAGAGCTTGAAAATAAAACATGGTAGGCAAGTTCCGGTTTGGTTCTGAGAGCTATATCCAAATGTGAGATAGCAAAAGGAGCGGAGCAAATTCCGCTCCTTTTGCGTTGTTCATAAGGAAGGCCTTTCTCATCCAACCCAGAGCTTATCTCGGTTGGCTTAAACAATGGAGCTTTCCCGGTCTTATCTCGTCTGGTTTTAACAAAAAATCTTTCAAGCTCTTATCTCATCAAGCATAAGCGATGATGCCCTGCTGCCGACTATCGAAGCTCTATTACCCAGCCCGTCGAAGCAACAAAGGGAGCGTCAACCGCCCGCTCCCATTCTCTCCAGTCCCTTGTCTATGTACCAAAACTCCTAAAAGCTTATAACCCCCAAATGCTCAAGCAAAATTTTGACCCCCATCAAAACCAGTATCACTCCTCCGGCGAGCTCAGCCTTTGACTTGAACTTAACACCGAAGACGTTTCCGATTTTGACGCCTATCATGGACAAAGAGAGCGTCACCAGCCCGATTGACAGAACTGCTGGCACTATGTTTACGTTCAGGAACGCGAAGGATACGCCTACCGCCAAAGCGTCAATGCTTGTTGCGATAGCCAGAGGAAGCATCTCGCCAGGATTCAGAGAAGCTTCTTTCTTGACTGGAGGCTCTCCGCCAGGGCATTCTCTGTCTTCGCATCCATTTCCAGGACACTCCCTGTCTGCGCACCCCTCATCTTTCTTAAAGCTTTCGTAAGCCATCTTTCCTCCGATAAACAGGAGCAAAACAAATGCGATCCAGTGATCAAAAGCTACGATCTTCTCAGCGAAGGATGTGCCAAGCAAGTACCCGGTGAGCGGCATCACCGCCTGAAAGATTCCAAAGTACAAGCCTACTATCAAGCACTTCTTCAGGGTTGCCTTTGGCATTGTCAGCCCAGAGCAGAGGGCCACGGCGAAAGCGTCCATGGATAGCCCAACGGCTATAAGGAATAGCTCCAAGAAACTCATGTCTTATTCTCCTTTACAAATGGATTGGCTTTGCAACGCAAAAGAGCGCAATCCTGGTTCTCTGGGTTTTTCTCTCCATTGAAACAGGCCTTGATTTTGCTCTTTTCAGACACTGCACGAGCCTCAAATTGCAAAAGAAAAAACCCAAGTACACTCCTGCGAGTGTGCTTGGGCTGAAAAAAAGGCCATGTATAGCTCGCAAAAGTTATACATGAGTCTCGTTATTTAAGACAAGCCAGACCTTTCGGCCAGTATGTTGACTTGTCGCGCATGGCATGCGCTAACTACTCCCTCACGGGTATTTTCAATTAACACTATCTTATCACAGGTTCGAGCGGATGTCAACACGTTTTGGAATAGCCCATGGCTGAATGGGCTAATTCTATTTTAGCCATTTTGATCCAAGCGAGATCCTGCTCTGGCGTTGAATTCTATAAACGCGTCTCAAGCCCCTGACCTCTTATGTAAAACCTTTAATAAGGTAGACGCAACTGAATTTACAGGCCTAGACATCCGGTCAAAGCCAAGGCGAAACGACCATATCAGATGCGTATGCTCTTACAGAGCTTTTATAATATCAATGCACTTGCGGCATATATATTTGGACGATACCTTGACGAGCGAGTTACCCGTATAAAGCAACTGTCCACAGACACAGCAGAACGCCATAATCGGTTCGCGCGGCACAGGCGGCAAAATCTCTGGGATAATATCTGTGTTCTTGCGTATGGACGTACAGTTGTCCTCTAATGTTAAGTCGATTTTATCGCCGCATTTTATCCCGAGCTTTTCAAAGAATTGCTTCGGTACGCAAACAGAGAATATCTTTAATGTACGGATATAACTGTTATCGCTAACCTTGCACGCCTTATTGTATTCAACATCAGTGGCTGTCGGTTTATGGAGTACGATTCGGTCATCGACAAGAGAAATTTGCACAAAGTGAGAGGAAGAGCACCAACTCCACATGCACCACTCAATCGGAAAATGTATTTCGTTGGTTTCGGTCATTTCAATCGTCATCGTATCAAGTATAGTTGACATTATATTTCCTCCGTTAATTTTTTCCCAGCGCTCCAATCAGGCATGCGGTCATCAACCTTGCCGCCGTCGTTATCGCCGCCTTCTTATCGTCAAGCTTCGTGGAGGTACTTACGCATGAAGGCTTACGCAACTCTTGACGGGTCATGTCCTTTTCAATTAGTAAATGACGCATCATTGAATTATTTATACATCAGGGTTTTGAGCTTGTCAATAGGGAAATTTGACTTTAAAAGTTTATTTTTCGACTTAGCTCGCGAAAGTTAATCATGAGTCTCGGTATTAGGAATTGGGCAAACGCTATCCGGTACCATTACTGAATTTTGGTATTACGCCTAAATACTCCCTCACGAGTATTTTAACTTACCCTTATCTTTTACAGGCGCGAGCGGATGTCAGCACGTTTTGAAATAGCTCAGGGCTGAAAGGGCTAATTCTCTTATAGGATGTCGGATTTCATATTTGCGAGCAAAGCATCATCTGGTTATGACGTTGCGCCGCAGACGCAGAATCTATTAAAGCTGGAAGTGAAATTATTCCAGTGTGTAGCGGTGCGGGCAAACCAAGCGCACTTACGCTTTCTAAGTTGTACGCAAAGCAAGGAACGAGCCAGGAACCTCATCATACGTGGTGCGGCAAAGCTTTTTCTGTGCCTTTTTTGTGTACTTTAAAGCTGGAAGTGAAATTATTCCAGTGCGTAGCGGTGCGGGCAAACCAAGCGCACTTACGCTTTCTAAGTTGTACGCAAGGCAAGAAATGAGCCAGGAACCTCATCATACGTGGCGCGACAAAGCTTTTTCTGTGCCTTTTTTGTGGCTTTAAAGCTGGAAGTGAAATTATTCCAGTGCGTAGCGGTACGGGCGAACCAAGTGCACTTCGCTTTCAAAGTTGTACGCAAAGCAAGGAACGAGCCAGGAATCTCATCATACGTGGCGAGGCAAAGCTCTTTCTGTGCCTTTTTGTGTACTTTAATGCTTGAAGTGAAATTATTCCAGTGCGTAGCGGTGCGGGCAAACCAAGCGCACTTACGCTTTCTAAGTTGTGCGCAGGGCAAGGAAGGAGCCAGGAACCTCATCATACGGGATGCGGCAAAGCTCTTTCTGTGACTTTTTTGTGTACTTTAAAGCTGGAAGTGAAATTCTTCCAGTGTGTAGCGGTACGGGCAAACCTAGCACTTTACGCTTTCTAAGTTGTACGCAGGGCAAGGAAGGAGCCAGGGGCCTAAACGGGATGCGGTATAGCTCTTTCTGTGCGCTTTTTGTGTGCTTTTAGCTGAAAGTGAAATTCTTCCAGTGCGTAGCGGTGCGGGCAAACCAAGCGCACTTACGCTTTCTAAGTTGTGCGCAAGGCAAGGAAGGAGCCAGGAGCCTCATCATACGGGACGCGGCAAAGCTCTTTCTGTGCCTTTTTGTGTAATTTAATGCTGGAAGTGAAATTCTTCCAGTGAGTAGCGGTGCGGGCAAACCAAGCGCACTTACGCTTTATAAGTTGTGCGCAAGGCAAGAAATGAGCCAGGAACCTCATCATACGGGATGCGGTACAGCTCTTTCTGTGCTCTTTTTGCGTACTTTAAGCTGGAAGTGAAATTCTTCCAGTGTGTAGCGGTACGGGCAAACCTAGCACTTTACGCTTTCTAAGTTGTACGCAGGGCAAGGCAGGAGCCAGGGGCCTAAACGGGATGCGGTATAGCTCTTTCTGTGCCCTTTTTGTGTACTTTTAGCTGGAAGTGAAATTCTTCCAGTGCGTAGCGGTACGGGCAAACCAAGCGCACTTACGCTTTCTAAGTTGTATGCAAAGCAAGGAACGAGCTATGAACCTCATCATATGGGACGCGGCAAAGCTTCTTCTGTGCCTTTTTTGTGTACTTTAAAGCTGGAAGTGAAATTCTTCCAGTGCGTAGCGGTGCGGGCATACCAAGCGCACTTACGCTCTCTAAGTTGTGCGCGAAGCAAGGAATGAGCCAGGAACCTCATCATAAGGGATACGGCAAAGCTCTTTCTGTGCCTTTTTTGCACTTTAAAGCTGGAAGTGAAATTCTTCCAGCGCGCAGCGGTGCGGGTAAACCAAGCGCACTTACGCTTTCTAAGTTGTGCGCGAAGCAAGGAATGAGCCAGGAACCTCATCGGACGGGACGCGGTATAGCTCTTTCTGTGCCCTTTTTGTGTACTTTAAAGCTGGAAGTGAAATTACTCCAGTGCATAGGGTGAGGCCGAACTCAGGGTATTTAAGGTTTTCAAGTTGAATGCAAGGCAAGGAACGAGCCTGGAACCTGGCCTGTACTGTGGCCGAGTATAAACTAAGCCGTTTGCCAATGCGTAGAAATCGCAAAGCTGAGTTTATGCATCGATTACATAGAATGTTAAGCATACAGAGATTAAAATCAAGCGCTGCTTTTGGCGGGAGCACGATTCTCAAGACTTTGCCTTGCCGGATGTGTTCTTGCTCAGAAATCGAGCTCCAGAAATCGAGCTCCAGAAATCGAGTAGCATTAGGAGAGTCTCACCGCCATCCCAAGCGCGAGACAGGCTCGCGGATTTTTCGGATAACGCTCATGGCAACCGTCCGAGGCGTGACTTTCAAAGCTGTGTTCTGAAAGCATGTGACAGTTTGCGCATGTAATAGAGACGCTCATCTAAAAGCATGCGACGAGTTTGCACATGTAATGGAGACACTCATAACCATCGTTCGAGGCGTGACTTTCAAACAGGGCAAGGCTTATAACCTCTCCGCCCAGCCAAGATGAGAAGGGAACCTTGACTGAAAAGCTTTAACGGCTCGGATGAATGGCTTAAACAAGGGATTTATGCCAAGTACACAAGTCAGGCAAGTTCAGCGGCTTATCATGTACATCGGTTCCTGCCAATTCAAAGTTTGCGTCGCTCTTTCAGAAAATGGCGTAATCAAGGGATTTTGAAGCAATGAAAGTTTATCAAACAGATCATTTTGAGGGGGCGGCGCTTTCGAAACGGTAGCGAGACGGAACCGCCTTTGGGTCTAGCGAGAGCGCCTTGCGATTGGTATTTTGAGGCCAGGCCAATAACATTTCCGCGCAGCCGAGATAGGAAGGAGCACTCGACTGCAATGCACTAACTGCACACAGAAATGGCTTTAACAAGGGGTTCAGGCAAAGCGCACAAATCAGGCATGTTTAGTAAATTGTCATGTACATCGGTTCCTACCAATTCAAAGTTTGCGTTGCGATTTCGGAAAACGGCGGAATCAATGGATTTTGACGCGATGAAAGTTTGTCAGACAGACCATTTTTATGGGGCGGCGCTTTCGAAACAGTAATGAGGCGGATCCGCCTTTGGGTCTAGCGAGATCACCTACAGGTTGATATTTCGAGGGCAGGCTTATAACCTCTCCGCCCAGCCAAGATGAGAAGGGAACCTTGACTGAAAAGCTTTAACGGCTCGTAGGAATGGCTTAAACAAGGGATTTATGCGAAGTGTACAAGTCAGACAAGTTCAGTAGATTATCATGTATATTGGTTCCTGCCAATCCAAAGTTTACGTTGCTCTTTCGGAAAATGCCGGAAACAAGGG
>JAISWZ010000067.1 GCA_031270945.1 Clostridiales bacterium | reverse complement strand
GTAATACGCCTTCTCGCGACGCTCTAAGAAGCGCTGAATGTGCGCAAGCAACCTTTTCGGGCTTTCTGGATGCGATTTTGCGGCGAGCTTCGACGTTAAATGCAACATTATTCGACAAGCCTAATAACCCTGTACAACCTCAAATCATTTTTGACGCTATATTTCGCTTGCGAGCATGGTTATCATTAGCATTTCGGTTGACAGGCAAACGATGCAGTATTGATATGATTTGGATAAATCGCGGCAAATAAAAAGTTGCGTTAGAGGGCTAAGCATATCAAGCATTGTCTTTAACTCCTTTAACGCAACAGAAAGGCATGGCTTAAAAAATGAAAACAATTTATAGACGCGTATTCCTGCTGGCGCTGATGGCGATCCTGGCTTGCGCCTTGTCCGCTTGCAAGGGCAATGCTGGCGCAACAGCTCCTGCTGCTGAGTTGGCTGATAGCGCCGCCAGTGCGCCAGACCTTTATAGCGAATACAAGAATGTAGACTGGGATTCGAAAACTATCAAGTACAACTTTAGCTATGTTGAGCATTGGTCTTGGGGAGGCGTAAATGGCATTGACGATGCGAGGTATGTTACCGACAACAATAAGATGTTTCTAAACCTTTATGAAGATGGCAAGGTTGTTGGCTATTACTTAGGCAATAACGGCATCGGCACGGGAGACATGTCGGAACATTTCGACCCTGAAAACAGAATCCGTTCCCAGTTTGTTGGATATTGGGAAGAAGCGAACGGAACGGTTACATTGCATACGTTTAAAAAGAATGGTTTAAATGCCCCTACAGAGTATGTGACGACAACGGTTGAGCTTCCCCAAAGCGGCGAGCTGCTGTTTGATTTTTATCCTGACAAGCTGTCGGATACGGAGAAAACCGCTAGGGCGTATGGGCTTCGCTATGACGGCAATGTGCCCTATAAAACGGCCACTGAACAGCTTGATGCGATAAATGAAATATGGGACGCTCTCTTGGAATGAGTGAATTTATCCGGAAGTAATATGTTAGATTTAATAAAACGTTAATATAATAAATATATCCGGAAGTAATTTGTTGGATTTAATAAAATGTTAATATAATATAAGGAGAAAATATTTATGTCCAAGAAAAGGTTGTGGCGTGGGATAGCTGGAGCGCTTGCTGTCCTTATGTCTGTCGTTTTATGTACCACATCACTTGCATGGGGCCATGCCGCTGAAATCGATAATGTCCTTAGCGCTTCATCGACTGCGAGGGAACCCAGTAGCGGCGAGGCCAGCGAAAGCGTGGGCCCTGTGTATTATGAAAGTTATTACGCCAGCTATGACGAAGCGAAACTTGCCGCCAGGGCCAACAATGTTCAGGTGGAGGAAGAGGGAGCGGTTCTTCTAAAGAATGACAACAACGCATTGCCTCTTGACTCTTCTGTTAAAAGTGTGACAATGCTTGGACGCGCTTCCTATGATACGATCTACAGAAACAGTTCTGCAGGGGTACGGACAGGAGAAGACCTGGTTACGCTGAAAGGCGCGTTTGAATCCGCAGGCATAGCCATCAATGAGACTGTCTATAATGCATATGCGCAAAGCAAGACCAAGAGAGTGGCGTCGGTGAACTTTGAAGAGTTTGATATTGGCGAAGAATCAATAGATTTCTACACAGATAGCATTGTCAGTTCCTTCGCGGACTATAATGACGCAGCCATCATCGTGCTTTCCAGAACTTGTGGAGAAGGCATAGATTGCAGCGCTTCTGATGTAGATGGCATCAACCAGCTGTCTTTGCACCAGGATGAAAAGGATTTGCTGAATCTGGCGAATCAACACTTCACAAAGATTGTTGTGTTGATTAACAGCGGGAATGCCATGGATCTGGGTTGGCTGGATGAATACAATGTAGATGCTTGTCTTTGGATTGGTGAACCAGGCAATTATGGCTGCGAAGGCGTTGCAAATGTTATTACAGGGAAGGCAACCCCATCAGGAAAACTGTCCGATGCATACGCGACAGACTCTCTCTCGTCGGCGGCTGTCCAGAATTCGGGCAACCTTAAATGGACAAATGCGGACGCTATGGATCTTGGAATGATTTCTAGAACGATCATAGATACGTCCGGAAAATATGTAGTGCAGGCTGAAGGGATCTATGTCGGTTACAAGTACTATGAGACACGTTACGAGGATTGCGTCTTGGGTCAAGGAGACGCCGAAGGAGATTATGGCATTTACGCTTCCCAAGGAAGCAACTGGAACTATGCGGATGAAATGCTCTATCCGTTTGGCTATGGCCTCAGCTATACAACGTTTGACCAAACCCTTGATTCTGTAGTATTTAATCAAGAAACTCGCACTTATTCCGTTACAGTGACCGTCAAGAACACTGGTGCTACTTATTCTGGGAAGAGCGTCGTTCAGCTCTATGTCCAGTCCCCATATACGCAATATGACAAGGACAATCTGGTTGAAAAATCAGCCATCCAGTTGGTTGGGTTCAATAAAACCAAATCTCTCGCTCCAGGCGAAAGTCAAACCCTTGCAATCGAAGTGGATGAGTATCTTCTGGCAAGCTATGATGCCAATGGATATGAAAGCTACATTCTAGACGCTGGCGATTGGTACTTTTCCATTGGCGATGATAGCCATGACGCGTTAAACAATGTGCTTGCCGCAAAGAAAGCTGTAGGCCTATATGATCAGTCAGGCAATGCGGTTGCTGGAGACGCCGCCAAAACTTATCTCTTTACATATGACAATCTTGACGCAACTACCTATAAGACAACGTATTCGGGAGCGAGCATTGAAAATCGCTTGGAAGACGCAGACATAAACTTTTGGATTAAAGATGCTGTTGTCTATTTGACGAGGCAAGACTGGTCGACATTTCCGAAAACGATTCTTATTGCGGCGATTCAGGAAATGACAGATATTCTCAAAATAGACAATCAGGAACTTCAAATTAATGAAGCATATATTAAGCCTGCTGACTCGCCTAGCATAGATAATGTTGTTCTGGGAAAGAAAAATGGACTGACGTTCGTTGACATGAAGAGCGCGGATTGGGATGATTCGGCTCTTTGGGAGCGATTTTTAAGCCAATTGACCATAGACGAGCTTATCTCCATTGCCAAAGGTGGCGGCGCGCAATCTGTAAATTTGCCGCAACCGAAAGCGGCTGATGGAGGCGATGGAGCTGGCGACGTCCAATTTGTGGCAGAAATCGTGGCGGCCAGCACATTCAACCCTGAGCTTGCACGTGCCCGCGCGGATATCATTGCTGAACTGGACATGTGGTCTGGCGTAAGCGTACACTGGGCGCCAGGCGGAAATCTTCACCGCACACCTTTTAGCGGACGAAACTTTGAATACTTTTCTGAAGACAGCATTATGAGCTATCTTTACGAAGTGATTATGTGCGAAGCCATGCAAGCGAAAGGCTTGGTTGCCGCGCCTAAGCATTTCATGGGCAACGATCAGGAAACCAATAGAAGGGGAATTGCAATCTTCACTACAGAACAGACTTGGCGGGAAGGCGCTTTGAGGGGATTTGAAGGCGCCTTTACAAAAGGCGGGGCGCTTGGCACCATGACTTCATATAGCCGCTTCGGGCTAACATTTTCAGCCGAAAGCAAGGCGGTTAACAACGAGATCCTTCACGGAGAATGGGGATTCAAAGGTTATACAATAACAGATTTCGGTTCAGGTTCAACCGCCGACATGTATACGAGCGGCACAGTCCAAAGTGGAGGCTCGGATCGTTCCAAAGCGTTGGGTACCTATATATACGATAATGATGACGGTTACCTTTTGCAGCACTTAAAGGATAACGCGAAATACTGGGTCTACGCATTTGTTCGCAGCAACCTAACAAATGGCTTATCCAACGACATACAGGTAGTCCAAGAAGGAACCTCATCCTGGAAGACCGCCATCATCGCAGCAGATATTATCCTAGGCGTTTTGGCGCTCGCCTCAATCGCCCTATACGCTTTGCTTGTCTACAAGAAGAAAACGGAGGTGGCATGATGGCCGCGCTAAGCCAAAAAACAAAATGGTTCTACCTCAGCCTGGCATCTGCCGTTCTGGCCATCATAGCAATTATCTATGGATTGGCTACCAAAGGCTTCCCTGGCGACTTTTTCTCGGAATGGATTGTTGTCACCCTTCTTTTAGGCATAGCGGTTCAGTACGCTAACATCTATGTCCATTTCCACTGGGTTCCTATCCTATCTGCAGTTTGCTACGGCACATCCTTCGGGTTAGTGATACTCTACGGAGCGCCTACTGTAGCGGATAAGTATTGGGGCATTACCTACTCAGGAGGCAACTTCAACGCAGTGCTGACCTACTTGGTTTTAACAGGGATTGCTATGCTCCTGGCAGTGGCGCTTCTGTTCTTCAACCAAGACAAATAATAGCGCCTTGTCTGCCTAAAAACAGTATGGCCCTAAATCAAGCAAAATATGCAGTGAATTAAAAATGGCGAGAAAGTCCTGCGAAGGCTTCAATGCATGGCTTTTTCGAGCCAAAACCAAAAGTCCTAATCTTGGCAAACCATTAGAAAATCAAGAGGTGCGTATATGGTTAAAGGAGCTTTGCGCAAGCAGATATGGCATGGCCTTACGACTCTTTGCTGTTGCCTTCTTATCATCTCTTTGGGGATTACGTCTACAGCGGTTTCCCTAGAAGATTTTTTCAACCAGTTCTTTGGCACGTCTTCAGTAAAGGTCGTAAATACTTCGGATAGCTACGAGGATACAACATACTTCAAGTCAGAGTACACCAGCGCCCAAGAACTCGTAGACGCTAGAGAAGACTTGAATAGGGAAGTGGTTGCTGAAGGCGTGGTCTTGTTGAAAAATGAGAACAGTACCTTGCCTCTCGGAAAGAATTCCAAAGTGACAGCTTTCGGATTAGGAAGCGTCAGCCCAGTCTACGGTGGCAGCGCAGGTGGCGGCATTGTTCTAAATAGCAATCAGATCCGCTCGCTTTACCAGTGCTTCACCGATGAGGGCATCCTTTTGAATGAGACCGTTAGATCCTGGTATAAGACAACTGGAATACCTAAAGTCGCAACAGATATTCAGGTTGGGGGCAGAGGCGTTCAAGCCGCAGAAGGCACGCCTTGGTTGAACGAGCCCAACGAGTTGTCCAAACGCAGATCAGGCGTTACCGAGGTGGATATAACTG
Organism: Clostridiales bacterium; assembly: GCA_031270945.1. Classification (GTDB taxonomy): domain Bacteria; phylum Bacillota; class Clostridia; order Lachnospirales; family WQUN01; genus JAISWZ01. Next base: position 5,843 of record JAISWZ010000067.1, on the reverse strand, counting down.
AAGCGGTTGCGCAGTTACGGGGAAGTTATTCAGATTACAAGGATGCCGCAATCGTTGTTTTATCCAGGCTAGAGGGCGAAGGAAGCGATATGGCGCCTGGAAGCCTGACTCTGACTGCTGAGGAAAGAGCCATCATTTCTGAAGCGAAAGACAACTTTGGAAAAGTGATTGCCCTGATAAACACGCCAACCCCTCTTGAGATCCAAGAGCTAAAGGATGATCCGAAAGTCGGCGCGATACTCTGGATAGGATATCCTGGAACCAACGGATTAGTTGGTGTTGCTCAGGTTTTGACTGGTACCGCGAATCCCTCAGGCCATCTGTTTGATATCTTCGCGGCGGATTCTACGTCTTCTCCAGCTTACCAGAATTTCGGAGAGTTTGCCTACTCCAATGCGGAATCAGCAGGCCTTCCTGTTGAAGGTTCCTATTATGTCGTGAATGCAGAGGGCATCTACGTAGGTTACAAGTACTATGAAACACGCTACGAGGATTGCATCTTAGGCGCTGGCAACGCTGACTCAAAAGTAGGCGTCTATGCATCAAAGGATAACTGGGACTATACAAAAGAGGTAACGTATGGCTTTGGGTATGGACTGTCTTACACTGACTTCAATCAAACCCTTGATCGCATAGTTGTAGATGAAGACCAAAAGACCGTGACTGCTACTGTCACTGTGACCAATATAGGCAATGCGGCTGGCAAGAATGCGGTAGAAATTTTTGTCCAGTCGCCATATACGGATTACGACAAACAAAACAAAGTTGAAAAAGCGGCAGTGTCCCTTCTGGGGTTTGGAAAGACCAAGCTTTTAAACCCTGGCGAAAAAGAGACAGTGACTATAAGCATGAAAATGAAGTACATGGCCAGCTACGACTACCTGAAAGCCAAAACCTATATCCTGGATTCAGGCGACTACTATTTCGCAATAGGCAACGGAGCGCATGACGCCCTTAATAACATCCTGTCTGCAAAAGGCAAAACCATCGCAGATGGCATGGATTATGACGGCAATGCCTCGCAAGCCTACAAATGGACAAAATCTCAAATTGATACTGAAAGCTTCTCTGAGAGCTACGCCAATGCCACACTCGAGGTTACCAATAGGTTTGATGATGCAGATTACAATTACTTCAACCCCAATTCGGTCCAGTACCTGTCCAGAAGCGACTGGAGCGGAACATTCCCGAAAAGCTATACGGATCTCCTTGCAACAGAAGAAATGATCCCTCTTCTTAGCACTGAGCAGTATGTGTCAAATGCTTCCAACTTGTCAGGAGTTAGCTTTGGCAGCACAGAAACAGATTATTCGATAGTGATGATGCGTGGCCTGGATTACGATGACCCCTTGTGGGAATCGCTCTTGAATCAGATCTCGCTAGAAGAGCTCACTAACTTTATTACGCAGTGCGCAGAGCATACTCCGGCCATCCAATCCATTAACTATCAGGGCAGCCTTGATGGCGATGGGCCTATCGGTTTTGCGTACGCCAGGTTCAGCACTGATGCTAGCGCCGCGTATCACCTGGACAATTCAGCCTCTGACTATCTTAAGAACTATAGCTTTGCGACGAATTGCATAGAGCCCGTGCTTGCTTCGACTTTCAATCCCCAGCTGGCTGAGAGACGCGGAGATATGTACGGAGAAGACTCCCTCTGGACAGGATACATTACTACCTGGTCCCCAGGCGTGGACATTCACAGAACTCCCTATAGCGGACGCAACTTTGAATACTTTTCTGAAGACGCTATGCTGAGCAATATCATGTCCGCAAACATCTGCTACAACATGCAAAAGAAAGGCGGAATCGCTGGCCCTAAGCATGTTGTCCTAAATGATCAAGAAACCCATAGGCATGGACTGTCTACATTCTTCAATGAGCAGTCAGTCAGGGAAATTCAGCTGAGAGCTTTTGAAGGCAGCTTTGTTCCGGATGAAGGCGGGAGCATGAACGCCATGAGCTCTTTCAATCGCCTGGGAATCGTCGTGGCCTGCTACTCGAAAGAACTCCAAGAGGAAGTCATGCGAGGAGAATGGGGGTTCCAAGGATACATCATCACAGATTTCGGCCAGCCAGGGTATATGTGGGCAAAGGCAAGCCTGGTTGCCGGAACAGACGCCTTCCTAGCTTTCGGATCCAGCCAGCCAGCGTTTAGCGCATTCGGCAATGCCTATACCGAAGCCCTGACGCCTCAGGTTCTGCTGTCTGATTCATACCTCCTGGTAAATGCCCGTAGAGCGGCGCACAGGATTTTGTATGCATACGCCAATAGCAACCTGATGAATGGCTTGTCGTCAAATTCCAAAATTGTTAACGTAACTCCGTCATGGCTGGTTGCGCTTTATGCAATTAACTCCATATTAGCCGCTGGAGCGCTGGCGAGCCTGATCTTGTACGTCTTGCTGTTTCTAAAAAAACCAGAGAAACAAACGATTCTTTAAAGATAGAAAAGCAAGCGATTCTTAAAAGATAGACTAGCAAACGATTCTACCATGAAAGGAGCTTTATATTTTTATGACAAAGATAAACATAAAAGACTTTAAGCCCGGCCTTTATCTTTCCCTAGCCTCGGTCCTTTTCGCCATAGCCGCAATGATCGCCTATCTGGTCTTGTCATCAGATGGAGAGAATACCCCAGGCGCGGTCTATAGCGTGACACTGCTGGCTATTGCGATCCAGCTGGTCATCCTTGTATTCAATCACGGCGAAGTGGGGAAGAACAAGTATAACACGGGTTCTTTCTTAGCGCCAGTGCTTTTCACAGCTTCCTTGATCCTTTTCATCTTGGGAAGGCTTGATTGGATTATCCAAGTGCAAGCCCATAACGCCAATTACGCGCCCATGCATGCCTCATTCTATGTTGCGATTGTCGTGTATGCGCTAACAATAGCGATCAGCATTGCCGCGAGCTTTATGTCGCAAATTAAACAGCAAGAGATATAAATATTAATAAATAAATAAATATTAATAATTATTCGTAAAATAAGTTTTAAGCTTTGATAAAACACCGAACATAATAATGTTTGCTAGAATATCGCAAGCAATTATATGCTATTTTAGCGATCATTAGTTTAATTGTTTGACTCGCATCTTTTGAATAAGGGCATATTCCAAAACCCCTAGCATTTTGGAATATGCCCAAAGCTTTAAGAGCATTTCCCGGAATTAATTTTTAGACATTTTGGGATATGCACTAAGGAGTTTTTATGACAAAACTAAATTTCAACGAAGATTGGACATACTGGAAATTCGGAGACGAAAATAACAAACACCCAATTTCCTTGCCCCATGACGCCATGCTGTCCGAGCCCAGAACTCTAAATAGCCAAGGCGGCACAAATATCGGATGGTTTGAAGGCTATGACTATGTATACGAAAAGCGGTTTTTCCTCAACGATCTCTCAGATAAAGAAATAGCCTTCGAGTTCGAAGGGATATACCATAACGCTGAAATTTTCGTAAACGACAACCTGATTGCCGTACAGCCCAACGGCTACACCAGCATCTATATCTTTCCCAGTAACCTCATCTTTAATACCATGAATGCAATTAGGGTCATAGCCAGGAACAGTGACCAGCCCAATAGCAGATGGTATACCGGAACCGGGATATACCGTGACACTCACATGTATGTCTTGGATAAGAACCGTATCCTTCTCAACGGGATCAAGATCAAGACATTGTCTTATGAAACCCGGGAAATCCAAATTGACATTCAAACTAACGCGCCAGGCCCCATCTCCGTTGACATCCTAGATCAGTCCAAAGTCCTGCTCCATAGTTCTTCGAACTCCAACGGAACCGCCAGATTTGTTCTCTCCCTTCCAACCGCAGAGCTCTGGAACGTGGACACCCCATATCTCTACCTTTGCCGCCTCACCTTTGAAAATGACATCAGAGAAGTACCGTTTGGAATACGAAAGCTCGATTTCTCCGCAACTTCAGGCTTCCAGATCAATGGGGAAAGAACAATTCTTCGAGGAGGGTGCATTCACCATGACAATGGATTGCTAGGCGCCTGCGCTTACCCCTATGCCGAAGAGCGCAAAGTAGCCCTCTTGAAGAAAGCAGGCTACAACGCAATACGCTCAGCTCATAATCCATGTTCAAAAGCCTTGCTTGAAGCATGCGACAAATTGGGAATGCTGGTCTTGGATGAATACTCCGACATGTGGTACATCCATAAAACAAAGCATGACTATGCCCCTTATGTCTTGAGCAATTACAGGGATGACCTAAAAAACATGATCGACAAGGACTATAACCATCCTTCCGTCATCGGTTATTCCCTGGGAAACGAAGTTTCAGAAACAGCCCAACCCAAAGGCATCGCCTTGTGCGAAGACATGGCTTCCTTCTGTCACGACCTAGATGATACAAGACCAGTTACTGCTGGCATCAACCTGTTCTTCAATTACCTCAGCTCATTAGGCCTGGGTGTCTACTCTGACAAAAAGGCCGACAAACAGCAAAGCGCAGGAAGCGCATTCTTTAACGACCTGTCAGGCATCCTGGGCCAAAAGTTCATGAAGTTCGGTGCCACCCTCCCAGGCAGTGACCAGAAAACAAAAGAAGCCTTCACAAAGACCGACATTGCTGGCTATAACTACGGGATAGACAGATATGCCCATGACCTGTCCAAGTATCCAGATAGACTGATTCTAGGTACGGAATCCTTTTGCTCAGACACCTATAGGTTTTATCAGCTAGCCAAAACCAATAAAAACCTCATTGGAGATTTCGTCTGGTCCGCCTTTGACTACCTAGGAGAAGTAGGCCTAGGCGCCTGGGAGTACAAAAAGTATGCAAAAGACTTCTCCCATGGCCCTGCCTGGTTGACTGCTGGCGTTGGACGCATAGACATCACTGGCAAAGAAAACGGAGAGCTAGCCTATGCACGTGTCGCCTATGAGCTTGATGACCTTAGACTCGCCGTTGTCCCTGTAGACTCAACCAAGAAAAAGCATTCTCCCTCAGCCTGGAAGATGACCAACGCTATAGAAAGCTGGTCTTGGAATGGCTGTGACGGAATGCCAGCCATTATCGAAGTGTACTCCAGAGCTCCCCAGGTTTCCCTGTATGTCAATAACGTATTTATTAAAAATATTAAAAATAAAAAAAATAAAAAACTAAAACGGGACTGCAGGGCGGTTTTCAAAACCATATACCATGACGGCGAGCTAAAAGCCGTAGCTTTCAATGAATCAGGCGAAATTTTAGCCTCTTGCGTTTTGGTTACCGCCTCACAATCAACGTTCTTAAGGCTGGAGCCAGAACGCGACTACTACAAGCCTTCCTGGAATCTGTGCTATATCAGAATCAGGTTTGCGGATGAAAACAACATCCTAAAACCCTTGATCCGAGCAACTGTAAAAGTTGCTGTAAATGGCGGCACACTCCTAGCCCTAGGCAATGGCTGCCCCTATTCCCCTACCGGCTATTTGTCCGACACAACCGATACCTACTATGGAGAAGCCCTGGCAATAGTAAAGCCCTCAGGAAAAACAGACGTAACAGTTGAAGCAACCAGTTCATTTGGCGACGCAACTGCAATAATAAAACTGCTCCCTTAAATATTTGCTCGCGAGCGGTTTTTGCTTGCGAGCGCTCTTGCACTGCTCTTTAGATCTTGACTTTTAGATCTTGAACTTTTAGACCTTGACCTTTAAGATTTTGCCTTTATGATCTTGCCGTGCCCTTAGATCTGTCAAAACAAAAAATTATTCTATCGATTCAGCAAAGCAAAGAGGGATCAATTTGAAAACTACTATAGATCAGTTAGATCAGTCAGACCAGTCATCAAAAAAGCCCAAGTTCAAAGCCTGGCTCAACTTCAAGCA
>JAISWZ010000023.1 GCA_031270945.1 Clostridiales bacterium | reverse complement strand
AAATAATCTCACAAGAATGTTTTGCCAAAAAGCGCTTCTTGCCTCCTGGCTGAAAAGCCATGGCGTTCGCCATGGCTTTTGTTTTCACTTGCCAAAAAGCCTCTTTGGATTTATCTTGTCAGTCCATTTCTCTTGTATGCCAGCCGCCTGCTTCTTTTTCTTTCTTATCTCCTCAACCTGCTTCTTTGTCTTGAAGCCTTTCATCCCTGCGATGTAATAGCCCGCGACTTCAACCATCACAGACTTGCCTACTGGAAGCGCTTCATAAATCTTGGGATCGCACATCAATGTGACAACCTTTGGCCCCACTTTCGCCTTGACAAAGCATTGCTTTATGAGGCTGGCGTATTTGGGAAAGTTTGATTTGATCTCTTTGGGAAGGTTTGCTTCCGAGATTTTGCCCTTCTTTTTCTCAATTACAAAAATCTGCGCTTGCTGCTTGTTCTTCTCCAACATCTCTTGCGATTCAACGTATTTGGTTGACATCTTCTTGTTTAGGAAGTACAATCCAATGCCTATCGCAACTAATGCCACAAAGACTATTACCATTACATCGAGAAACCCCACATAATCCCTCCCAAATGTTTTTTAATCCCATCTCAGCGCTCAAGCGCGTCCTAAAAATTATAACACAAGACCTGGCGTCTGTTAAGTGCATATCAGAAATTTAATTTTTGGCTTGGAAAAGTCAGGAATAGGTTCAAGACGTTAGGAAGCCCGAATTTATTTGTTGGAAAGAACAAAACTCCCCAGCTGATTGCGCGATGAGCCCAAGAAGGGTTATAATTAAAGCACTCCCCAAGAATCAGGCCATGGCTCTAGGCGCTTGGGCACCTAAGGCTTTTGGCGCTGCGGGGGCTTTTAATCTAGGGCTTTTAATCTAGGGCTGCATTTTAGAAGCCTTAAGGGAAAGCATAATAGGGGCTGGAGCATGCGTAGGCATGACAGATCTTCCGGCTTTTTCCATGGACGTACGCTAGAGGCATATCCAATATTATGATTCTGATAGCGTCAAACAAGAAAAACTAATGGCTTAAACTCAAGGTTGGGATATCCTCTTAGCCAAAGCCTTGGTTTCATGCTTTAGGCGGTCGCTGCTTTAGAATCATATTATGCCTTGAAAATGCCTGGCGGATGTACGCGAGCATCCGAAATAGTGGCTTTTTTGAAATTTGGATATGCTTGCATAGCCGTATGCGCTGGCGAGCGTTAGACAAAAGAGCATATCCCAAAAATATCAAAAGAGCATGTCTAGATTTAGAATTTTCTTATCGTTAGCGGTAGCGGCCCGACTGGGTTCTGAGGCGGGCAACGATAAGAAAATTCCACATGCAAGCGTCATCAGTTCAGGTTTGGCTGGCGATTTGTTTGATAGGCAAATCGCCTGGCCTTTTCTGGATAGGACGCGCTCTCACAGGATGCCGCTCGCTTATATTTTATTGGGGGGAAAACCTTTGTTTTCAAGCGTGGTCTCAAGCGTGTTGTCAACCGCAAAGCAAGTGCTGCTGCTATTGCCGTCAGCAATGATGGTGCTAAACATCTTCTTCGCCATTGTCGTTGTATTCTACGAAAGGCGAAACCCTGCGGTTACGTGGTCTTGGCTCATGGTCATCACGCTTGTTCCATACATAGGCTTTGTCTTCTACCTGTTGGTAGGCTTGGACAGCAGGAAGTACCGGCTTTTCAGCGCGAAGGCCAAAAAAGACGAGCTTCTTTGCAAGCAGATGATGGAGCAAAGCGGAGACAACATGGAAAGGCAGCTCAAGGTGGTAGGCCAGAAAAACATCCTGCAGGTAAGAGGCTCTGAGCATTACAACGACATGATCTATTTGAACATTTTCTCAGGCGGGGGGCTGTTCTCGAAAAACAACCATGTATCCCTGTTCCACGAGGGGGGCCCCAAATTTGACGACTTGCTGGAAGGCATAAGGACGGCTAAGCGTTTCATACACTTGGAATACTATATAGTGCGAAATGATGACATCGGACGGAGGCTTGTTGAGGCGCTGGCCATTAAGGCGGCTGAGGGGCTGGATGTTCGGTTCATGTATGACGGGATGGGCAGCGTAACGACCCCAAGGAAGCTGTTCCGGCCTTTGGCGGCGGCTGGAGGGAAAGTGACGGAGTTCATGCGCCCGCACTTCTTCCGGATAAACTTCAGGAACCACAGGAAGATTTGCGTGATAGACGGCGAGACCGCTTACATTGGCGGGCTGAACATTGGAAACGAGTACCTTGGCAAGAGCAAGAGGTTTGGCCACTGGAGGGACACGCACATAAAGGTGCGGGGAGACGCCGTGGCGCAGCTGGAGCTTCGCTTTGTGATGGACTGGAACTTTTGCTCAACGGACGTCATACACTTGCGGGACGGCTTCTTTCCAAGGACCAGCGGGATAACAAGGGGCGTCGCGATGCAGATCATTTCAAGCGGCCCTGACACGGCTCAGCACAACATCCATTACGCTTACGTGAAGATGATTAGTGAGGCCGACAAGTCGATATACATCCAAACACCCTATTTCGTTCCGGACGACGCCGTTTTCGAGTCATTGAAGATAGCGGCTTTGTCGGGGATAGACGTCAGGATAATGATCCCGGCAAAGAAGGATCACCCATTCGTGCACTGGGCCAATCTGTCTTACCTGGGGGAGCTGGTCGAGGTTGGGGTGAAATGCTACCTGTACCAAAAAGGGTTTGTGCACAGCAAGATGGTGCTGGTGGACTCTTTGGTGAGCTCCATTGGCACGGCAAACATGGACATCAGAAGCTTCAAGCTGAATTTCGAGGTCAACGCGTTCCTCTATGACGCGCAGGTCACAAAGGCGCTGGAGGAGCAATACCTCAGGGACATAGAGGATTCCTCGCAGCTGACAATGGAAGAGTACGCAAAGAGAAGCCACGCTGTCAAAGTGAAGGAGTCTGTATCAAGGCTCCTCTCTCCGCTGCTTTGAGGATGGAGATTTTATGCCAAAAAAAGATAAGTTTGAGCTGGCCGCAGTGGTTGACATCGGATCCAACGAGCTTCGCCTGAAGATTGCCCAGATGGCAAAGGGCAAGCTCAAGTACTTGGAGAGCCTGACCTACCCATTGAGCCTGGGACGGGACACGTTCAACAAGGGCAAGATAGGCTTCGAAAAAGTTGAAAAGGCCTGCGAGATAATAAGGAACTTCCAGACGATAATCAAAGAGTACGGCGTGACAGACATCCGCGCCGTGGCTACTACCGCTGTGCGGGAGGCTACGAACTCGGACTACTTCCTGGACCAGTTGAAGATAAAAACCGGCCTGGCGATAACCGTTATGGACGATATGGAAGAAAAGCTGTACATTTACAAGCTTTTGATGAGGTTCATGAAAGACGAGATCAAGCGATCCGCGATGATGGTTTTCATAGGCTCAGGAAACATCGGGGTCTCGATACTTGAGGACGGGCGGATACCCTTCACCCAGAACATAAAGGTCGGATCCTTGCGGGTAAGCGAGATGTTTGATGACATCCAGGAATACTCCAGCGAGTTCTACGTGGTGCTGGAAGAGTACCTGGACAGCTTCACTGACGTTTTGCAGCACAGCCTGCCTCCTGACGTGAAGAACATCGTAGTGTCAGGAACCGAGATAGAGATGGCGGCGGAGCTGATAGGGGCGGAAAAGAAGAACCTGTTTTACCACATACCAGTGGACCGGTTCCACGCGTTCTACAATGACGCCAGGCTGAAGGCGACAGGCCAGCTCTCGAAAGAGCTTAAAATCCCTGTTGAAAAGTCGGAGCTACTTTTGCCGGCCCTATCAGTCTTCAACAATCTTTTGGGGTTTACCAAAGCTGAAACTATCATTGCGTCCCAGCTGGCGCTTTCTGACGCCATGCTTTACGAGATGCTTTGCCCTGACGACTTTCAGGCGATAAACAAGGATTTCGGAAAGAACGCCCTGCTTTCGGCGGCAGTACTTGCAAAGAAGAATGACGCTGTTGAGGGCCATTACCAGAGGGTCGGAGACTTCGCTGTGAAGATCTTCGACAAGATGAAGAAGATCCATGGCATGGGTTCGAGGGAGAAGCTGCTTTTGCAGATCGCGGCGATCCTTCATGACATAGGCAAGTTCATAAACCTGAGCAACCACTTTCGCCATTCCTACGAGATAATCATGGGCTCGGACATTGTTGGGCTGAACAAGCTGGAGCTCTCGATAGTGGCAAACATCGCTCTCTACCACTCCCAGATAGTGCCCTCACTAGGGGATGAGAACTACCGCAAGCTTGATGTTTACAACAGGGTGCTTGTATCCAAGCTGTCGGCCATCTTAAGGCTGGCGGACGCCTTGGATCGCAGCCACAAGCAGAAATTCAGCGAGATAGACGTGAAAACCACGGACGGCGAGCTGTCCATTACAGTTACGACAGACCAAAACATAGATTTGGAGCAGTGGTCCTTCAAAGAAAAGGGCCGGTTCTTCGAGGAAGTGTTCGGCATAAAGGCTGTCATACGGAAAAAGAGGGTTTTGTGATGGATTTGTCAAACCCCAGCTTCTACTTCAACCGCGAGCTCAGCTGGCTCGAGTTCAACGAGCGCGTCCTGGAAGAAGCGCAGGACAAGGGCAACCTCTTGATGGAAAGGCTGA
>JAISWZ010000495.1 GCA_031270945.1 Clostridiales bacterium | reverse complement strand
TAGAGCATATCCCAAAATTCCGAAATGGCACCGGAAAAATCCTGGCGAATGCTTCAACTAGTTTGCTCGGGCTTCTGCGAGCAAACACCCGGATTTTTCCGGTGCCTCGGATATAATTTTTGGGGTATGCTCCACATCGGCATAAGCGCGCGTCCCAAAAACGCCTTGAAAAGCCTCGCTTGTTTTTCAGGAATCCCGAAATCCTAAGCGTCTGTCGCCTTTTCAAGCCTTTGGCGCATATTGCCAAGCCAAGCTCAGAAGAGCCGAGCGGCTTTCGCAATCTCGGTATATGCGTCATATAAAGTCTTTGGGATATGCGCTAGTCATATCGTTAAATCCCGGCTAGGGGGGCTGGCCTCCCAAGGCGCCAGGGCGCGCCCTGGCAAGAAGCCCCGCCTAGCGGGCATGGGTTGTCATTCCAAGGCATGCCATGGGCATGCCTTAGCTGAGCAAGGCTATGCGCCTTGCCCTTTCTAAGGCGTCTCATATCCAAATTTAGTTCAACTCATACTCGTATTATATACCCGAAGTCTCTTCTAGCACAATACCAGGGGCATAATTTTCTTTAATATTCCACTCTTTTGATTCCAGCGCCAAGGTTCGCACTTGGGGCATGCTCCAAAATCATCAAGTGCATATCCCCAAAATTTATTTTTAGATCCGGAAAAGTCCGGAGCACTTGCTAGCGATTGCTCGCAAATGCTCGAAACAAACCCTGTTAAAGCGTCGCATGGCTTTGGCGATTCGCCCAATATTGGGCAAACGCTATCATAAGAGATCAGCTTTTTGCAGCCTTGATGGAGCTTTTGCTTCAGAGCCTATAAAAGGATTTAATCGGGCTTCAAGCAAGAGCCAGCATGGCAGACAAACCTGGTTTCAAGCCGTTTTAATTAGTTAGAAATCTTTTGCAAGGCCAACCTTAACAATCTTGATTCAAAAGCCTTTATAAAGCCTTAAATCCAAAGCCCTAAATTCAAAGCCTTTAATCCAAAAGCCTTAAATCCTTGATTCAAAAAAAAGCCGCCAGGTTCAGCGGCTTGCGCAACTCTGTGCTAATACTTGCCAAAGTCCTTGGCGGAATCGAAGTTGCTCTTGGCGTTAGCCACTTCATCCCTGTATGTTTTGATAGCCATAAGCTTGGCTTGGTTTCCTGGCTTGGGAGCGCCTGCGGGCTTGGGGCTCGCGGGCCTGGGGCTTGCTTGCTTCGGGCTAGTTGGCCTAGGGCTTTGTGGCCTAGGGCTTTGCGGCTTTGCGCTGGAATTGAAATCCAAAACCTTTTTGGGCTGCGGGGGCCTGGGATTAGGCTCAGGAGGCGGGTTCGGCATAGTCGGGCGGGGCTCGCTTTGTGGCGGCTGCGGCTTTCTCCGGTCATTGATCCTATAGTCCGCAGTGGCTTGAAGCTGGCGCCTTAAGACAAAGCTTCCAATCATTTTCTGCAAAATTCCGGCCTGGCTCGACAGCTCTTGGGAGGCCGAGGCGCTTTCCTGCGCGGCGGACGAGTTCTGGGTTATGACATCGGATATGGTTGTGGTGCCCATGCTTATTTCGCTGACTGAAGCCGACTGCTCTTCAGACGCCTGGGAGATGTCAGAGATAAGAGACGCGACCGAGGCCACCGAGCTTACGATCTCGTTAAGAGACTCGGCGGTTCTCTCCGCGATGTCCATGCCCAGGTTGACCTTTGACAGCGAGTCTTCGATAAGCGCTGTGGTTTCTTGAGCGGCCTCGCGGCTTCTGTTGGCAAGGCTTCTCACCTCGCTTGCGACAACGGCGAACCCCTTCCCGTGCTCCCCGGCCCGGGCGGCTTCGACTGCGGCGTTTAGCGCCAGGAGGTTTGTCTGGAACGCGATGTAGTCAATGACGTTTATGCTCTTGGAAATGTTTTCGGATGCCTCTTTGATGCTCTCCATGGCCTCGACCATGCTCTTCATCTCAAGGTTTCCGCTTTCGGCTTGGACTTTTGACGCGCTTGAAAGATCTTTTGCGTTGTTGGCGCTTCTGGCGTTGTCCAGGGTCTTGCTGTTCACGACGTCAACAGTTGAGGTAAGCTCCTGTATGGAGGCCGCCTGCCTGGTGGCGCCTTCGGCTAGGGTAAGGGCGCTGTCCGAGATGTGCTTGGCCCCGGCTGAGACTTGCTCTGCCGCCTTGCTGATGTCTTCCATTACGGCATTCATGTTTGAAAGTATTCTTGACAGCGATTCCCTAATTCTTGCGAAATCGCCCGGGAAGTCATCGCCTAGGCTCTGGTCCAGGTTGTTTTGGGACAGCTTGTCCAAAATTTCTGATATTTCTTGGATGATGCGGGAGATGTTCTCAGCGGCTTTGTTGGAAGCTGTCTTTATGCTCTCGTAGTCCCCCTGGTAGATGTTTGTGATTACATGAGAGAAGTTGCCAGACTCCATGTGCTGCATGTGAACCTTGATGTCAACCAGAGGCTCCTCTACCGAGCGCATCATGTTGTTGAGCGTTGATATGATCTTTTCCCAGTCTCCAAGGAACTTGGTGGAGTCAGCCTGAAGGCTTAGGTTGCCCTCTGACGCCGCCGTGGCCAGCCTCATGATCTCGGAAGAGATGCTTGACAGGTTTGCCTTCATTTCCTGGATCCCTTGGCTGAAAACCACTTTCTTGCCTTTGAAGGCCGGCACCGCCGCCTTGAAGTCGCCTTTCGCAATCTTGTTGATGCATCCCAGCGCGTCCCCAAGGTTTAGGAGGTAGGACTGAACCATCTCGTTTAGCCCGTTGGCGAGGTTCTTGTAGGCGCCTTTGTATTCCCTCTCATCTATCCTGGCGTCTATGTCGCCTTCCTCATGCTCCTTGGAAAGCTTTGAAAGATCGCGGACAAGGCTTCTGATCGTCCCGGCCATGACTCCCAGCTTTCCGGAGAGCTTGCCGATCTCGTCCTTGCCTGAGACGAACTCAACTGATATGTCGCCGTCAGTCAAAAGGTTTACCTGCTTTAGCATGTTGTTGATTGGAACCGTGACGCTGGCTATGATAAGGAAGCTCAAGGCGCACCCAACAAGGAAAAGCACCACCAGCATCACAGCCATGAGGGACAGGAAGCTTACCTCAGACTCGTTGTTCGCCTTTTTTGCTTCCAGCATTTCGTCCTCGTTGCCGGCCAGTATCGCCTGCACAGAGGCGTAGACGCTGTCTCCCACAGGCGTCAGCGTGTCATCCAGGAACTGCTTTAGCTCAACGTAGTTGCCCGTGAAGGCTATGGCTGCTATATCGTCAAGTATGACGTTCATGTTCTGTGTGTTTGTCCGCAGGCTGGAGCTTTCAGCGGCCATCCGGGTGCCTGGCGATGTTGCCGCCAGCGTCGCCGCCAGCTGGTTCACCTCAGCCTGCAGGGCTTCCTTCGCTTTAGTGATCTTCTCCTTGTACTCATTCACTTCGGCCGACGTGCGGACAAGCGCTATGTCGCGTGCAAGAATGCTCACTTGTGCGTAGTGCTCGTCTATCTCATCAATGGCCCGCACTATTTCAATCGTGCGATCATACAAGTCGTCGGTTTCCTCGACCACACCCTTCAAGTAAAAATAGGAAATGGCCGAAATAACAATCGCGAAGCAGAAGACAACAGTGACGAGCATTATCAATTTGGTTCTGATTGCCAAACCTCGGAGCATTGCTTCCCACCATCCTCTAAATTTCGGCTTGCCGCTGCGAAGCGCCGCGAGTCTTTATTTAGTATTTGCGTAACTTGCGATTCTAGTATATCATTAGATTATAATTTTTGGCATTAGATGTTCTGAGATGCCTTGGCGCGCCTTTACGCGCCATTTGGCGCGGTTTCACGCGCTTTGGGCGCGCGCAGCGCGCCCAAAGCGCCCAAGGTGCCCCAAAGGCGCCCGCGCCGCGTACGGCGCTCAATAAAGGCGCATATCCCAAAATTAAATTTAGCGCACACGTGAAAGCATCGCATGCCTTTTCCCTGCGCCAATTCGGAATTTTGGGATATGCGCTCAGTTAAATTTTGACTTGCCTGTAATCCCCACCATATAATTTGGCTTTTCGGCTAGAATAATTATAGCCTGGCCCAGTCCGAAAAAGGATTGCTAGGAGACTCAAATAATATACGTATTTTTCTTTAAATGTAACATAAATACAATATTAGAAGAAATAGCAAGCTAATTTCTAAAGCTTGGAAAGGATTCCAGGCGAAGGCTTGCCGTCGGGCCCATCCTGGCGGTATCGCTATCGTAGGAGGATCGCATGAAGGTAATGAGCAACCAAGAGCTTCTGAACAACTTGACCAGGCTGAAGAAGAGCATAAACGCATGCACCATGTCAAACATGCGCAACATCATCTTCTTCAACCCTGTTAGCTTTTACCATTTCATTAAGGACCTTCCCTGCCACGGGAGGCTTTCCATAGATGACGTTTTAGATAAAGTTGAACCGTTCATACCGATGAAGCTGACCCAGGACAACTTCGAGCTTTTCATTGACAGCGTTATGGAATCCAAAAACAGCGAAGAAAACATAGCTGATCTAATGACAAAGGTCAAAGGCGATTTCGTCTGCCAGATACAGTCAGCGAGATCGCCATCGCAATGGTCGGACATAGTCTCCACCTGCGAGTCAATTCGCCAGATGAAAGACACAAAAGCTTATCCATCCTTGGTATAGCGCCAAACTCCAAGAGCAATGGCCGCAGCGGGCGCCAGGTTAAGGGAATTCTGATTTTGCGAATTAGGCAACTAAAGCCTAGGCAATTGGGATCCCATGAGGTGATGCTATGAGGATTGCAGCAAAGGCCACAGAGCAGCTAATTTTAGAAAGCTCCTTAAGGATCCGCGAGCCGATCTTTTTGGAGAGATGCTCCATTTCAAACGGCGAGATTCACGTTCACGTCAACTTTCGCAGAGGCGCACATTTCCACTGCCAGAACTGCGGCAGCGAGCTGACCGAGGTTCACGACACTGTAGTTAAGATCTGGAGGCACATGGACTTCATGGGCAGGAAATGCTACGTCCATATGCGAACCCCCAGGATTGACTGCTACAGTTGCGGAATATCCCGGTGGACGCCGCCATGGGCTAGCGGCCGGAGCCATTTCACGGAGTTGTTCGAGAGCGAGGTTGTAGCGCTCTCGAAAGTTATGCCAGTGAACCCCTTAGGGCGGTTCGTGGACGAGCATGACACAAGGCTTTGGAGAATCATACGCAGGCACGCCGAAAGGCGCGGAGTTAAGCACCAGAGGGAGTTGTCCCAGTAGCTGGAAAGGGCATGTCCCAGCGGCAAAGGCTTGGCTTAGCAATAGCAAAGGCTTGATCCAGCAATCGCAAAGGCTTGACCAAGCAATGACAAAGACTTGACCCAGGAATATCAAAGGCTTTACCCAGCAAGGGCGCGACACAGCAACAACAAGGGCATATCCCAAAATTTTATCAAGGCGCAGAAACGCTCTGGCAAATATGCCCGGCATTTCAAATCCGCCTATTGATTTTGGCATATGCCCTATATGAAAAGAGCAAGTGATTTAAAAGCGCAGGCAAGGCAAAAAGCGGGCAGCAACCCGCTTTTTTTATTATTGTTTTATAGAGCGGAAAGAACTGTGCTTTTTAGCCCTTGCGGGCGGTTGGGCACTAGCGAAAGTCTAGTCAAGGCACCAGAAAAAGGCTTAGTTACTGATAAGACGCGAGAGCGAAAAGAACTTCGCTTTTTTTGACCATGCGGGCGGTTGCCTATGAGCGAAAGCAAAAGTTAACTTATCGCATGTTTTCGCTCGCAGACATTCAAAGCCTTTTTAGTGACAGATTTAACCATGTCTTTATTTTAAAAACATCCCCTATATAATGGCAATCCTTCCACCAAACCATCATTCCTGAAGCGGCACCCGGATGCCCCCAAATTTCCCGCCAAGCGCACAAGCAAGCCCTTCGAATGTTTTGCGAATCCCCATTTTTCAACCTTCCCAGCGCGTTTTCGCTTCGCGCCAAGGCAAGACATCTCATTGAAAAAAGGATCGATTTCATGTATACTGAGTGCAGATCCCTGGCGACGCATTTTCTCGGGTTAGAGCAAACTTGCCGGACTTTTCCATGCCGATATAAATTTTGGGACGCGCTTTAGAGAAAACGGCTGGGCCGCTTGGCTAGGCATTTGGCACTCTAGGCTAGGCATATGCGCCGAGGCGGGCAACGACAAGAAAGTTATATTGGAGTGTTTGAGATGGCAAAGAAACAGAAGCGCTTTGACGCCGCCGGGCCCATGAACTCCCAGCCGTCAGAGGTGAGGGTTGAGGATAAGCTTGTCATTCTATACCTGCTTGACAAGATGGATTTGCCTTTATCCCGCAGCCAGATCACAGATTTTGCCCGCGAGGGCGAATACATGGAGTATTACGCGCTGCAGCAGACCCTTGCCGACATGGTTGACAGCAAGTACTTGGACAAGGCGTCGGACAACAACAACACGCGCTACAGCATAACCGAAGAAGGCGTCACTACCCTCTCTTACTTCAAGAACCGGATCCCCAAGGCGGTCAGGGAAAAAATCAACACCTACGTCAACGCTCATTTCGATTCCGTCAAGCGCGACTACGAGGTGACATCCAGCTATTTCGCCAACAGCGAGACAGGGGAGTTCATTGTCAAGTGCGGCGTCTACGAGGACAAATGCGCTTTGATGGAGATAAACGTTTCTGTTGTCTCCAAGGAGCAAGCCAAGCTTATCCAGGCGAACTGGAAGGCTCATGTCAGCGAGCTTTACATGAAAATTCTGACTGAGCTTGCCACGGTCAACAAGGACGATGACCCTCTAGAGCTGCCTGATGACGAGGATGAAAAGTTTTAAGAGGGTCTTGGCTCGGCTGCCAAGGCTCTCTTTTGGCGTGTGATTCTGGCGCTGGGGAGGTTGGGGGTTGGCGGACCGGAGTCGCTGGAGCTGTAGCGGAGCGCTTGGAGCTTGCTTGAGCCTTAGGGAGCCTTAGGGAGTTTGACAGAGCCTTAGCATTCCCAAACTCAAGTGTCGAAATATTGATATGATTTGAAAATAGATAAATTGGGGGCCAGGCGCTTGCTGGATCAAACAGTCCGCGAATATGGCGCGGTGAATAAAGCCTAAATTTGGCAAAGTTGCAACTAGGGGCTGGCGTTAATCGCCAGCGAGATGTCTTTAGAGGGTCTAGGCGTGTTGCCAAGGCTCTTTTGGGCGTGGCCTAGACGCATTTGAAGCGTCCTAGACGCATTTGACATGTTCAAGAGGCTTTAGGCGCTTCGATCTGGCTGGAACCAAATCTCGAAACAACCCTCAAAGCCCGTCTGTTCAACAGGGTTTGCTCCCCTAGAACCCGTCTTTTTCAAAAGGGAAAATCTATTCTACAAACCGAAGGGTGCCATGCGATAAGATGAGTGCATATCCAAAACAAATTTATGGCTTGGGGAAATCGCGCCAGTTTGCCAGCACTTGCCCGCCAAAGCCCGTGTCAAACACGGTTTAAGCTACGCAATGCCCTTGGCGGTTTGCCCTTGAGCGTTGGTTAACCGCAATCCTGCGCCTTTGCAGGGATTTTTGGATATGCACTCAGTGTGACAAGAGGGAGATTGTCACTGGTATACTTGAGAGCAAAATGCTTGAAAGTAAAATGCTTGATATCAAAATGCTTAATAACGATATATTTTAGAGCAATATATTGAAGGCGAAATACTTTAGAGCAATATATTTGAAGGCGAAATGCTTTAGAGCAATATGATTGAAATCAAACGCTTGAGATCGAAAGATTTAAGCAAGAGCAAAACCCATAAATTTCACGCTCTTTCTACGATTGCAAGCCAACCGCCAACCTGATTGAAAAGCTCAGAAAAGTCCATTCTTTTCAGCTCATCCTTTTCAGTCAAGTGGCGCAAAGGGGGAAAATAACTTGAACATCGAGCAAATCAAGGAATGCGTAAACCTGATGGATCAGCGTCGGTATGATGAAGCCATCACATTCCAAAAGGGAATCATCGCAGCCAACAGCGCGGACATTCTGTCCCGCGTCCTGCTGGGCAACGCGCACAGAGAGAACAACCAACCCAAGCCCGCGATATCCGAGTACGAAGAGTCGCTCAGGCTGTACCAGGAAGGCGGAAGCATGAACACCTACATGCTCTCGTACTCCCTGCTGGGGAGGGCGCTCTGCAAAGTGGCAATATATGAGAGCAGCATGGATGAAGAATTGGAATGCTTTCTTCAAGAAGCGGATAATGTAGTAAATTTATTTATGAGCGAGCACTTTGAATACGCGCAAGCGCCTGACGACATGTACGAGAAGGCAATAGAGCTGTCGATAAAGCTGGGGTTTTACCTTGGAGGATTATCGATGGCTGAAGAAAAGCTCAAAGCCGCCCTGGCTTTTTTGAAGGCGGACACCAGCAGGGATCTGGCTTACCGCGAGAGGCTGGCCGCTTACGCGTACTCCCTGATGGCAAAGCACTCCATCAAGGACGTCGACGGCAACTTTATCTTAGTCGACTCAAGCATCCAAGCTATCCGAAAGTTGCGACGCTACTGCAGCATAGCCGCCTCATACATAGATTTGGTGCATGGGTGGAACACGCCGTTGGGCAACGACTCTGTCATTGTCATCAACTTCGTTATGCCATGGCGCGTGGCCCACGGCACAAACGAGCCCGTGAACATCGAAGCTGGAGGGCTGAACGCGGAGATCTTGGAAAAAGGGATGTTTGACTTGTAGGATTCAATGCGCAAGCAAAAGAAAAAAATATGGCGAAACATGCGGATTGGGTTTTGGTGGATTTTGCTTCTGAGCAATACCTAAATGAGGGAAAAGCAAGAAAAATGGTTGTGACTATGGCGCAAGTCAAGCCGGATGATGCGTTGTTCGCAAACATAGTAATCCGATATCTTTTATGAAGGATAAGAGAAAATAGAGAAAAGAAGGGAAGATAAAAGAAAAAGCCGAAAATATAAAGAACCTAAAAAGAAAAAGCCTAAAATATAAAGAGCCTAAAAAATAAAGAGCCTAAAACAAGAAACAGCAAGGGCCTTGGCGTTCCGCCAAGGCCCTTGCTATTAGTTTTTTTTCGTTCCTCTGAGACATGCTGTTTTGCAATTCGTGAATAACTGCAAATTTATTTAACAATCTACACTTGCGTGAATTTCTGCAAATTTATTCAATAATTCGACACTCATAGGATCCCGGCGTTGTTAAGGGCCAGAATCAGGAAGTTAAGCAAGAAAAGGATTGTCGAGCCGAGGAGTATCGGATGCACTTCCTTGAACTGCTTCTTGCAGATTTTGATTGCAACGTAAACGATGAATCCTGCGGCTACGCCGTAGCTGATGCTGTAGGCGAAGGCCATGAAGGCGACGGTAATAAATGCTGGCGCGGCTTCCTCAAAATCGCCCCATTTGATATGGGTGAAAGAGGACATCATCATGACGCCGACAACAATAAGGGCTGGCGCTGTTGCGCTGCCGGGGACTATGCCGAAAAGCCCTGCCAAAGGAAGGCAGATCAAGAAGAGGACGGCCACGGTTACGCTTGTAAGGCCAGTGCGGCCTCCAGCTGCTATTCCAGCGGCGCTTTCAACGTAGGTGGTAGTGTTTGACGTTCCGAAAAGGGCGCCGATGGAAGTGGCTGTCGCATCCGCGAAAAGGGCCCTGTCCATCTTGGAATTGAATCCGGTGCCGGCGAAAAGGGCTTTCTCGTCTGCGTCATCAAAGATTCCGCTGACTCTTCCTGTGCCAATGAATGTGCCTATGGTGTCAAACGTATCTGTGAGGCTGAAGGCAAAGACTGTGGTGATTACAAGAATAACTCTTTCTGGTGAAGAGAAGAGCGAAAGCAGTCCCGGGTTTCCGAAGAAGGCAAGGAACGTGAACCTGACTTCGCCTATCTTGGCCAGGCTGAAAATCGCTGCCGGATTGATTTCTGTAAGCGCAAACGGGATGCCTAAGATCGTTGTGGCTATGATGCCGATGAATATGGCGCCTTTCACTTTAAGGACAAGAAGGATTATCATTATCAAGAGGCCCGCTACAGCAAGAAGGGCTTTGGGATCGTTGAACGATATGAGGGCCGGGACGATTGAGGCGTTAAGGCTTGCAGATCCTGAATCGAAAACCGTGAATGTGCCAGGATCCGCCGAGAAGGTCAGCAAGTTGGCGTTTTTCAGCCCAATGTAGCCAATGAAGAGGCCTATGCCGCCTGATATTGCGTTTTGCAGGCTTTCCGGGATAGACTTGATTATTGACTTTCTAACCTTGGTAACTGTTATCAGGATGTTTATCAAGCCGCAAATGAAGACCAGCGCTAGCGCTTCCTGCCATGCGAATCCCATTCCGAACACTACCGTGAAAGTGAAGAACGCATTCAATCCCATGCCTGGCGCTTGCGCGTATGGAACGTTGGCAAAAAGGCCCATAACCAGCGTTCCGGCAACCGCAGCAGCAATGGTTGCGACAAACACGCCGCCCTCAGGCATGCCCGTTTGCCCCAGTATCGCAGGGTTCACGAATATTATGTACGCCATAGTGAAAAATGTCGTAAGCCCTGCGATGATCTCCGTTCTTGGGTTGGTTCCGGCTTCCTTGAGCTTGAAGAACTTCTCCATGTTTAGCCTCCTCGAATTATGCCGTCTTGGCTTTTGGCGCCATGCCGGGCCCCTATATCGAGGCTTATCCCAAATGGGCAGGAAAGGCTTGCGCTCGCTCTTGAAACATGAGGCAAAGCGTTTTCTTGGCCTTTCTTGATTCGGGATATTCCCTAAGCGCATATCCAAAATTGGAATTTTGAGATATGCACTAAGCCCCTTTGCGCCACGGCTTCCTGCGATATGGCAATCACTCTGCATCAAAGCGTGAAACGCAGCCCCCAAAGCCGCAGTGCGCTGCGGGCAGTGGACGCTTGGTTTTTATAGAATGACTGCAAAGGCAAATAAGGCAAACGCCAATGTCCTCGCAGAACATTCTGCGAGGAACATAACCGCAAACGCATGCCGTCAGCGCCTACTAGCAGTCGCTCTGCGTCTGCTTTGCCCTATCGCATAGCCAATCTAATTCTATTGTACTTGGCCTAAATTTGCAAGATATTTTTGCGGCTTACTAAAGATTTGAGAGGTGAATGATCGTAAGTTGATTAGTTTCTAAGGGCTTTAAAACTCATGGCAATATTAATCATATGTATTACAGGTCAACATTTACTGTCAATATTTGACACCAACAATATTTTTGTGAGATATTATTATGGATAACAATTCCTATTATGACCGTAGGTTTTGTTAGCCTTGATTGGCCGACTGTTGCTTGTGCCAGAACCATCATAACAATATGGCAGCAAAATTCAAAAAATATAAAGGCAAGCCAATATCAGCGGCTTGCCTTTGCCAGTCTTGGGTTGCCCAAGAGCGTTGCTGTTTTCTATTGCTGCACAAAGTTCTTTTCGTCAGTGTAGCAGCAGCCGTTCTCGTCGCGGTACTCGTCTTCCTCGCTTGCCTCTGGCTCCTCGCTCTTCTTGAACGCGAGCTTCCTAACCAGGACTATGACGGCGATTATCGCGGCCACACCAGCCGCAATAGCTAAAGCGAGGATCCTCTTGTCCTTTGACGCCAAGTAGTTGCGCATTGTTATCATCCTTTCATAGCTTCTGTTTTGCGGCGCTAGGGCAGCCTTTGGTATGTAAGTGTCAGCCGCGCTGCCTACCGTGCAGCCATCGGCGCTCATACGCTTTTTACGGCGAAGCTGCCGCAGCCTACGTCCTTGCCGCGTTTCAACATGTTGTATTGCCCGTAGGCCTTTCTCATTATCTGCTTCTCGTCGTGGAACTTGAGAAGGTGATACGCCTCATGCTGCTTGTAGAATCCCGCGTCCGCGAAGTACTCCTCGGATTGGGGCTTGCAAAAGAATGAGTCCGCAGCCATCAAGTACCAGTAGACGGTTTTTGATATCATGTCATCGCTTGCGCGAAAATTGTACTGGGTTTTGCCGATGTACTGGATTATCCTGGCGTCGACGCCAGT
>JAISWZ010000487.1 GCA_031270945.1 Clostridiales bacterium | reverse complement strand
AGGCAACAGCAATTATACGACTATACCCAAGCATGTGCTTACCCCAAGCGGCACAATTCCAGCAAGCTCCTATTATCTCAAATTGACAAGCACAGCTTTGACTGGCTGGAGCACTAAGTCAGGCAAGCTAATCAAGGTCAGTGTCGCGACTGGCGAGGAAGAAGAGGGGCAGGGAGAAGAAGAAGTCCCAAGCGACGGTTTCGATTTTGTTGATGACATGACCCAGGGGTTAGCTCTGGTATACAAGGCAGAGAACTTCAAAATCGGGGAGCTCTCTGAAGTAGCTGAATATTGGAATGTCAATTACGAGAACACCCCCTACGGAGGCTGGAACACCAGCACAAACGCTTACATTGTTTACAAGTTCGACAAACAAATAGAGGACTTTGAAATCATTTTCTACAATTACCTTTTTGATAACAACCCTTCTCCTCTTCACGAGATAAAGCTCTTTGTCTCAGCTGACGACACAACCTATACTGAGGTCAATGTTTCGACCGAGAATCTAGGCAACAGCAATTCATATGTCCAGAACATACCCAAACATGTTCTTACCCCAAGCGGCGATATACCAGAGGGCTCCTATTATCTCAAACTGACAAGCACCGCTTTGACTGACTGGAGCACGAACGCAGGGAAGCTGGTCAAGGTCAGCGTTGCGACTGGCGAACAGACGGATCCCGGCCCGACAGAACCTGAGTCCGGCCTTACCCCAGGCGGCAATGTATTGGCTTTGACACCGGATAGTGACGGCTCTTGGGATGGGCACAAAATATTCAAAACCATTGACCCCTTTGTTGTAGGCGAAACGTACAAAATAAAGTTTTACGCGAAGAGCGATCCAACAGGCGCAAAGGTCGGAATATTCCTTGGAGCAACTGGCCACCTGTTGTCTGTCTACCAGACAGAAAATCTTCCTGGTGATTGGCAGTCCTATGAATACTCTTTCACCGCTGATGCCGTCCAAGAGACCTTAAGACTGTTTGCTCAATGTGACGAATGGAATAATGGCAAAAAGATCTATGTTGATTGCATAGAAATTATTGGTCCAGATGACTCGTCATCGTTTGTTGTCAGCGAGTTTGAAAATGGTTTGGCTGGTTGGACTGAAGAGAACACAACCGGTTATATTTCTGTCGTTCAGGATCCTGCTGAGCAGACAGAGCCTCCTGCCGAAAACAATCACGTATTGCAGTACGGCAATATTGACAACAACTGGAACAAGAGCGTATTCCAAGACATTCATCTATTGCCTGGCACATACACCATAAATGCAGATGTCATAGGCTTTGGAAACGGCATTGGAGCAGCTGTGCGGTTCAAGCCTTATGACATCAGCTGGGCAGAGCCAGTCCCTGACCGCTCCACCAGGGCAGTATCAACTGATAGCTGGGTATCAATTCCTCCATACACATTCACGATAAGTGAGGAAGGCGATTACCCGTTCGTGATTGGTGGAGAAGACGCATATGGCCATCAAGGTGGCACTGGCGTATGGATTGACAATGTGTCAGTAACAGATGCCAGTGGAACTGAATACGTCAAAAACGGCGATTTCGAGGATGGCTTGAATAACTGGAATTTCGCTACCAATTCCGATTCTCATTTTTCAGTGGTTTCAACCTTAGAAGGCCACGCAATCAAGGTCGAACCAGGCGATAAGCTTTTCTTCTGGGATTTGATAAACAAGAACGACGTTCCAGGAAGCTATACCGTATCCTTCAAAGCAAAGGGAGATGCTGTAGTTCAGGCGAGTCTGCGCGACGGAAACGACTGGGGCGATTGGGGAACCAATAAGGAGCTTGGACTCCAAGGAGACGATTGGCAAACCATCTCTTTTTCGGTGGACATAGAAACGCTAAATGGAAACGCTTGTCTTCTGTTTGAAAAATTCACATCAGGAGTTTTATACATCGATGATATCGTTGTTAAAAAGGGCACAGAAACAGTTCTAACACTCGACGCCGAAGGCGCTATCAACTGGCATAGAGACAGCAGCGACATAATATCGATAGTCCCAAGCGCCGAAGCGGACGCCTGGAAGAGGTCTTCTACTCCTGGCGGCGGCGATGACGATTTTGACGAAGGCTACACCCATAGCAATTCTACATGGGCCATGGTTCACATGCCGGGCGATTACGCGCATTGGACTGGAGTCTACCAGAGAGTGAACTTGGAGGAAAACAAGACCTACAAGCTTGGCGCATGGTTTAGCGGTTCAGGCCCAATCGCCTTGATGTTCCAAAGAGGCACAAATGGAACGTATTGGGATACCCCCGGTCTGCCACAAGCAGATAAAGATTTGGCCGCAGTAAAGCTTATATTTGACGGCGATACAGCAATAAGCACCACTCTAGGCGAATGGGTCTACAAAGAAATGGAAATATCGCTCCCAGCAGGATGGTCTGATGTTTGGTGGGCCGGCTTGTTCGATTATGGACCCGGGGGCCCGATGTACATTGACGATGTCGAGCTGTATGAATATGTCGACGGCGTGAAGCAAGGCGCAAACCTTATAGATAATGGCGGCTTTGAAAGCGGTGGAACATCTTGGCAAGAGTATAACACAGGCTCTATTAAAGAGGCCCCAAGCAAGAACAAAAAAGGGTTTTTCATAAGGCCTTTCAGGCAACCCAAGCTTGGCGCCGCTTTCATAGACCATATCAACAGCGTCGAGGGAACCCCCTATTTAACGCGTTCAGAAACCGGAATCGCGCAAAATGGCGACACAGGAATTCAGAACAACGTTCTAGGCCAAGGCGCAACCGGCGCCCTGTTCCGCAGAACAGATGAAACCGAGTATCCCAGCAAATACTGGGGTCCCAATTCCACAGGCTACATCACGTATGAAACGAGCTATGACATCCATGAGTACATGATCCAGATGCACTACTGGTCTGATTTCGCCTACAACGACTTGAAAGTTACATTTGCCACAAGTGCCTCTGGGCCATGGGAAGAGCCTGAAGTTTCAAGCTCTGTCGCCTTGGGAAGCCTCAACCCCAGCCACAGCGAGTACCCGCGCGTCATGTATGAGGGCAGCACCACTGTAGACGGCTACAAGTTCATGCGCATTGAATGGCCAGGCTTGGTTTCCAATGGCCAGCCCGGATGGGGCCAGCACATCAGCATGGTAGCGGTTAACGCTTACTGCTCTCCTGTTGTCTCAAGTGTCGAGACTTTCACTGTCATCCCTGCAACCGGCTTGGACGTGTCGCTCAGCTCTCCAGAAACCGCTCTTGGCGGCGAGATTTGGTACAGCCGCAACAGCGCGACGGCGATAAAGTATGATGGAAATCCTCTGAATTTGATCTCCGTGACAAAAATTGAGGCATGGACAATTGATCCCGCAGGCCTCAAGAACGACAGCATTCACGTTACCTTTATCTATCCTGGGCAAGAGAATATCACTATCAGCGAATACGGCTTTTACATCCATGAGCACACGAACAACAAGGCAAAGCCAGAGCACCCGCAAACGCCTCATAGCGACGATGATCTTAAATATGTCGTTCCGCCTGCAGAAAGCCATTCGAGTGACCCGGTTCCTCCTACATGGCCAGCAATGACAAAGTATGTTGGCGTGACCAAGGAAGACTACTGGGCTGGAATGCTTGAAACCTATGAAGCCCTTCTTTCCAACGCGTCATCTGCGACCTCCGATTTGGCGCGAGACAAATGGGGCGGCCTGGTTGGATCGAAAGAGACACTCGAACTAGATGAAACCGGCTTCTTCCATATCGAATACAAGCCTATATCAGAAGATCCAAGCGATCCAGAAAACGAGAATACTGTGCTTAAAGCCCTGCTTGTAGACCCTCTTGGCAACCTCTTCTTCAGCTTGGGTGTTTGCGGAATCGGATCTACCGGGGATACAATGACAAAGGTTCAAGGCAGGGAGTACATCTACCGCTGGCTTCCGACTGCGGAAGAAATCGCGGCCACGACTTACGCCCCAGCGTTCTTGAACAACCAATGGACTGTGTTCTCGCACTATATAGCAAACAGGGTCAGAAACCTGGCGAATGCTCCAACTGACTTGACAAACAAAGCCAACGGCGGATATCTTGAGAAGAATATCGCAACCGCCAACAATGACGGCGCCTTTAACAACTTCAATGGCCCTGACTTCTTCATCGAAGGCATGGAGCGCCTCAAAAAGTGGGGCTTCAACACAGCGGCCGGCTTCTCCAGCTACGGGTCAGACCAAGACTTCGCCAGAGTTGACTTCATGGGTTCATGGGGCGGCTCTCTGAGCAATGACAACAAGATATACGATGTTTTCAACCAGGCCAACTTTAACGCTGTAAAAGCCGACGCAAAGGCAAAAGCGATCTCCGAGCAAAACAACACGAAGATCATTGGCTTCATGACCGCCAATGAGGTTCCCTACAACAATATCGCAAAGACAATCGCTGAAATTGACGGCAGCGGCAGCGCCGCTGGATCAGCTTCGAAGAAGAAAATGGTTGAACTCTTCCTCGAATGGAATGGCGGCATCGCAGGCTTCAACTCCGCTTGGGGCCTTAGCCTGACAGAAAACACAATGCTTACCTCTAATCTGGGCAACATGTCTTCCACCGATAAATCCCGCGATGACATGGATCGCTTCTTGTACGAATACGCAAGGCAATACTACAGGGCGTACCGCGAAGGCTGGGACGAGGGCAATGGCAAGCAGATGCTCATAGGAGACCGCTGGCTGGTTTCAATCATGAGCGACGATCTTGCCCGCATTCTCGCAAAGGCTGGCGGAGAGTACCTGGACGCCATCACTTACAACTATTACACCGAGGTCGTAAGCGAAGAAAAGCTTCAAAACATCTACAACTCGTCCAAGATAGGCCGCGCGAAGAGAGACGGCATCGCTGGCTACAAAGACGAAGATCAATATCCAAACAACGATGGCAAGAATGAAGCTTTGGCGAATGTAGGCGGCTTGCCTATCATTGTAACAGAGTTCCATTACGGCGACAGCTCCACAGACCAAGGGTTCGGCATTCGCCCAGCGGAAGACACCCGTGAGAAAGGCGTCAAGTATTCCGCTTACATCCAAGCTTTGGCGCGTTCCGGAGTCGTGGTTGGCGCCCATTGGTTCGAGTATATAGACGAATCTGCCACAAGCCGCTGGTTTGACGGCGAAAATGGAGCAATAGGCCTTATCAACACAGCCGACATGCCTTACGTTGATTTCTTCGGGCCAGACGAGCCAGACGAAATTAAAACGGCTGATCTTGAAGAGCCCGGCGCGGTTTACACAAACTACAACATCTACAAGTATATTCTAAACGAGTACGAGCCCATTACGCCTCCTGGCACCGAGAATGAAGACCACCTTTACCAGAGAGAGTCCGAGTTTGTAAAAGTGCCTCAGGGCGTGACGCATGTTATTACAGCAACCGAAGAAGTCGACGCCGCTTTCTACACAAGCCCGCCGCTCCTCATCACTACGAAAGACTGCGTGAGCGGAACTGGAATGGTAGGATATGGCGCAGTGGTAAACGCCGCTTGGGATGACGCTAATCTTTACCTGCATGTCAAAGTGGACGATCCGTCTCCTGGCGCGAACAACCATGCTGGCGACGGCATCTGGCAAGGCGATGGACTGGAGATCTTCTTCAGCGCGGACATGGAAAAGGTGTCAGGCTTCACCGCAACTGAAACCCAGCTTCTGATAAACGGCAATCCCGAGAAGATAAAAGACGGCGGAGTCGACTATTACTGGCAAGGACGGAACTCTTCCACCCAGCCAGCCTTCGAGAGAAAGCTCACGCTCCTGTCAGACGGCTATGTGGTTGAACTCGCTATTCCTTGGGAGCTTGTTGGAAATTTAACACCCGCTGATGGAGAGCGGATCAGGTTCGACATTGGCTTCGACAACGCGAACCGAAACGAGTACTTGGAAATGGGCAGCCGTGATCGCCAGTATCTCTGGACCGGCTATGACCGAAACTCTTCTGACTTGCTAAACTGGGGCTTTATTACCCTTGTTGCGGAACCT
>JAISWZ010000477.1 GCA_031270945.1 Clostridiales bacterium | reverse complement strand
CCTTCCAGGTTTGAGCTCTCTTTTGTTAATCGATTTCACAGGCCCGCTGGCCCAACCCTGCTAGTTCGCAACCCTCAAGAACAGCCCGCTCTTCCACTTGCGCTTCGGCTCGTCTTTATAGTTATCCGCTATGATGCGCTTAAACGTGGCCTGGTGGGGAACGCTGTACGCAATCTTGAAGTTCACGCCCAACTTGAGGCTTAACGCCGTATGTATGACCGCTTCAGAGGCGTCGATCTTCAGATCGTCAAGCAAGCGCAGCGTCTCCGACAGCAGACCCGGGAAGTCATCCGACAGCACTGGCGCTTCAAGGGTTCTGTAGAATGAGCTTTTGCTGGTTTCAGTCTTTACCAGCTCGTCTGAATGGTTCCTGACGATGTTTGAAAGAAGCTCAGCCGAAATGGACGGGAACCGCTTTTTCAGAGTTTCCTCGTCAATGAACCCTCCGAACTCCGTGCGCGTCGCGCCTATAATCCGCTTTGAAAGCGCAGTGAAAACTTCGTCCCTGGTCGTTGTTTTGGTGTGCACGATCTTTATCCCTTTAAAAGTGATGCAATGGATCGGGCGCTTGTTTAAGTGTTCGTAAAAGATCCTGAAATCATCTAGGTCGCGAATGGCTAATTCGTTCAGGTTGTCGCTGTATAACTTGTACAGCTCAGCGATTTCGAAGAATCCGTACTCATCCAGCCATTCGTCGGCCTTGTCTGTCACCCCCTCCCTTAAGCCCTCGCCTGCGACACTGTCAAGCAAAAAGCATGCTCCGTCGTTTCTGCGATATATCCGCTGCTTCAGCGTGTCCCTGAGATCAGTGTCAATCCAGATGCCTGTCCTCTCAGAAAGCTGCTTGATCGCCACAGTGTCGAACCTGAACCCATTTGCGGAGTCTTTCGCAAGGACAGCTAGCAACTCCTCAAGCCTATCCTCGTTCGAGACAGGGCGTGAAGCAAAGTAATCCCTCATGTTTTTCACCCCTTTTTGCACGTTAATTTAATTATACGCAAATTTCGCAATTTGTCAAGAGATATTTAGCAGATTCGAAAAAATAGTGACGCTGGTTTTGTATTAACTCTTTATTTTCTAATCCAAAGTTTATCATCAACTTTACATAGTTTTTATGTTTTTATACTTTCCTTCTTTAACCGTAAACCAACTCCAAGCTTTTATTTCGCAACCCAATCCGTAACTCGAAATATTATCCAATAAAAGAAACTCTTATTTTTGAGCTTCATATTCACTTTTGATATAATCCATACCAATATTAATTCTAAATATTCATTTTGTTGCCCTTGAGAGGCCCTACAACTCAGATCCCTTGATTTCGACCACTTAGAGCATATCCTAAAATTCATGGAACAAAATTCTGCAAGTGGCGCTGGATAGCGCTTGCCCAATGTTCAGGTCAAATCTCCAAAAACATTCGATGCTTTAAGGCGTGGCTTTTCCGAGCCCTAAATTAAATTTTTGGATATGCTTTTAAATGCTGGCCAGAACTTTTCCATGTTGAGCGCCTCAACCCCCTGAGCGCTGCTTGCGCCTAAACTATCTCGATTTGGGCATTGCCTTTCTTACCTTGCTTTACTGCCCCTAACCCCAAAAAGGCCGGTCGCTGAGCGTCAGCGGCCGGCCTTCTAATTCTCTGTCATTTAGTCATGAAAATCGTCTGCGCCTTAGCGTCCCAAACCACTGAAGCGCCAAGAGCCTCAGCGATTGGCGTAATCGGGGCAAACAGTCTTCCATCTATTATCTTCGCGGGAACCACCAGCTTGGATTGAGCGCCGTTTACAAATATGGTAGACGCTCCAAGCTTCAGCGTCACAATAGAAGATCCAAGGCGCACTGTTGCTGTCTGCGTCCCTTCAGTCCACGACACTGATGCGCCAAAGAACTCGGCCAGAGTTCTAACAGGCACTGTGACGACCCCTCTTTCAACAATAGGCTCGTAGTCAAACCTGATCTTGGTGCTATTCAAAAAAGCGGATATCTTTGTTGTCCCTGGAATGGCCACATCAGGAATCAAAAGGTTTTGGTCGCGGATAAGCTTCTGGGATGCAACATAAATGGCGTCAATGTTCAGGTTGGCGCACCATAGGTTGTCATCGGCATCCACAAAGTAGCCTTTCAAATCTTGCGTTTCTCTTCCATTTGGCACCATGGAGTACTTAGCACCTTCAGCTATCCTGTTGTTGGCGACATTTGCCGGAAACCCTTGGCTTGTAGGCGGGTCTATTTTCAGCACTCTGTCACTGGTTATATAAGCCTGCAAGAACCTGCTCTTTCCCACGCCAGGCTCCAGGTAATAATGCTTGGCGATTTCCCCGCTCATCATCAATTCATACTGGTACGTCCCGACTTCCTCTGGCAAGAAGTCTGTCACCATCTCATCTATCAATGTCCGTGTCCCGTCGCTCCTGATTCCCACTAACCGAAGCCTGTGCCGCAATGAGCTTACCCTGATGCTCTCAAGAGTCAGCCCCACAACATCTCTGGCTACCTGGAGCGTAGTTACAACGCATGGCTCCCATGGCTGGCTAACCTCGGTCAGCTTCCAGACCGTCATGTCTTTTTTCACGGCATAAACACTTTTGTTGTACATCGTCAATGTTTCACCGAACAACACGTCCGCCTTAACGCGCACAGGCGCCACGGCGAACAATATCGCATAGAGCGCAAGCGACAGGATTATCAATCTCTTTGCCCTGAATCCCCTCATTTTTTTTGACCTCCATTTCAATCTCTCGCCCTATTTCATAGCGCACCCAGTTTGCGCACCCCCTGGCCTTAGGGCATATCCATAAATTTTCACAAGCTCAGGAAATGTCACACAAAGGCTTAAATCCAAGCCTATCCGAGCCTCAACCAATCTGCCTAAACAGCCTTCGACCTGCGGCAGGATCATCAAATTTTTGCTGACGTGCGCTCGTCAGCATATCTCATATCTTTCATGCCTTTCCGATCCAATAAACGATCTGCCAAACAACCATACCTGCAGCAGGATCATCAAATTAAGAGAATATCCCAAAACTAATTCCGAGGCACCGGAAAAATCCGGGTGTTTGCTCGCAGAAGCCCGAGCAAACTAGTTGAAGCATTCGCCAGGATTTTGGCGATTTGCCCATGAACATTGGGCAAACGCTATCCGGTGCCATTACGGAATTTTGGGATATGCTCT
>JAISWZ010000619.1 GCA_031270945.1 Clostridiales bacterium | reverse complement strand
TCACAGCTATTGCCTTGATTATCGGAATCAGCCCAATCGTATATGAGAAAGTTATTGCAGTAGTCAAAAGTGATATAAATCTATTAAACTATACACCGTTTGGCGATAACAAAGAGTATGACTTTCATGGAACTCGCGTAAAGTCATTGGACTCACAGTCTACCCTTTCTTTTCACGACAACTTCAAACCCGTTTTTTACGGAATAGAGCAATATTATCCCTTGACTTCAGCATTCGTCAGAGCAACATATCCAATGAACGCATATCATCCGTATGGCCCAAAGCACGATGATCGCATTTTTGCAACAGGCATTGAGCCTAAATTTGCCATTTTAATGCTTATTGATAAAGGTGCAGACGTTTCACTCGTAAGGAAGTTTGATGTTTCAGAAGCGGACGCCGAAAAGCTTGAACTGACGCCTATCGGAAGGGACGCGCTTGTCTTCGTTGCCAACAGCAAAAACCCAATCACCAACCTTACCCAAGATGACATTCGCCAAATTTACGCAGGCCAGATAACGAACTGGCAAGACCTTGGAGGCAATAACGAAAAGATCAGACTTTATCAACCCCCTGGAGATCCTAAAGACTATTTCGAAAGACTCATGGGCGACTCGAAAGCGCTTGATCCTGAAATGCGAATAGCCGATTTAAGCTTTAATACCGAACCTTCCTACTTCGTAAATCACAAAAACGCCATAGGCTATACCTCCATATTCTTTCTGGACATGGACAACCATCCTGGCATCAAAGCGCTGTCCGTAGATGGCGTGGCGCCAACGACCGAAACCATCAGAAGCGGGGAGTACCCACTTTCTGTAGACATATGCGCCGCAACAAGAATTCAAGCAAACAGAAGCATTGATGAATTTGTCAATTGGATGCTCTCTCCCCAAGGGCAGGAGCTGGTAGAGAAGACTGGATACGTGAAGATCCGGTAAAAGACAAGAGCCTGGCTCAGCTATGCGGACAATCTCTCAAATGAGGATTTTCTTATTGTTGCCCGCCTCAGTATCCAAAAATTGATTTAAGGCCTTGGGATTTCGGAATATGCACTGAGGTGGGCCGCTACCCCTAACGATAAGAAAACAAGCCAAATGCTATCAAAGCTTTAAAATCTTTAATGCATTCATTCCAACTGCAAAAGGAGATGCGTCATGTTTTCTGAAATACTCGTTCCCTATTTTGCGCTAACTGTCATACCTTTCTGCATACTTTTCTTTGCGAATAGCGAAAAGCCAAAATTAGCTCGCATTTGCGCAAGCGTCTTAGTATCAGAGACCCTGCTCTTCACTTATGCCGTTTTGTATCCTACCATTACTCAAGTTTTAAATATAGATTTTGATATAAGACTTTCTGGTTATTCTTTTCTTTTGGGAACCGCATTTATCGTGCTGCTCATATGCCTGCTCACCATGCTTCGGATGTGGAAGCCCAGCAAAGAAGCTCGCAGAAAAGCCTTTTTGTCACTTGTGTCTGGCATAGGAATAACCTTGGCTTTCGTAATCTGCGCAACCACGTACCATAACAGCCATATCGCGGTAAAAAATTAC
Source organism: Clostridiales bacterium (assembly GCA_031270945.1). Taxonomy (GTDB): domain Bacteria; phylum Bacillota; class Clostridia; order Lachnospirales; family WQUN01; genus JAISWZ01. The sequence goes on along the minus strand of JAISWZ010000619.1, from coordinate 9,511 downwards.
ATCTATCTCGAAGATTATGTGCCGTTTGGGCTACGTAAGCGCAATTCCGAACTTACAGTGCAAAGTGGTCTTAAAACGCTGGCGAAATCGCTGGATGAGCCATCCACGCTTTCTTTCCAAAACAGACATTTAGCCCCTTCTTTGGACGGAGCAATTCAGTATTACCCCCTAATCTCGGCTTTTGCCAGAGCGACCTACCCACCAGGCTACTACGGCCTAAACTATTACGACGATACCCAATTGAGGGGCAGCGGCGCTAAATATGCTCTCGATTGGTTTTTTGAAGAGCATGATCCGGAATACACTGCAAACATTTTGTTTTTGCGAGAGCAGGATATCCCGACAGACCAAGAAATTGAAAATGGCGATGGCGTCGAACTGGTGCCTATCGCAAAAGACGCCCTTGTGTTCTTTGTCAACAGCAAAAATCCTGTCACCAACCTTTCTCAGGACGATATTCGTGCAATCTACTCAGGACAGATAAAGAATTGGCAATCTCTAGGCGGCAAGCGCCAAAAGATAAAAGTCTATCAGCCTGGTGGAGAGCCAGAGGAATGGTTCAAAAGCTTCATGGGAAACTCTCCCATTATAGAGCCAATTGGTACGTTCAATCTGCATTTCTCATTATCCCTAAGTTTTGATGTCTCCGAATACGAGAACTACAAAAACGCCATAGGCTATTCTTCCCGCTTCTTTGTAGAAAAATTGAAAGACGATCCCAACTTCAATGGCCTCAGAATGCTTTCAATAGATGGCATAGCCCCAACTCCCGAGAATATCGCCAGCGGCCTCTACCCTTTGGCTGATGAGATCTATGCCGCAACAATCTCAAACCGAATTTCAAGAGACGAAAACGAAAAAACCCGATATGAGAACGCCGATACATTACTTGAATGGATACTTTCCGAGCAAGGTCAGGAGCTGGTAGAGAAAACTGGGTATGTAAGGATCCGTTAAACTTTTTTGATATATCGATTACGCTTTGGGATATGCCCTTATTTCCCCATGACACTCCCCAAAGCACTGGCAAACCGGGATTAGGCAACGACTTGCCCTTTTTCCCTAAAGGAGCGAAACAATGGACTTGCTGGACTTTATTTTCTTACTTATCTGCATAATACCTATCAGCCCGTTTCTGATAGCCATGTTTTTTCTTTTGCGCCGCAATGTAAAAGCTGCCCGAGGATGGGGAACACTCCAGATTATGGTGATCTTCTACATGTGTTTATACGCTATTGAAGTGCCATATTCCGTCCTGACCGACCTATTTCCGCAGCTTAACATTCCAGAAGGGCCCTACTACTATTTCATGCTGTTCCTTTTCGCAGTTCTCTTCCTGTTCTGCATGTTGCTGCTCTATAAGCCCTACACAAAGAAGAAGCGCCTTGCAATCATTAAAACGCTAGCGGCCTCCGTTTCTATCGCCATGGCTATAGCGGCTTGCGCTTCCGTAAAAGAGAACAGAGTCACTGTTGTCACAACTGACATTAAGTGCATATCCCAAAATTATATCCGAGGCGCCGAAAAAATCCGGCGTTGAAGCATTCGCCAGGATTTTTTCGGCGCCATTTCGGAATTTAGGGATATGCACTAGCTGTCCGATTACTGGCCATTTTCCGTCGAAACATTGGCAAAATCGCTGGACAATCCCTCCACCCTCACTCTGCAAGACAATCCGCCCCGCCTGGATGGATTGAAGCACTACTATCCTCTAGCTTCAGCTTTCGCCAAGGCAGCTTACCCAGCGAACATGGTTGAAAACGCTCTCGAATCACGTTTTGACCCATTTCCGATTGTTTCGCTTGGTTGTCTTTTGCAAGCCGAAAATGACATTGCCTTTCTTAAAAGGTCAGATGTCAAAGAAGCTAGGGAAGAAATTATCGCTCTAAGCAACTCCTATCCAACCAGCACCAATCCAGCCATCTCCGCTCTAGGCAACACCGATCTAACCTTAACCCCTATCGCCAAGGATGCCCTTATCTTCTTTGTCAATAGCCAAAATCCGATTGCCGATCTATCTCTGGACGCCATCAAAGGGATTTACACTGACCGAATAACTAACTGGGACGAGCTCGGCGGCAAGCGCCAATCGATAAAGGCCTATATCTTCTCTGATGAATCAAGCCGATTTCTCAGAAACTTCTTCGACGGAATAAAATTAAAAAGCCGCGTATACGAATTTAGCTTTAGCAACTCAATGTTTCCCAGCCCGGATTTCAAGAACTACAATAATGCTATTGGCTTCACTTCTTTTTTCCATCTGGACAAGATTCAAAATAACCCGGATCCTCACATTCGGGTTATTTCGATAGATGGCGTAGCCCCAACCGCCGAAAACATCGCAAACGGCACCTATCCCATTACTGATGACATTTGCGCCGTAACCATCGTTACCCGCGAGTACAAAGACGAGAACGAGAAAGCCCGAATCGAAAATTCTGGCTTGTTGATCGAATGGATTCTCTCAGAACAAGGGCAGGAGCTGATAGAGAAAACCGGGTATGTCAGGTTATCCAGTTAAAGGCAAAGCGGGCTGTGCCCGTTTTGCCTTTTCTTTTTGTTTTTTTTTTTTTTTTTTTTTTGAAATCCAAATTGGCGCACTCTCTTATCCCGTCCTGCTCTCTTATCCCGTCACACACTCTCTTGCCCCATCCTTTGCCCTTTCCCGTCAAACGCATTTCTTGGTTCATATTACAGTATGCTTAACAATCTATAAAATACCGCCCGCTCCGCTCCTTCGATCCCTTCTATCCTATCCTTCGATCCATTCGATCCCCCGCTTTCGATCCCCTCAAACTTCTGTTCTCGCCTCAAAGCAAGCGAATCGGCCAAAATGGCTGTTTTTGCCTTCTAAATATATTGAAAACATATAGCTTCAATGGTATACTTGAGTTATCAAACTTTTTGCCCTAAGGGCATATCCCGTTCTTAGGAATTTCAGGTTTCCGTCTGACTTAAGAATTTCGGGGTCCCCCAGGCTTGGAACACGCAACAGAGGTGCAACCATGGAGAAAAAGAATAAAAAAGGCGCTTTGCGTTGGATCAGGCTGGCTCTGCTGGCGCTCGTCCTTCTGTGCGCCATTGGATACGCATATGAAGCGCGGCGCCCCTACCGGAATCCAAACGCTCTTGACGTTGCGATTGACAACGCGATAGGCAGGGATTGGGACGTGGATTACAGCTCTGACTTGGAGTACCTGGATAGCGTGGTCTTCGTAGAGATGCCAGCGGACTCCGTTCCCGTGGGAGAGCTGGTTGTCACGCCAGAAAGGTCTGCATACGACGGGAGCATGACGCTGGTGGTGCCAAAGCTGTCGCTAGAAATGCCTGTGCAGGACGGAGCTACCCTTGCGAACTTGAAAAAAGGGCCTTCCCTTTTCGAGTTTGCCGGGCTTCCTGGAAACAGCGACACTAACGTGGCCATAGCAGGGCATAGATCAGGCGGCATGTTTCTGGATCTGGACAAATTGGGAGAAGGAGACTTCATCTACCTGGTTTGCAAGGATCGCGTCTTCAAATATCTGTTTAAGGAAACAGAAGTTGTTTTGCCTCAGGAATGGAGAGTTGTCGCTTCTCAGGGCTTTTCCTGCGTCAGCCTGATCACCTGCACCCCCGTGAATGTGGCTGACCATAGGCTGGTGGTTCGGGGAGAGCTTGTCGACAGCTTTCTTGTCGACAGCTCCTTTTCCGACAGCTCCTTTTCCGATAGCTTTCTTAATTAAAATAACTTTTTTGAGCACACTAAAGACTAAAAAGATATAAAAGCCAATATCCCCTTCTTGCGGGAGGTTTGAAATGAACGACAACATATGGATTGTCATCTGGGATCTGGACAACTGCTTCTGGGATGGCAGCCTATTGGACGGAACAGTGTCAATTGTGGAAGAGAACGTTAGGCTAGTGAGAACCCTGATTGACCGGGGCATAATGAATTCAGTATGCTACAGGGGAGATTCCGAAAAGGCGCTGGCCTTGCTAGACGAGATAGGGGTTCTGGACTGCCTGATATTTCCCAGCATAGACACGGAGCCTACCCCCAAGTCCGAGCGGATAAGGCAAATTATTGCGAACGCAAGGCTTAGGCCGCAATACGCGCTATATATTGACGACTCCGAATACAACCTTAGGGAGGCAGCCTTTTGCCTCCCTAAGATTAACACAGCAAGGCCTGACGACATCTGGGATCTGGAGTCAAGCCCGGAGCTTTACGGCTTCCGGGATCCGCTGCACGTGCGCCTTGCCCAGTACAAGCTTGCCAAGCCAATATCCCAGAAAAAGCCCGGCTGGCCAAACATCAAGTTTTTGCTCAAGGCAGGAATCGAATGCGACATCGTTTCCCCCTGCTCAGGCTTCGGGGACGAGATCTTGGAGGCTTGCTCCAGAACCCCGCTTGACGTCACTGGTTCTTCCCTGGATCTTGAAAAGATATCGTCTTTGCTGAAAGACCCTTCCTGCGTAACCGGGGTCATAAAGGCCAAGCATAACTACGGGGATCTGGGTGTAGTCGGCTTTTACGCCCTAAAAAGCGGAGTCTGCGAGCACCTGGTTTTCTCCTCCAAGCTGGTAGACCTGCAGGGGGTTGAGCTCTGGACTTACTCTCAGCTGCAGAACCCTGAGCTTCACGAAAAAGGCTCCTGGGTTCCTTCTCTTGAAGAAGCTGAAGCCCCCATCTGGATCAACTCCAAAGGCGCTTTCCTGATGGACTCCTTTGACGCTGAAGGAAAGCCGAAATCAGCGCCAAGGCTCCTTGTCAGAGGCGGCGAGGATCTCAAAAGAATATCCGAGCATGTCCTAAAGTACCTGCCGCTCATGACCTCCGAGATCATGGCAAAGCCTACCTCCATCTGCATGACGCAAAGCCTTGATCTTTTGGACGACTCCATGAAAAGCTTTCTCAGGCAAGTGGCAAGGCTGGATGAGAACGCCTTTTCCAAGGCCATGTTTTCCGGAGACTTCGACTACGTCCTTCTTGGCATATTGCCTGAGCGGGGCATGTCCAAGTACGCCCTTAGAGACGATCCCAGCATCTGCATCTGGATGCCAGCAGGATCCAGCGATTCCAGGTTCCTTGAGCAATTCACCTGGAGGGCCTACAACGATGACGATCTGGACGAAAGCCTATCCTACATAGCAGAGCACTTGCCCTCCCATACCTCAGCCGTGATCCTCACCGCTTCTGAAGTCGCGTTCAAAAGCCTGAAAAGCGGAATGAGCAATGGCACTGACCTTGACAGGAACGAAGCCGACCTGGACAGAAGGCTAAGGTACAATAAAATATTGGAGCAGATCGCGGCGAAGTACCCCAACATCTACTTGCTTGACATCAGATCCTACATCACTGACGAGTCAGATCTGGACGGGCACCACATCTCCCAGTACGACAAGTCGGTGGACGAATCCCTTGCCAGAACTTTGCTTGCCATCATGGGCGTGGAAGTTTACGCCAGCGATCCAGCCCCCGAGATCTCGCCTCCCATGACCCTGAAGAAAAATGTCTCCGGCAAGTCTGACGTTGAGATCAAGTACGAGGCCAATATCGCAAACGGCATTATAACCCTCCAGGTTCACCTGCCCAGAGGCGCAACCAGGGAATTCTCCTATGAACTCATGCGCGGCGGCGTAATCCTGAAGAAGCAGGACTTTTCTCTCTCCGAAGCCTTCGAGTCCCCTCTCCCCTCTTTCGGCTATTACTGGATCAGGGTAAAGTCCAAGAAGACTGATGAGGATGAAGAGTACCGCTTTCAGACTCCCCTGTTTGACTATGGCAAGACAACAGCGTTTAACTATATCAATCCCGGAGCTCCCGGATTTAAGTCATATACCGCAAAAACCCTGCCCCGCGCCTTTGAGCTCGCGGCAGAAAAAGATAGAGCCCTTGAGACGCTCTCCGCTGAATGCCTGGCGCTCCTTGCCGCCGGGGAATCCTTCGCCAACTTTTTCAAGGATAGAGGCACCCATTTCATCAACGTCGTCGCAGACCAGGAGACAGCGCCGCTTGTCATGGATTCCCTCAATGTGTCTGGCATAAGCATCAGAGGCCTGTATACCATGGATCTCCCCTTCACCTTTGGCGCTGAGGTAGGTCTCTCCATCTTCAAGTTCGCCCCCCTGGCCACAGCCTCCCTTACAGCCAACGATACCGTCCTGATCGCTTGCCTTCCCATGCCAGAAACCCTGGCTCAGGCAAAATCAGCCATCCCTGATGAAGTCCCGAGCTTCTGGCTCCATGACATACTTCATGCCCTGTCAACAAAAAGATTTTTCACTGGAACAGCCGTCGCTTGCGCCAAAAAAGATGTCTCCGTCCCCCTGATCGCCGTCAGGCTCCCCTCAGCCAGAGCCTTGCCCCAGCCTACAGAAAATGAAAAAATGCTCTTCCAGGCTACCCCTGAAAAAATCATGCGCCTAGCCTCCCGGTCAATGTCAAGGCTCCCCGAGTCCTATGACGGCTATAGCCTGGCAAAGGTCCAAGAAACCATGGCGCTCCCGCCTAGTTCCCTGGGAAAGGACGGAGTCTGGCGCTTCGAGGATCGCACCGGCAACTTCACCAATGTCGAGTCCGGTTACCGCAAAACCCATTCCCAGCCCCTCAAAGCCATAGGCACCATCTACCTCTTTGGTGGCGCCGCCGCCTTCGGGCAAGGCCTCTCCGACGACGAAACCATCGCAAGCCTCCTTCAGTCCCTCCTGGCCCTCCCCCTAAGAGTGGTCAATTGCTCCAACTACTCGTCCAGGCTCCATGCCGGAAGAATGATGTCCTTGATGAAATCTATCCAGTTCAAGCAGAACGACATCATAGTGGTCTGCATGGAAGACGACATCAAAGCCCCGCCATCAGTCCCGTTCCTCTACAAAAGGCTTGAGGGCGACTGGATCAAGGCCGACGCGCTCCCATCCGTGCTGGATGCCAGGGATAACGCCTTCCTGTCCGTCAACCTTTTCTCTCCAAAAGGGGCGCTGGCGGTGGCTAAGGCGATAAAGGACACTATCTATGACATTATAAAGCTGTATTAGAAAAGCCACGCGTCAAAGCATCGCGATGACTTTTTCGGTTCCTTAACGGAATTTTGGGATATGCACTAAAAATGCTTTTTGCACATGCCCCAAATAGGATTAAAACCTTCTTAAACATATATGCAATATGCCCAAACGCCGTTGTAACGCCATTTATTACATCTATCCCCCCACTTGAACCCATTGCATCCAGCAAAAGAACTCCCGCAATTCCGCCATTCCTTTTTTCTGGCACAAGATTTCTTGAAGTTCTGAAAGCACTCTAGCAGCAAGCCCCCGCGAGGGGGCTTTTTTGTTTGGTTTTTATGCTGAAAAGACCAAGCGTTTTGGCCTTCATTTCCAGCCTTTTTAATTTATCCTTCCTATTGACATCACCTATTCATATATGTATAATAAGAATTACATCGCCTATAGTAGGCGCCCAAACCAGGCCTGGCTTGCCCCGCCCTAACCTTGGGTTTGCCTCTAATAATGCGCAAAATCTGCCGCTAGCGCAACGCGCTAGCGGCATCCGGAGGAAGACTGATGGCAAAGAAGATAAAGCAGATAGCCATTTACGGGAAAGGCGGCATTGGCAAGTCAACGACCACCTCAAACCTTAGCGCCGCGCTTTCCGTAATGGGGTACAAAGTCATGCAGTTCGGCTGCGATCCCAAAAGTGACTCAACCAACACGCTTCGAAACGGCAAGTACATACCGACCGTGCTGGATACGCTGCGCGAGAAGAGCGTAGTGAGAACCAAGGATGTCGTCTTTGAAGGCTTCAATGGCATATGCTGCGTTGAGGCTGGAGGCCCCGCGCCAGGCGTAGGCTGCGCTGGAAGAGGCATCATCACGGCAGTGGAATTGTTCAAGCAGCAAAGAACCTTCGAAGAGCTTGATGTCGATTGCATCATCTATGACGTCCTTGGAGATGTCGTATGCGGAGGATTCGCCATGCCTATCAGAGAAGGCATAGCGGAGCATGTCTTCACCGTCTCCTCCAGCGACTTCATGAGCATCTACGCATCCAATAACCTGTTCAAAGGGATAAAGAAGTACTCGAACTCTGGCGGCGCCCTCCTTGGAGGCGTGATAGCCAACTCTATAAACGCGGGCTACGCCCGCGAGATAGTCGATGATTTCGCAACAAGAACCCAGACCAAGATCGTAGAGTATATCCCCAGATCAATCACCGTCACCCAGTCCGAGCTCAGAGGCAAGACAGTGATAGAAGCGGCGCCTGATTCCCAGCAAGCCCAGGTCTACTTCAGCTTGGCCAAAAAGATAGCAGCGCATGAAAAATCAGAAACCCCAGTTCCGCTGGAGACCAAAGAGCTCCAGACCTGGGCCGCCACCTGGAGCGATAAGCTCCTGGCCCTTGAAACCGGGATGATCCCCGGCGGCGCAGCCGCTGGCATTTGAGAGAAGGTGACGCCATGCTTGCGGCTCTCGCTTCAAGCGATGGAAAGGTTGTATCCCAGCACTTCGGCCACGCCTCTTCTTTCCTCATAGTAGAAGTGGATGAAAACGGCTGGAGGTTTGTTGAAAGAAGATCAAACAAAACCCCTTGCCTCCTTGGGGAGCACGACGAGAGCGCGCTCAATGCCTCAATCGATCTTCTCAGTGACTGCGGCGCAGTCTTTGCCGCCAAGATAGGCCCCCATGTCAAGTCCCTCCTAGAGGAGCATGGCATTCTCCCCCTAGAAAGAGCAGGCTTCGCAGACGAGCTCCTGGATAAGTTCTCATTGTTTCTCCAAAGAACATCCAAAAGGTCCAACGTCGTAAAGCCCGAAGCCCTTAAGCGCAGACAGGTTTCAAATGATCACCCCTGCTTTTCCGACGGCAAGTCAGGCAGAGCAGGAAGACTTCACCTTCCTGTCAGCGCCGCCTGCAACATCCAGTGCCGCTTCTGCCACCGTTCCTGCAACGCAGACGAAGACCGGCCTGGAACAGCGCAAGGCATCCTGAAGATCGAAAATGTGATCCAAACCATCAATAAAGCCCTGACCCTCTGCCCTGAAACCACTGTCGTAGGCATAGCCGGGCCTGGCGATGCCCTGGCTAGCCCTCACGCGCTTGACGCGTTCAGAGAAGCCCATAAAGCGTTCCCAGATCTGATCAAATGCCTGAGCACCAATGGACTTGGCCTCCCCGGCAAAGTCCAGGATCTCTGGGACGCTGGCGTCAGAGCCTTGACAGTTACCATCAACGCGGTAGACCCCGTTATCCTGGATAAAATCGTCTCTTCTATAGTATTTGAAGGCAAGCTCCTCAAAGGCCCGGAAGCATGCCAGATCCTCATAAACCGCCAGCTGGAAGGCGTAAAAGAAGCCGCCGACGCAGGAATGTCAGTTAAGATCAATACTGTCCTAATCCCCGGCATCAACGAGGATCATATAGAGGAAGTGGCCAAAGCCGCCGCCGAGCGTGGCGCCTACCGCCATAACATCATCCCCTTGATTCCCCAGCATGAGCTGGCGCACATCCCTGCGCCGGATTGCCTACAGATAGAAAA
>JAISWZ010000565.1 GCA_031270945.1 Clostridiales bacterium | reverse complement strand
GGACATGCGCCAAGCGCGAAGCGCAGTGCAAGGGGGGATGCTCAATGCGGAGATCCGTGACGCTTTTGGCGACGGTTCTTGCCGTGATGGCGATTTCAGCAGAAACCGCATTCGCGGCCATGAAGTACAAGGATGTTTATGAGGGCTATTGGGCGCTTGACGCTATAAGCTTCGTTTCTGACATGGGACTCATTGTCGGGGACGCTTCAGGGAGCTTCAAGCCTGACGCTCCCATTGACAAGTTTGAGGCCTCGAAGATCTTGGCCAAGGCGGCGGGCTATAAGTACACTAACGCCAGCATCGAAGAGATGACTTACTACAGCAGGGCTTACGCAAAGAACAAGTCGCTTCTAGGGAAGCTGGCGAAATCCAGGGAGAGATGGAACGCGTCGGCTGACTATGAGATCTCGTTCTTGCTTGAGAAAGAGATCCTTGTGGTTGACGACTTGAACAGCTTTGTCGTGTTGGATGATGACGGCGATTGGCAGCTGCAGACGCTGACCAGGCAGGAGGCGGCCAGGTTTTTGACTAGGCTTACGGGCAAGGTCGAAGAGGCCCAAGAAGTGCCGCTTGCGCCGCAGTTTTATGACGACTGGGCGATACTTGCCGAGAACAAGCCCTATGTCTACTACCTGAGATCCATTGGCGTCATAGCGGGAACGGCAGACAACATGTTCATGCCGAACGGGGCGGTGGTTCGCGCCTCAATGGCCATGATGCTCTCAAAGTGCGTGGATGACAAGCCTGTCCAGCAAGTCGCCTACAGCTCAAAGAGCGCGTCTGTCTCAAAGATTACAAGCGTCTCAGGCGAGATATTGGAAATATACCCCTCGTTCTACGGGCTTATGATCGATTCAGGGGGAACCGCTACAGCCTGCCAGGTGGCGGCAAGCTGCGCCATATACGTAGAGGGCTTTCTCAAGACCTACAGCGACTTGCGCGTCGGGATGGAGATAGAGGGAGTGCTCTTAAACAGCGAGCTGGTGGAGCTGAAAGCCAAGCCCAAAGCGCCTGAGCCAAGGCAGCGCATTATAACAGGCGCTGTGCTAAGAGATGTTTTGCATGTGGATGGCACGTCGCTAGTGCTGGAAGCGCCGGACGGATCACTTGTAAGCGCGTTTTTCGCGACAGGGGCAATCATATCAAGAAACGGGGAGCTGGCTCAGCCGGAGGCGCTCAAGCCCGGCGACATGCTGTCTGTCGTCCTTGACGGCGAGAAGTTGGCTAGAGTTGATGCGGCTGGCGTTAGGGCAAGTGTAGAGGGCGTCATAGTGGAGATACATATCACAGCGGAAAAGCATGCGATCTTTCTGGCGCAGGACGGCTCTGAAGCGAGAGAGTACAGGCTGGACAAGCAGCAGGGAGCGGTTTATTCCTTGCGCGTAGGCATGAGGGCGCTTTTGAGCCTCGAAAGCTTCGAGGTGGAGGACCTGGTGGTGCTTGACGGCACTGTGACTGGATACATCAAGTCCATTTCAAAGGACGAGCTTTCAATGGTGAATCTTTCGATATCCAATGATTCTGGAGTAGTTGAGCAGGTGCCAATCCACGTGGCTGCCGTCTGCATGGACGCGCTAACCAAGAAGCCGATCAGCCTGGCCGAGCTTAGCGTTGGAATGCGGGTTAGCGTTGCTCCAGCATCCGCTGGCCAGCCCGCTTCATATGTTGCAATAATACCTGGTTTATAATTTGAGGGCATATCCCAAAAATCCCAAAAAGGTTTTGAAGATAAATTTTGGGATATGCACACAGGCCTAGGGGGCGAAACATGTCTTCGGGAACTAAGAGCCCGGCCGGCCACAAGCCGGCCGGCGGGCGGAAGAAGAGGAGAAAGCTCACGCCCAAGAAGATCAAAGGGTACCTTAGGGCCACGCTCATACTGTCAACGCTGGTGGGCATGATTGTTTTGATTGCCTGGCTTGTGGGGCGAAGCAACGCTTACGCCGTATACATAGGGGACAAGGAGATAGGCTCAATAAAGATAGCCAAGAGCGTCACGATTGAAAATCTTGAAAGCCAGGCCAAAGAGCGCCTGACCCAAAAGAACGGGACGGAGGTTTCGCTGGCGGCGGCCATAACGCTAAAGAAAGCGCATGTGGCCAAGGCCAAGCTAATGGACAAAGACAAGCTCGCTGCCGCAATTGACATGCAGATGCCCGTAAAGGTGAAGGCGGTGGCTATAAAGGTTGACGGGTCTGTGATAGCCATGGCGAAAAGCCAGACAGAAGTGGCGCAAGTCAAGGAAAGGATACTGACGGCGTATTCCCAGGGGCTGGACAACCTGGAGTCTTCGGGATTCGCGGAGCAGATTTCAACTGAAGACGTTTTTGTCAGCAAGAACGAGATATGGGATGAGGAAAGGCTCTTCGCGCTATTGACCACAACCACCACAACGAATGGGTACTATACGGCGGAGCCCGGGGACAGCCTGAGCGCAATCGCGGTCACCCATAACATGACCCTGGCCAGGCTTTTGGAGATGAACCCTGACGTGACGGTTGACGATCCAATCAGGATCGGCCAGGTCTTTAACGTTGAGGTCTCAACTCCCCTTCTTTCCGTAAGGACAGTCCAGGTAACAAAGAAAGTGGAAGTGGCTGAAGCGCCCCTGCAGTTCGTCACAAATCCCGACCAAGACAGATCATACCAGAAAGTGCTGCAAGAAGGCAAGGCCGGGCAGAGGGAAGTTGAGGTTCGGGTGACGAGGCTTAACGGCGTGATTGAGTCAAGCCAGGAAGTGGTCTCAAGAATGCTGGTGGAGCCGCAAGCCAGGATAGAAGAGGTCGGGGCGAAATAAAAATCAAAAAAGATCATGAAATCTAGGCTTAGCGGGCGAAAATAGGCACATCAAGGGCGTTTAACTAAAAAATTTAGGCTTGCTCGCCGGAGGCTGGGCAAGCCTTTCTTGCATCGAATCTATAACAAATCGAAATGGCTGGAAACAATCATCTCGCATCGAATCTATATCAAATCAAAATGGCTGGAAATAATCATCTCGATAGGTTATAATCTATACTGGCATGTCCAGAGCGCAACCTGGGCTGCACAAAAGGCCGCGCGAGCGGAAGGAGAAACGAAAATGCCGGAAGAAGTGAGCGGGCAAGAAAAAGTGCCAGAAAAGCTGGCCGAGAAGCTGCTTAAGACGAGAACAGTCTTGATATGCGGAGAAGTGAACCAAGAGCTGGCGCAAAGGGTGACAATGGAGCTGCTTCTCCTGCAGGAGATGAGCGACGATCCCATAAAGGTCTTCATCAATAGCCAAGGAGGGCACGTGGAGGCTGGCGACACGATCCATGACATGCTCAAGTACGTCAAGCCAAAGATCCTGGCGATAGGGACGGGCTGGGTCGCAAGCGCCGGAATCACAATCTACCTTGCGGCGGACAAGGAGAACAGGTACTCCCTGCCAAACACAAGGTTCATGATACACCAGCCGGCTGGCGGAGTGCAAGGGCAGGCTTCAGACATAAAGATAGAAGCGGATGAGATCCTTCGCACCAGGGCCAGGATCAACAAGCTCATAGCGGATGCCACAGGGCAGCCCATTGAGCGCGTCAACCAGGACACCCTCAGGAACTTTTGGATGGGGCCCCAGCAGGCGATTGAATACGGCATAGTCGGAAGGATCGTCACCCAGTCAACAGAGCTGTGACATACCTGGACTACGCGGCTTCAAGCCCCACGGATCCCGAGGTTCTGCAGGCCTTCCAGGAGGCCTGCTTGAGGTTTCCGGGAAACCCCAACTCATCCCACAGGCTGGGGCGGCAGGCGAAGGATTCAATAAGGGAGTCCAGGGCAAAGATTGCGGATCTTCTTGGAGTCATGGAGGAAGAGGTTATCTTCACCTCCGGGGCGACTGAAAGCAATAACCTGGCAGTGAAAGGCCAGGCTCTGAGAAACAGGAACTGGGGAAACCAAGTCCTCTTTACCCATTTGGAGCACTCCTCAGTTACTGGGCCAATCCAGGAGCTTTCAGAGGCCGGGTTTCGAACCGAGCCAGTTAGCCTCTTGCCTGACGGGAGAATAGATCTTTCGGACCTTTCGCGGCTGGCGGGGGATGGGCTTGTCCTGGCCGCGTTCTCCATGGTTGACGCTGAGCTTGGGGTTTTGCAGGACACAAAGTCTATCTCGAAAATATTAGAGAAAAGCCCAAAGTGCGCGTTCCTTTGCGATGTCACCCAGGCGGTCGGGAAGATCCCGCTTGACCTTTCGGATGTTGGCCTTGCCAGCCTTTCTTGCCATAAGTTCGGAGGCCTTCACGGCTCGGGCATTCTTGTGAAGAAAGAGCGGGTCTCTATTTCGGCGCAGATAACAGGCGGCGCCAGCACCACCAGCTTCAGGAGCGGGACTCCTGCGGCTGGCATGGCGGCCGCTTGCGCTTTTGCGCTGGAGAAGTCGATATCCAATGTAGATGCTAACAAGATGAAAGTAGAAAATCTGCGCTCCCGCCTTCTGGCCGGATTGGCCAAGGCTGGGCTTGTTCTAAACTCAAGCGCCTGCTCCATTGGCGCCATCACCAACTTTAGCACAGGCAAGATCCAAGCTTCGGATCTGGCGGAACTTTTGGACGACAAAGGCTTTCTGGTATCCACAAAGTCAGCCTGCTGCCCTCCGAACGCCATGTCAAGAGCGGTTTACGCCGTCACAGGAGATCGCAGGAGAAGCATGAATACCATCAGGGTCAGCCTTTCGCACCTGTCGGAAGAAAAGGATATAGATGATTTCCTCCATGCGCTTAGCCAATGCACGAGCGCTCTTTCAAGCTCAGGAGGGCGGATCAAGCGCTAGGCATGCCCTTACGCGAAGGGGACAAAAATGGACAAGCACCTGGAAGTCCAGAGAAGCATCATAAAAAAGTACAGAAAGCCCATTTGGCGCAAGTTCATTTGCGCCTTGCAGGATTACGACTTGATCAAAGACGGGGACAGCATAGCGGCATGCTTGTCCGGCGGCAAGGACTCAATGCTTATGGCAATGTGCCTGCAGGAGCTTCAGGCTCACTCAGAAACCAAGTTCAACCTTGAGTTTATTGTCATGGATCCAGGCTACAACAAGGAAAACAGGCGGCTGATTGAGGAAAACGCGGAGCTTCTGCGCATTCCCATCAAGGTCTTTGAGACCGACATATTTGACTCTGTCCAAAACGTTGAAAATGGCGCCTGCTACCTTTGCGCCAGGATGAGAAGGGGCCATCTCTACACGAAAGCCCAGGAGCTCGGCTGCAACAAGATAGCCTTGGGACACCACTTTGACGACGCAGTTGAGACCATTCTTTTAGGCATGTTCTACGCCGGCGAGTTCAAGTCCATGATGCCAAAGCTCAAAAGCACCAGCCACCCCGGAATGGAGCTGATCAGGCCCCTTTACTTAGTCAGGGAAGACTCTATTCTAGCTTGGCGAAACTACCATCACTTAAAGTTTATTAGATGCGCCTGCAGATTCACCGAAAACTGCTCGATTGACGACAACGGCGGCCCCAAGAGAGGCGAGATGAAGCGCCTTCTCGCGGAACTTAGGAAAGTTAGCCCCGCAATCGAAAAAAACATTTTCAGGAGCGCCGAAAACGTTAGGCTTGACGCTATAGTAGGCTACAAGTCTCATGGAGAAAAGTTCAGCTTCTTGGACGATTATTAAACGCATATCCCAAAATGGGTTTTGGGATATACGCTTAATTCAAAAGATTTAAAGCGCTGAAAATCGGGCGGGGCCCGATTTTCAGCGCTTTAAAAGATTTTTGGATTTAGGGATTTAGAGTGTAAAGGGCGAAAGATTAAAGAGAAAAAGATCAAAGATTAAAAGCGTTAAAGACCTAAAGATTAAAAGCGTTAAAGATTAAAAACTTAAGATCATGCGCTCGGGCAAAGAACGCCCGAGCTTCAGCGCTCGGGCAAAGTGCGCCCGAGCTTAGAGCGACCGAGCTTAAAACGACCGAGCCTAAGTGCGCCTACAGCGTACGTGGGCGCTTTGAAAGCTTAGGAGTAAACAATCGGGGAGTACCAGTTTCTGAACTGATATCCGTTAGCCATATCTTGGTTTATGGACCAAGTCATGAGTCCGCGAATGCGGTTGCCGTCGT
>JAISWZ010000541.1 GCA_031270945.1 Clostridiales bacterium | reverse complement strand
TAAATGTTCTAGTACAGATACCTATGTAAGCTCTGGGTCAGTTAAATTAGGTTCACTGAATCCAGCGTTTTGAGTAGTGCCCTCGTGCAGAGAATGCTATTTTTCCCGAAAGGGATTTGAATGGTTAATACACTCATCTATCTCACATGCTGGGTTTTAAGGGCCAGCGCGAGTAAGCTCGCGCGACTATTCAAGCCATAATTAATTTTGCAATATGCTCTTGCTCGAAAGAGATTTGAAATGTTGATAGTGGGTATGAAACTTCGAAGTTAGCTGGAGCGTTAAGAAGAGAATTGGATTTAAATATTTAAAATTCACTTTCTTTCGAAAAGATCGTTTTCTGGATTTTGCTGATGTTTTAATCAGTTGTTGTTGCATCCAGCGCTCAAGCAATTTCCCCGAAAGGGCTTTGCAAAACAGTGTTCCTCGAAAGAGATTTGAAGTTGTATGATTAGCTATTTGTTTTATAAGGAATTCTTCTTAGAGCTCGCTTTGAGTGACGCACAATGGAGTAATACGCCATCAAAATAGCAACCGCTCGGACTTTCGACGCCTATGAATTGATTTTTGGAATACGCTCTAGCTTTAGGCAGTAAAGTCATTATATTTGCTCGAAAGAGGTTTGAAATTGTGCATAAAACTCATCTCCTAGCAAGGATCTGTTGCTATTTGCTGCCTGAAAGGGATTTGAAATACACAAATGCATGCGTCTAAAATATCTGTATTGGATTCTCGCTAGAAATGATAAATGTTTTATCACCCGAAAGGGATAGATGTTTTAGTCAATCGCTTTTCCTTTCGAGCGTAGCGCCTTCCCGAAAGGGGTTTGAAAAATTATCTTACCCTGATGCACCTGTCAACAAAGGTTTTCCGAAAGGAATTTGAAATAGCTCCACCTACGAGACCTGAAAGGGACTTTATTCCACATCAAGCGATTGTCATTTCGCCGACTGAAAGAGAGATTTTCCCGAAAGGGGTTTGAAATCCATCGATGTATCAATCAATGTACTTGCTCGATGTAACGCAACATCTTCTCGAAAGGGATTTGAAAATCACCGATCCATTCGTTGCACGTAACGCAAATCTTCCCGAAAGGGATTTGAAAAATTTTTCAGTGCATTCACTTGACGAATAAGAAGCTATCCCGAAAGGAATTTGAAAATTCATAAATTCAGGTCAAGAATAAAGCCGATTCCCGGGCTAACTTGAGCTTTTACAAGTTATAGGAACCGAAATATTAAAGTTTCTACACTTATTGAAAGAGATTTGGATTAATCGCTTATACTATTTCCCCGAAAGGGTTTTGATGCAAACCATTTTGATGAATTCAAATACAATTCCGCATGTCTGCAAAATCATAGAATGCACGAATGCGCCTCTCGAAAGAGAATTATATCTCCCGAAAGGGATTTGAAAATTTTCGCATTGATCCTTTTTTGGATATATTATCGTCAGAAAGAGAGGTTATCCCGAAAGGGATTTGAAAATTCATAAATCAAACCTAATAATAAAAATTAGAAAAAATATTAAGTTTCTACACTCTTGAAAGAGATTTGAAAATTTTCATCGTCTTACAGTTTTAATACTGATTCCCCCGAAAGGGTATTGAAATCCAGCCATTGATAAATTAAAATATATATTCCGCATGCTTGCCAAAATCATAGAATGTGGCAACTCACCTATTGAAGAGAATTTGCATCTATCTCACGCCATAGTTGCAAAGCTTGAACTTCAGCTGAATCCGGCCATTCTGTAATTTTCATTCCAGCTCTATACAGAATCTATAGATACAGCTCCCGAAAGGTAATGGAAAAACATTCTCTTGTTGCATGCTACGGGATGTATTCCGCAAGGAATTTGAAACTCTGATACCGAAAATTCCACGTCTAATAGTTAAGCATAATCGCAACCATCAAATGTTTTCTCTCACAACACAAAAGGAGAGACCCTTCGGGTCTCTCCTTTTGCGTCTCCATTTTGCCATCCAGCCCAGGCTCACTCTTGCTAACCAACCTTGCTCCCCTTCCTATCCTATTCCTATCTTCCAAAAATCACTCCTTAACCGCTCCAGCAGAAATCCCGTCAAAGATGTACTCCTGAAAGAAGATGTAAATGACAACAGTAGGAACCATAACGATTACAATGGCGGCGGCAAGGTTGTTCCAGTTCCCTTGCTGAGCGTTCGCGTAGTTCATCAGGAAAGTGGTCAGGGTCTTAAGGCTGTTCTTGGGCATGTACAGGTAAGGGATGTACATGTCGTTTATGATGTTCACAGCCTTGACAATGATAAGGGTAGCTGTTGCTGGAGCAAGAAGCGGGAAGATGATCTGTCCAAATATCCGAAAGTAGCTTGCCCCGTCAACCAACGCGCTTTCATCCAGCGCTGACGGAAGCTTGGAGATGAACTGGCGGTATATGAAGAGTTGCATTAGATCGGAGGCGATGTAGATGACGATAGGAGCGCCAAGGGTATTGTAGAGATGCAGACTTTGGATTAGCTTAAACCTGGCTATCTCAGCCACAAAGGTAGGCACAAGCATTCCCATGTAGAATAGGGCGAGTATCAGCTTTCTCCCTTTGAATTCAAACCGCTCCAAGCAGTAAGCGGTGACAGAGCCAAAGAGGATGTTAAAAACGATGCTGACAGCGATGATGGAAATGGAGTTCTTGAATGCCACCGGGAGAAGCTTATCCTTGAAAACCTTCAGGTAGTTATCCCAAGTCCAGGCGCTTGGAGGCGGAGGGAGCAGGGTTGAAAACTTTATCATCCCGCCCCGGTCTTTGACTGAGGCGAAAAGTGTTACAAGAATAGGCCCAAGAACAAGAATCGCGATTCCTGCGCATACCAGGTATATGAACACCCTGGATTTGACTTTTGCGCTCACTTCTTCACCCCCCTCAGCCCAGCTACGACTTTGGTCTGCAGGAAGTAGACTGCGATTATTATAGCCATGATAGCTATAGCCATGGTAGAAGCCATGCCGAAGTTATTGAACTTGAAAGCTATGTTTATGGTGTATAGCGTGAACGTGGAAGAGGCGTATCCTGGCCCTCCTGAGGTCATTATAAAGGGAATGTCAAATTGCTGCAAAGCGCCTCTCACGTTGTCAAAGAGGATGAAATCTATGACCAAAGTGATCGATGGAACTATGATGTGCCAGAACTGCTGAAAAGCGTTAGCCCCATCTACGACAGCGGCTTCAAGCACATCATTGGGTATGGACTTTATGCCAGCTATGAAAAGGATTACATGGTATCCTGAATACCTCCAAACAGAGACAGAAGCCAAAACATAGTTTACGATCTTGGGATCGCTCAGCCAGTTCCCAATGAATCCGCCAAGCCCCAATAGCCTTAGCGCTTCGTTAAAAGCTCCTCCCACAGGAGAGAAGAAGTAGGAGAAGGCATAGGAGATGGCTACCCCGTTTATGATATACGGCAGGAAGATCAGCCACTTGAAGAACCCAGCCCCTTTGAACTTGGCGCAAAACATCGCCGCCAGCAAAAGCTCTATGAATATGAAGACCAGGTGGACAAAGAAGTAGATCAGGTTGTTTCTAAGCGATAGCCATAGGTCTGGCGAGCTGAAGATCATGTCTCTATAGTTTGAAAGCCCTATGTAAGTCTTTTGCAGATCTAGCCCATTCCAGTTAGTGAAGCTCATGTTCAGCAGATCAGCGGCTGGGTAAACCACAAACATCAGAAGCAGGATCACTGGCAGAACCAGCGACACAACTATAAACTGCGCTCGCTTGCGGGAGATTGCGCTCATGTAGGCCTCCTTGTAAAAAGGGGCAAGCGCAAGCGCTTGCCCCTTTAGGTTGTTTTTATAAAATTCGATCAAGAAAAACCTTATTTAACGCCAAGCTTCGCCCGGGCGCTCTTCCACGCGGCATTCAAGTCATCAAACCGCTTCTGCAAGTCAAAGCCGTCAACAAACATTTCCGCCCCAAGCTTCTTGTAGTCAAACTTGGTTTCGTTGACCAAGGACTGAAAGTCGTCTCCTCCGCCATCATACATGACCAAAGTCTTGTCTTTTGGCTCTGTGTCATCAGCTATCTGCAAGGCTGGAGTCTTTGCCTTGGCAAATTCATCAACAGTTCCGTCGTCAGGAATGGAGTTGATGTAGTCGCGGTACCAGGCATCGCTGAAGTAGAACTCAACAAAATCAACAGCTATGGGCTGGTTCTGGGAATGGATTGTAACACCCAGGAAAGAGTCCCCTTGGGCTATAATGCGGAAAGGCTCGCTCTCAGCATCCCTTACAGGCAGGTAGAAGGTCTTCAAAGTTGAGACATCATCTGTTCCTTGCTGGATAGTGTCAAGGCACCAAGATCCAGAAACGATTATCGCCGCCCGCTTTTGCGCGAACAGAGCAACCGCCTGATCATGTCCTATCCCGTTGGGATCTCTGCCGAATACAGGCTTGCTGAAAAGCTCGTAGATCTTATTGTACGTCAAATTCATGTTAGAGCCCGACGCAAACGGCTCTTCTAGCTTGGCCATGGAATCCCAGTTGAAGCCGTCCCCGTTTTGAAGCGCTGGCATGAACTCAACAAACGGATAAGTCGGCCATTCATCTTTCGCGCCAAGGGCTATAGCCATGAAATCTGGGTTCTCCGGCTCAAAGTGAGCCTGCAGCTTCTCCGTCGCTTCCAGGAAAGCTGGCCAAGTGGTCGGCACAGCCACTCCTGCCTCGTCAAACATGTCCTGCCAATAGAAAACGTACTCAGTGGTCATGGTCTGAGGAATCCCTAGAACCTTTCCTCCGACAGAGTAAGCCGAAGCCAGGTTGTTGTTCTTTGAAGCCTCTGTCCCTCCGAGATCAATAAGGTAATCCTTGAACTGCGCCAACGTAAAGGTTTTGTTGAACATCAGGTCAGGCAGCTCGTTCGCTGAAGCCCGTATCTTCATCGCGTCCCAGTATTCAGAGTCATTTTTGATCTTCTCAACCTCAATGTCCACGTTGGGGTACAGCTTTTGAAACCTGGACTGGATGTCCAGCTGTTGGTAGAGATCGTTAACCAAGTTGTCCCAGATGGCTATTGTCAAGGTAGCCTTGACAGCTTCCTCCTTGGGTGCCGCTTCCGCTGGCTTCTGGGTTGGCGCGTCTGTAGCGGCGGCCGCTTGCGCCGCAGGCGCCGTTGTAGGCGCATTGGTTGCGGGGTTGCTTGCGGCTGCGCCGCAAGCAACCAAAGAAAAGATAATGGCTATGCATAACGCTGCAGAGACAAGTCGTTTTATCATGTAGATCCTCCTCGATGCTGCTTATGATTGCTTGTGACTTTTACTTGATTTACTTGATTTGCTTGATTTACTTGCTTTCTTTGATTCCACTTAGGGCGAGCGCTATAAAAAAGCGATCCCCCCGATGCAAGAATACCATAACCTCCAAAGAAACCGCATGATGTTTGGTTTTATGATTTTGATGTTTGGTTCGAAGACTGCTTTATTATTTTTTTGCTTGGTTCGAAGACTGCTTTTATTATTTTTATGTTTGGTTCGAAGACTGCTTTTATTATTTTATCGCTTTACTTGGACTGCTTGTACCCAGAAGGCGTAAGCCCTGTCATCTTCTTGAAAACCCTGTTGAAATGCTCAACGTTGTTAAATCCGATCTTGTCGCATATCTCATATACCCGAAGATCCGTCTTTTCCATCAGCTCCTTGGCCTTGGATATGCGGAGCTCGTTGAGGTATACAGAGAACGGCTTCCCGTATTCCTTGCTGAACCTGGTGGAAAAGTACTTTTCGCTAAACCCAACGAAGTCCGCGACAGCGGCCAAGGATATGGCTGAGTCACAGTAGTTGTCTTCGATAAAGCGCTTTGCTTTCTTGATTACGTCCACTTGCCTGTCGCTGTACCGTTTCTCTACATAGTCAGCAAGCCAACGGAGAAAATTGCCAAGCCATATTTCCAGGTCTTGCATGGTTTCAAGACGGCTAAGCTTTTCGTGATAGTCATAGCTCTTGTCAAAGGCAAAGAGCACGTCATCTCCGGCCTCGATAAATCGGAGCGAGATGGTGTAGATAAGGGCAAGGATCAGATCTATGGCTTCCTTTTTCTGCAAGCCGCAAAGCTTGGCCGAGAACCGGGCTTGGGCTTCTGGAGATAGCTGTCCGTCCAGGATGAGATCCGCCAGCTCACGGCAATCCTCGGCTGATGCCTTGGCTTTTTCTGGCGAAAATATGGCTTGATGCTCTGACAAATAGACGTTGCCTCTTCCCAAAACCAGCTTTATGGAAAGGTTCTCCCAGGCAGTATCAAGAACGCGCTCAAAGTCTTCCGGGGTTGTCCCTGTCCCTCCTACGCCTATTGAAACGCAGACGTTCATGTTGTTTTTCCAGTTCCTAGCTATCTGCTCAGATATTGATTTCAGCTTCTCTTCCGGATCAAGCTGGCCTTCTACAGGGAATAACAGTAAATACCGGGACTGGGAGATTCCGCAAATGTGGCATCTGGAAGCTACCCTTGGCACCTGCTCCGCATAGTGGATCATGGGCCTGATAAAGTCATTTTCTATGTTTCCGCCATACCTCTTCGCTTGGTTTGCGAAGTCGTCCACCTCAAACCCAGCCAGCATGTAAGGCTGGCTGAACAGTTCCGGATCTGGGGCGCTTTTGCCCAAAGCGGCCATTCTAAGCTTTTCTGAAGGATATATTGTCAGATTTACCTGGCCGTGAGGATGGCGGGATCTCTTGGCTATGTTTAATACGCAGTCCATTAGGGTCTGAGCTGTCAACTCAGACTTCAGGATGTAATCCTGCACCCCTAGCTTGAACGCTTGCCGCACATAGGGAAAGTCCTCATAAGCGCTAAGCACGACAGGAACAGGAGGGTTTTCTAGATCCTGAAGCTTTTTCAACAGCTCAATCCCGTCCATCCCTGGCATGCGGATGTCTGTAAGAAGCACGTCAACAGGGGTCTTTCTCAAAATCTCCATGGCCGCGTAGCCATCCTGGGCATTGCCCACAATCTCGCATCCTATGCTTTGCCAGTTGACAATGGTGTGCAGGGACATCCTGACTACGCTCTCGTCATCCGCTACCAGGATTCTTGTAATCATAGAAATCCCCCCTTCGCTGGTATCCTAAGCAGAGTGGTGGTCCCTTGATCTGGCGCTCCAGACATTTGAATGCCGTATTCCGGCCCATAAAGAAGCTGCATCCGCCTGTTGACGTTGCTGACTCCAATGCCTATACCTACGCTTGTGTCATCAGGGGTTCGCCCCATCACTTCCGCTATCTTTTCCTCAGTCACTCCGATGCCGTCATCTTTCACGGTAAATATAATAACACCGTTTTCCAGCTCCGCTTTTATAAAGATATGCCCGTATTCTTCCATGGAAGCTAACCCGTGTATTATGCAGTTCTCCACGATAGGCTGAAGCGTAAGCCTTGGCACTGCGCACTCAAGCGCTTCTTCCAGTATGTCGTACTTCACTTCAAAGTTGTCAGAGTACCTGATCTTCATCAGAAACGTGTAGCTCTTCAATATTTCAATCTCTTCCCGCACAGTGTAAAAGCTGGACTGGCTTTTTCCCAGGCATGTCAGCATCTTTATCAAAGCGTCCGACATGTCCCGCAACCTGTCATATTTTGCCGCTATAGCCATAAACCGCATCGTGTTTAGCGTGTTCACAAGGAAATGCGGGTTTATCTGAGATTGCAGCGCCTTCATCTCAGCCTGGTGCTTCTCCTTTTCCTGCTGCCTGGTAATCTCTATCAGCTCTTGGATCCGCTCGGTCATTTTGTTGAAGTTATGAGTTAACCCCCTCAGCTCCTTGTGGCCTGAAGCCTCAACAACACCGCTCAAGTCCCCTTTCTGAACCCGTTGCATCCCCACGTTCAGGCGATCTATGGGCTTTATGATCTCATTTGAGAATATCTGAAAATATACTATTATCAAAACAAATATCAAGATCGCAACGCAGCTGACCAGAAACACCAGCTGATGGTACCCTTTGAGCATTACAGATACGCTTGAAACGCTGGCAATGCGGATAGGATGCTTGGACAAAGACGTAAGAGCGCAGAACGAGTCAACCCCCTCAATTTTCATCCTGTATTCTCCCGGCTCTTTCAACGACAAAGCCGCCATTGCCGCTCCCTCTTCTCCCAAATGCCCCTGCATCAGCTCCCCCGTGCTGTCAATGAGAAACATCCCTTCAATCTCCGCCTCGGCATTGTATTTTTCCAAAAGCTTTGGCGCTTCTGACTTTATGTACAAGCAAACCATTTCCACCTCGCCGCCCCTGTCGCTCTTTCCAGGAGCGAATGCGGCAACTATCGGTATCGCGTTGTTGCTGCGAGCTGTCAGAGCCGCAAATGTCACCGGCCCTTCTTGAACAGCCACAAACACCCGGTCCGGGTTTTCAAGCGCGCTTTGGTACCATGCCTTTCCTCGCAGTTCTTCCGAAGAGAGCGCCACGTCATCTTTCAGGCAATATTGCTCTCCGTTCCTTGAAATGAATTGAATCGCAATGATCTGGCTTTTCGGCTGGAACATGACCTTGAACGCCTGCTCCATTTCCTTTGACGCCTCATACCTCTCGCTTTGGTTTCCGCTTTGCAGATATCTCGTCATAAGCTCAAGCATCCTGTTGTCATTGCTCTGCAGGAAATGCGACAAAGACAAGGACGCGTCAGATATCTCCATGTCCAGCATCGTCTTGGCATTGCTATGCATCAGCCTGATGTTGTCAACAGAAGAGTTCCACATGTTGTCCCTCATGATGCCAAGAGCCGCTAAAAGAATAACCAAGATCGGCAGAATGATAAGAAGCGAAAACTGCTGGTAGAAGGACTTCTCCAAGTAGCTGAACCTTTTCATTTTTCGCCTTCCTCACATTTCGGGATTTATGCTTCTTATCCAAAAGGATATCATATCCGCAAAATCGCATCAACCAGAGCGCATAGGCTCAAAGAGCCAAACCAAGAACAAAACCAAACCAAAACCCAAAACCCAAGACCAAAACCAAGAGAATGCGGGCATATCCCGCTCATCGGGATATGCCCACTTTTCTGATCTTTTTCTGATCTTTAAGCTGCCCGCGCACTCAAAGATTGCATTTCACGCTGTCACCGTCGACTTTAAAGCTATCCGAGCTATCCTAACCCCTAAGATCCGCGACAGCCTTTTCAAAGCTTTGCGCCGCTTCCTTTGATAGCGCTCCATCCAATATCAGCTTGTCGATAAGCCTTCGATCCGTTGCCTTGATCTTTGCAAACAGGGAGTTTACCATTGTCTCAACGGCGCTGCCCCTTAAAACTTCAGCTTTCCCATTTGGCGCTCCATCCGGGTATAGCCCCGCTCTAGCGCCAGCTTCAATGGATCGTTCATAGCTGAAATCTCCGTTTGCTTCAAAGTACTGCAGAATCCTCAGCATGAACGCCGTAAATTCTTGATAGGTAGCCTTTCTCTCTGGAGCGAACAGGGTTCTCGCGTCATCTATGCCAACCGTAAGCCCAATTGAGCTTGCGTAAGCGGCATACCTGTCCCCCCAATCCGGGACGTCAACAAAGGGGTTGCTTCCCTGGAAGGCAAGCGCTTTCTCTTCAAGTCCCATGAGCCTCAGCACAATGGCAAGCGCTTGCAGCCTTGACACGTCCTTATCTAGCTCAAAGGTCGGCTTTCCAGCTTCGTCTGTGCCTGTTCCAACAAACAACCCGAGCTTGTTCAGTTCCTGTGCGTATCCAAGCTTTACTACCTCTGCCTTTTCTGTTGCTGAAAGCGGCGCTTTCGGGGCAGGAGTCGGAGTCTTGGCCGCTGGGGTCACAACGGGTGGATAATAGTAGTATGGAGGGGTGTATGGCGGATCGATGATTGGATCAGTGCCTGGATCCTCTGGATCTGTTCCTGGATCCTCTGGATCAGTGCCGGGCTCTTCTGGATCTGTGCCAGAATCTTCTGGATCGGTGCCGGGCTCTTCTGGATCCGTGCCTGGTTCCTCAGGATCTGTTCCTGGTTCTTCTGGATCTGTGCCTGGTTCCTCTGGATCTGTTCCTGGGTCTTCAGGATCAGTGCCTGGTTCTTCAGGATCAGTGCCTGGATCCTCTGGATCTGTTCCTGGTTCCTCAGGATCGGTTCCGGGCTCTTCTGGATCTGTTCCTGGTTCTTCAGGATCTGTACCTGGATCTTCTGACTCCGTACCTGGATCCTCTGGATCTGTACCTGGTTCTTCTGGTTCCGTACCTGGATCCTCCGGATCTGGCTCTGTCCCAGCCCCGCTGACCGCAAACTCCTTTGTCTCGCTCACTGAGCCGATTGAGACTTTAACCAGATAGGTTCCAGCTTCCAGATCAGCCGCTATATCAAGCAGCAATGAAGCCTTGCTTGAAGAGGCAAAACCTGAAGCGGCAACTGCTGGCTGTGCCGGGATCCCGTTGGAATCCAGAAGCTCTGCCAAAACTTCCACTCCATCTTCGACATTTTCCAGCTCAACCTCTATGGCTACTTGAAGGCCGGCGGTGGTGGTGGCGGAAGCGGGGTTAAGGCTGACGCTCAGGATCTTTGGAGCGACTGGCTCAGGAATTCTTTCAAACTCAGCGTGGATTGCGTGATCTGACTCCAAATTTTCGAAGGTGTAGCTGGAAACAGCGCCAACGCTCTTTTGGTCTACCAGTACATCAGAAATTAAAAAGCCATCGTCTGGGGTTATGTCAAAGGTCTGAGACTCTCCAAGAGCCAGAGTGATCTCGTTGCTTGGGAAAATGGCGCCGTTCGGGCTCGCCGAAGCTGTTATGACGAAGAGCTGGGTCCACTTGGCGCAAAGGCCAAGACTTTTGGCGATTGGGGTTTCGGGCGCGAAGAGGGACGTGAATTCCGGTTCCAGGAACCAGCCGTCAAACCGATAGCCAGTTTGAGCAACCTCAGGAATTGTCAGCAATTCGCCTTCTTTAACAGTTAATTGAGCGACATCAGTTCCTCCGTTTGAATCAAACGTCACAGTGGCGAGCCATTCGGCATAGGCCGTAGCGCTCTTTTCAATCGGAGTGGTTAAAGCAAGTTCAAGCGTTTCGTCCAAGCGCCAACAGCCAAGGGCAAGCCCGTCTTTGGTTGAAACAGGAAGAGTGTCTAGGCTTTCGCCTTCAAGGACTTTTACGGAATCTACCGCTGTTCCGCCCTTTGGATCAAAGGAAAGGGTCGCAATCCACTTGGCGTAGACGGTCAGGCTTTCGCTGATAGCTGTTTCAGAAGTAAATTCCGAATCAAAGGCTTCATCCTTAAACCATCCGCCAAACTCAAGCCCTTCCTTTTCTGGTACTGGAAGCTGGCTAAGCGTGTTTCCTTGGATAACCGCAACGCTGCTGACCTCAGTCCCGCCCTTTGAGTCAAATGTTACTGTGGCTTGGGGTTGGGCTATGGATAGCTTTAGCGTAGGCTGCATGGCTTCGGTTATGTTGTTGCCTATGCCATATCCTTGGACGCTGACAAAGAGCAGGTCGAAGTTCTTCGTTTCGCAAAACGCCAGGCTGATGAAGTCTTCGCCTTCTGGCAATTCTGCTATCAGATCCGAGACGTCTACCTCTACTATGGATCCATCCACTACGCCATTCTTGTCATAGCCAGAGTCGTTTTTGACTTGCCCAATTTTGTCTACTTGGAACTCAGGAGACTCCATTACTTGATCTGTCAAAGTGCTAAAGGGCGGCATGGTCTTCCAAGTCACTGAGTCTGCAATATCGCCATTAGAGTGCGGCGAAACTGTTGACAGGCCATTGCCTTCGATCCAGTCGTTAGGTACAAGCGCAACCTTTACCGTATCATTGCCCGTGTAAGTGTTTCGGGCCCTGCCGTAGTAGGTCAGGATCAGCGCAGCGCCCAGAATGTCTTCTTTCTTGAATTCAGAGATGTCAAACTTAAGGAAGCTGATCTTTCCGTCATTGCCAGATCCGCCACCGCCTGTATACAGCTCTCCCAGATATCCGTAGTTATCCTGCCCGGTTGCGTTAGTCATGCGCATGACGCGGAGGTATGGGTTTGCGCCATAATTCTTGTTTTGGTCATCGTTGTTCCAAGACGATACGTATGTGTCAGCCATGGCATAAAGTTTAAAGTCTTTAGTCGGGACATCCGAGACAAGTGAATCCTTCGAATCTTTGAGAGCAGCGACTGCGTTGTCTACATCTTCCTGGGTAGCGTCGGGATCATCCAGCACTGTTTTCGCAACCGCAAGCTTTTCCAAGAAGGCGGTCCATGACTGATCTGTGTAGTTGCCCTTTTCAAGCTTTTCTGACTCAGAACTCAGATCTGAAAGGGCGCTCTTGTCAACAGGTACCGTCACTGTCAGGTTGAAAATCAGGGAATCCACGTTGCTTGTTGTCATGCTGACATCTGCCGCTTTGGCGATAGCCTTCCCTGCCACGCTCAGATCTGTGAACACCAGCTCGTCAATGTTTGAGATGTCGTAGTTGGCGCTTTTGGTAAAGACCACGTTATCCATTTCAACGCTTTCAATCGTGTCAG
>JAISWZ010000533.1 GCA_031270945.1 Clostridiales bacterium | reverse complement strand
TAGTGCATATCCCAAAATTCCGAAATGGCGCCGGAAAAATCCTGGCGAATGCTTCAACTAGTTTGCTCGGGCTTCTGCGAGCAAACACCCGGATTTTTCCGGCGCCTCGGATATAATTTTGGGATATGCTCTTAAGATCTGCCAGTGAGTGAAAAACGTGGATTTCGGACCTAATGGCTCTCAAAGCGAAAACCCTGTTTCTCGAAAACTGGAAAATAAAACCTAAAATAAGTTAAAAAATGGGGCGCACCTCTTGGTGCGTCCCATTTTGCTGGCTAAAGATATTCCTCAAAAAGCTTGCATAGCCTAACCTATAGACGTATAATGCCTGTATAAGTTTTCCCGTAAATCATAGATCTTTTCGCTATCCATTATGGAAAAGCTCCAAAAATCTTAGGGAAAGCGCATCTTGACTATGGCGTTTTGAGCAATCGCCAGCATATGCTCTCAAGCACACATAAAAGGCGCGTCCTGCGGACGCGCGAGGAGTGATGGCAAATGAGCAAGGAAACCCCCAGGGCGAAAGCGTCGCAAGCGACGGCACCAGCGAATGCGGCATTCAGGCGGGCGGCTTGGCATTCAAGCGCGGCCAATTACGAAAATACAGGGCACTTGACAACGGACGGAATAATAGGCGAGTTGTCGCCTAACAGAATTAAGTATGAAGCAGGCGAAGGACAAGGGAAGTTTGCTGATGAGACTCCGGTCAACAGCGAATGGATCAGCGCTGGAAGCGGAGAGGAATGGGTTTGCATTGACCTAGGAGCTGACACAAAGCTCCAAAAAGTTATTGTTCATTGGGGATCGACGTTCGCTTCCAAGTATTCGATCCAAACGTCAAGCGATGCGAAGAGCTGGTCAAACGCGGCAACTGGCTTGGCTGGCGCTGCGGGAGAAGCTGTTGAAACAGATTTAAGCGGCACGGCGAGGTATGCAAGAATTCTATGCGAGACCGCTTCAGGCGGAAGCTACACAATAGAAGAGATAGAAGTCTTAGGCGAAAACAGCCTTGAGCCCTTCTCAGTCGGGACGCTCCCCGATCCTGAAAGCGACGGAACCCAGCGCCTTATTGGCGGCAACTGGAAAGTTCAGCGAGCGTCAGAGGTTGACGCTGAGGGCGAAGAGCTCGCAGGGCCGGATTATGATGACTCAAAATGGCTGGCGGCGGCAGTGCCAGGAACCATTCTCTCAACATACCTAAAGGCTGGAGCGATACCCGATCCTAACTATGACGACTGGCAGTTCCAAGTTTCCGATGTTTTCTTTACGGCAGACTTCTGGTACCGCGACAGCTTTGAAATGCCGGCGTCAAAAGAAGGCCAGAGCGTTTTCCTGAACTTCGACTGCATCAACTGGCTGGCTGACGTTTACTTTAACGGAGAGCTTCTTCCCAATAGCGATCCCGCGAAGGCTCATTCCATCGAGGGCGCGTTTATAAGGGGCAAGTTTGATGTAACAAAATTGGCGAACGTAGGCGGAACCAACTATATCGCAGTGAAGATCTACAGGAATGAGAGCCCGGGCCTTGTAACTGGGCAGGGGCTTGCTGAGGGCCCATATCCAAACGGCGGCTTGCTTGGCGCTGACAACCCGACTTTCCATGCGACAGTAGGCTGGGACTGGATACCGACCATTCGAGGCAGAGACATAGGCATAATAGAGGATGTTTTTGTTTCTTATAGCGGAGGGCTGGAGCTCTTGGATCCTTGGATCCAGACAGATCTAGATATCAGGCAGGTGTCTGAGAGCATATCGGCAGCAAATTTGGCCTCGCAACTTTATCCCGCGACTTCAGATCTGGCTCGTTTGCCAGAGTCAGCGCTGTCTGCCGTTCTTGACGGAGATCCCGGCACATGCTGGATATCAGAAGGTGTTGACGGAGAAACGTTCGTGCTGGCCTTTGACCAGGAAACAACAGTGGGATCCTTGCAGATTGAATGGGGAAATGAGATTGATGAGAGCGGGGCTGAGTCCAGGCATTCAGTGAAGTTCAAAGCCGAAAGCACGATTGATGGGCTGACATGGGAAAACTTTGACGCCCATCCAGGCGGAGTCGCGACCGTGCGTTGGTTTGGCGCAGTGACAGTGCTTCCTTCTTCTGGTACAAGCGAGCATTTGGCCATGCCGGGTACAAGCATAGTTGACGGCCCAGTGGGGACGGCGAATGTTAAATGGGGAGATAAAGAGCTTTCTTTGCCTGTATCAGAGCCTAAAGCTGTGAAAGCCTTAAGAATCACACTTTTGGAGCAGAACGCAAAGCCGGCAAGGATTAGCCATTTTAGGGCATACTCAGAGTTGGCTGACGCTGTTGACGCAAGCAGAAACAGGGTATTCTCTCTGGATGAAACAAAGGCGGATCTGACGCTTCGCGCTGAGGTTCACAACAGCAGCTCATCTACGCAAATCGCAACAGTAAAAGGAGTCATAACTCCTGGAAGCATAGAGTTCTTCAAAGATGTCACTGTTGAGCCTGGGCAGACCGTTCCTGTTGAGATCAGCGGAATAGCCATAAACAACCCGGAACTGTGGTGGCCTAACACCTACGGCGACCAGCCGCTTTACACGGCGGATCTCGAAGTGACAGCGAACGGCTTGTCTAGCAATGCGATTGAGCTTAAGTTCGGGATCCGGGAGTTCACTTACCCGATAGACGGAGGACTGCTCTCCATTTACTGCAACGGCACAAGAATCCTTGCCAAAGGCGGCAACTGGGGCATGGACGACGCGCTGAAGCTCAATAACGCAGAAGATTACGATAACAAGGCTCGATTGCATGCTGAAGAGAACTACACAATGATCCGCAACTGGGTCGGAATGACCAACAACAAGGCGTTCTATGAAGCTTGCGACAAGTATGGGATCTTGATATGGGATGATTTTTGGCTGGCAAATCCTGCTGACGGGCCAGAGCCTGCGCATCCTGACAGGTTTCTTGACAACGCCTTGGACAAGATCAAGCGCAATCGCTCTCACCCGGCGCTGGCGCTGTACTGCGGACGAAATGAGTCCGCGCCTCCAGCGCATTTAGACGCAGGGCTGGCTGAGCTAACAAAGATTTACGATGGCACCAGGACATATTTTTCCAACTCGGCGGCAAAGCCTGTAGGAAGCGGCGGCGGATACTCAGTAGCTCCCATGCCCAATGGCTTTAGCCGGAGCGGTCCAAACGATCCCAAAGTTTCAGGAATCAAGCAATATTTTAACGCGGTTCCGAACGTTACCCTTCGAAGCGAGTGCGGCATCCCAAACATTCCAACGCTTGAAAGCATGAAGAAGTTCCTGCCTGAAGAGAGGCTCTGGCCGATCAACGAGTCTTGGGCTCTTCACGACTGGACGTACCACATGAACGGCCCTGTCAACAACTACATGGACGCTTTGAAGCTGTACTCTGACAGAGGATTCGTCACTCCGATAGACTATGTCAACGGGCAGAACCCAGATCCGTCAGATCCGGTTTTTGTTGCGTACAAAGCTGCGATACAAAACATGGTTGAAGAGGTTGGAGAGAAGTACTCCCTCCAGGACTTCATGAGAATCACTGACATGATCAACTACGAAAACTTCAAGGGCGTGTACGAGGGCATCACGGCAAAGAAGTCAAACGGTTTCCTGATGTGGATGGGCCAGTCTTCATGGCCGTCATTCATGTGGCAGACATACGACTACTACCTGGACACCAACGCTGGATACTTTGGCGCCAAAGCGGCCAACCAGGCGACTCACGCTGTTTGGGATCCTCGCTCCGACAACATATTTATTTCCAACATGACGCCAAAGGCCTACGCCAATGCTGTCACAGAAGCAAAAGTTTATGATAGAGACGGCAACGCTGTCTTCGCCAAGTCATATTTGACTGAATCACTTGGCCCGGATACCTATGGCTTGGTGATTGGCAACCTGGCATCCGCCTTTGAGCGGTCCAAAACCCCAATAGTCTTCATCAAGCTGACAGTGAAAGACAACTCTGGCGAGATTTTAGGAGACAACTTCTACTGGCACAACAAGGATGTTTACATGCAGTACGAGTCCTTGAACACAATGCCTTATGTAACCATCCAAGCATCCAGCCCAAGCCGCTCCATATCGCCTAAGACTGGAAACGAGCTCTACACCATAAAGTTTGCGAACTCTTCATCAATCCCGGCGCTTCTCACCAGGGTTAAGACAATCAGCAGCGCGACTGGCAAGCAGGTTCTTCCAGCATTCTATAGCGACAACTATTTCGCCTTGCTTCCAGGCGAGAGCAAGACCATTACGATTGAATTCGCAAAGAAGTATCTCGAAGGCGGAACTCCTGAATTTTCTATCGAAGGATGGAACACAAACCCGAGGGACTTGAATTAGTGCATATCCCAAAATTCCATTAAGGCACCGAATAATTCCTGGCGAATGCTTCAACGTCGAAATTTTTCAAGCCCTGCAATTAATTTTGGGATATGCACCTAAAAAATGGTGCGTCAAAAGACGCACCATTTTTATTTTCGCTCGCCGGGATAAAAAAATCAGGCTTGCAAGATGCTTCTCTTCAGCAAAGTGAAGCAAAACTCCGTTATGCAGCACAACACAAAGTACTGAGTGTCAGGGTCTTTGATCTTTCTCGCAACGTCAAGCGCCTTATCCAGCAAATCGAGCCATTTGCCGTTCTCGGCCATGAGAGGGGAGAAAATAAGCCTGATCTGGTCATCCGCGTCTAGCGGCACGTTGGAGTCAATCTTTTCTTGCGTATCGCTAATGATCTTGAATCCATCAAGGTTCTTCAGGTAAATGTTGTGAACTTCCATGCTCATGCTGCGCTTTGCGATAGTTACGCTTGATTCTGCGGGCTCAACGCTGCCAGCATAGATAGCGGCGATAATGATGTCTTCTGGCATCTTGCCGTATTTGCGGAACCATTGCTCAACTGCATGGGGGACAACGTGGCTGTAGTGAAGAAAGTTTTCGTCAAGTGTTTGGGCTTTGTATTCAAAGCTGGTTATCAGCAGCTTGCTGCCTTGAAGCCGGAACAGGTATTCATCCCTAACGCTGTCAAGGTCAAGCAG
>JAISWZ010000482.1 GCA_031270945.1 Clostridiales bacterium | reverse complement strand
ACGTTAACTATGATGGTGATTATCACAAGATTCGCAATGTTGTCTTTGATCTGGACCTTTGCGTCTTCTTTTAAGATGTTAGTGTCAATCATTTAATTACCAATCCTCTCTAAGAATGCATCGGTATGCGTTGTTCGCTACCGAAGGCGGCTCGCGAGCAAAAGCTTGCTTGGCTCGCAAGTATAAGATTCATTACCAAATGCATATCCCAAAATTCCGGCAATTAGAGCATATCCCAAAATTATATCCGAGGCGCCGGAAAAATCCGGCATTGAAGCATTCGCCAGGATTTTTCCGGCGCCATTTCGGAATTTTGGGATATGCTCTTAATAGAATATGCCACCAAACGACAACCTTTCTCCCCTACAGCCAGCCCCTCAGCTGTTTTGCCATGCGTCCCCTTATCTTGTAATCATTCTATCATATACTTCTAGCTTTGTCTATAGAATCTCAAAAAATTTGTCTGTTTTTGTCCGAGAGAAAGAATTGCCGACGCTGGGGCCCGCTGCGCGGGCAGCCAGCGCTGCTTTCAAACTATTGTTCAAGTCTCTAAAACTTCCCTGACGAGCCTCCATGCGCCCTGGACGACGACCTGTGCGATGATGAATGGCTGTGGTGCCTTCTGGTTCTGTGGCGGCTGCTATGGTGATAGGACGATCTGGTCTCAATTGCTCTTCTGTCAGTCTCTGTTCCCTTGAAGACGTTCTTGTTTATGGTGTCCTTAAAGGAGTTTAGCACCATGTACCTGGCAGCTGAGGATCCGCTTATTGGCTCCCCTACGCCTACCCGGTTTTTCACCTTGGACACTATGGCCAGAGAGACTAAAAACGAGAAAAATCCGACAATCGTCAGCCAGAGTCCAGACAGGCTTGACAGGAAAGCCGTGTCGAGCTTTGAGTCATACTTTCCAATCAGCTCAACGAAAGTGCTTATGGCTTTGTCAAAGTCGCCGGAAGCCAATCTTGGGATAAACTCTTCAGCCATCTGGTCTATCTCATTAGAGGTGAACATGCCAATGCATGCGCCGCTTGTCGAGATTGCCCAGTCGCTGTCCTGAGGCGATATCAGAAACAGTATCCCGTCCCTGTCAGGCCCGATGCCGTAGCCATTGTTGTCAAAGTAGTCATCAGCAAAAGCTTTTGGGCTTTTCCCTTCCAGGGAGTATACAGTGACTATGACCACGTCATACTTGTTCATGTCTACGAGCTTTGCGATCTGGCTCCGCAGATTTTCCTCGTCCTTGTACAGCAGCAGGTTCGCCTGATCTACAACGCTCTCCTTGGTGGCTGCAAAAGCGCTCAGCGGAAACATAAGCGCCAGCAGGAGCACAAGCAATACTTTTTTTGTCATATTCAGCCACCCATGAAGAAAACATTAATGACGCCGTACAATACCAACGAAAGAACGGCGAACACCAACAGGACGTAAAGCGCGAACTTTGCGCTGCTTACAGGCAATTCTCCAACAAACTTGCCAGTTTGTCCGTTAAGGACAAAAGAATATCTCCTTTTCTTGTACTTTGCGCTCAAGATCCAGACCGGCAACAGCGCGTACGTCACCTTGACCTTCTTGATCTCTATGTTCTTGCCCACAGTCGAGACGTGCTCAAACCCCGTTATGCCAGGCTTGAACCGCTCGTCAAAGGCGTTGAATATCCTGTACTCGATGTGGGGCTTGCAGTCAGGCTCCCTGCAGTCGCACCTGTAAGCCATGTACCCGGTGAAGTAGAGAGGGTCATAGTCTACCAGCTCGGAGTAGTCAAAAGGCTCCAGTGCCTCCATGAATATGTCGTTAAACAAAGTCGATCCGTCAGCCGGTATCTTGTTGAAAGAAGCCACTCCGCCTTTGTACATGTGATGGACATCGCTCTGCGTAAACTTGAAGCCAGACTTTGTCCATACCTTCTGGTTATACGCCTTGTACTTGAGTATCGCGTCAGCTTCGCAGTCATAGAGCCAGAACGGCACGTATATCCCCTTCAGCCCGTTTATGACGCTTTTCCGCTTGAATACCGAAGGCAGAAACGGCTTGCTCCTGTAGTACTTGAGCAATATTGACTTCGCCTCGTTCAGCTCGAACCGAAACGGGATCATCTTGTCTGGGCTGTACGACAGATCTGTCGAGTTCTCCAACAGCTTCTTGTCCCCGCAAAACGGGCACTTTTCCACTGCAGTGCTTCTCTCCGCCAGTATCTGCCCATGGCATGAGGGGCATGAATACGCTACTATCCCCTCCAGCCTATTCTTTGTGGTTTCGTATACCTCCCAGGTGATCCCTTTCTTTGGCGCCGCTTCAGGCGCCGCTGCAGCCACAAACGGCTTTGAGCCTATCTCGAAGCTTTCAATCTCGATCCCAGGCTTCTTTATTCCGGCGCTTTCTATCTTGTAGGAGTTCCCGCAATACCCGCACCTGAGCCTTTGGGAGCTTACGTCAAAGATAAGCTTCCCTCCGCAGTTTGAGCACTTGAGACCCTCCGTCTTCCCTTCCATCGTTCTTCCCGCTGTCGTTCCCAGCTCTCCAGATTCCGAAGGCTCTGCGCCCATCCCGAATCCATCCATTGCCACATGTATCACAACCTCATTCAAAAGTCTGCGTTATATTTATCTCGAAAATATTAACGTTCTAAAAAATAGTTGCATGCTAAAACCGCTTTGACAAAATAGCTCTAAAAAACTTGATTTCCTTAAAAAGTTGCTTTCCAAAAATCTACTCACTCATCCATTCATCCCTGCTGATGTCTTCAGCGCGGATCGTGTAATTCACGCTGCTTTTTTCCCTGTGATCATCGTTCCTCGCATCAAATGCTGCGGCAAAAGCGAGCAAGGACGGGAAAGTTAACGTTGCCGCCATGCCTATTCTCGTCGAATCCAACTCCTGCCTTGTAATGCTTATCATCAAGCACAAGACCGACGGAAACAACAAGAGGATTCCGATGATTATCGCGCCTTTCTTCATATGCTCTATTCACAACCGTTTCGTGGCAGGGTTACGCAAACCCCATTAATACCAGCATGAGCCACATTTCTCTCTCATCCCTGTCTCCTGGCCCATCCTCAATCCCATGCTCTGCCCAACGTCTTAACTTCTGGCTTATTGAAAGCTTCTCGTCGCTGTCGTTTGATTTAGCCATTTTATCACATCCTATCTATAAGGCTGGGGCTAATCCCCAGCAAGGTCAGGCGCGTCAGCGCCCTTTATCGCCTCTAACTATGCTTCGCTAATATATACAAAAATCCTACAAATAAGTCTGATTGCCGAAACGCTTTTTATTGGAGGGGTGACTAACCCTTGCCAAAGCGGCTCCCGGGGCCGAGAGCAGTTCAGTAAGCATTTGCCTTTTCTGGCGTTCCCAACTTCGTCATTGACGGATTATGGCTCGTATTGGATTTTCCTGTCGAAATCCATTATACCATAAAGCTATTGCATGGTCAAGACTATTCTCAAATTTTCTATATATTTACTCGCAAGTCTCATTTCTATAAGATATTGATCCCCAATTATCAACGCCATCTCTCGATCCTCATCAAAACCCCCATCCCCCACCCCAGACAAAACAAAAAAGACGCGCAGCGCCAAAACCTGGCGCTGCGCGTCTATATCTGCACGGCTGACTCATTACACCTTCTTCGTCAGCCAAGCCGTGCCTTTCATCCTCCTTAGCATCAGCGATAGCCTGATGCACATGTCCACCAGAGATGCAGACCAAGCTCCCGCCAACCCAAGCCCTACTACATTTATGGCCAGAAGGCTGAAGACTGGCCTTATCATAACTACGCAAATGATCATGACAAGCGCGACATAAAGGTTGTCGCCAGCGCCCCTGAGACAGCCGGAAGAAACAACGGACTGCATCTGCACTGGCTGGAACGCGGCCACAAGAATCATGATCTGCGCGGCTATGGCAATAGGGACGGCGTTTTCAGGTTTGCTGGCGTCAAGGAAGATGCCTACAAGGGGATACCTGAATATTATTACAACCGAGGCGATTAAGAGGCTGGCGCAAAACGCCAGCCTCTGGCTACACTTTGCGTAGATGGCGGCTAAGTCCGGCCGCCCTTGACCAAGCATTTGGCCAACCAAAGAGGTGCCAGCAACAGCCAGGCCATCTCCAAAAGTGAAGGATAGACCCAGGAATTGCATTCCTACTTGGTGAGCCGCGAAAGACTCGGTTCCCAGATTTGCTACTATGGCGGCGTAAGCGAAAAATCCTACCCTCAAGGCTATCTGCTCAACCATGGCGTTTCCGCCTACCTTGGTTATGGAAGCCATAGCCTCTCGGCTAAACCTCCAGTTGTCCTTGAAAGACATGCTGAGAAACCCTCCGCCAATCTTTCTTTGAAACAGGGAGGCAACACATAGGACAAGGCCGACTGACAGGCCTATGCCTGAAGCCCAAGCGGCGCCTTCCACTCCCATTTCGGGAAAGCCAAACTTCCCGTAGATCAAAAGATAGTTAAATACTACGTTGGTCAGGTTGGCCGCTATGTTCACATAGAGCGTGACACGGGTGTTGCCCGTGCCCCTCTGGGCCGCGTTTATGCACATGGTGGCGCAGGATATGGGCAG
Organism: Clostridiales bacterium; assembly: GCA_031270945.1. Classification (GTDB taxonomy): domain Bacteria; phylum Bacillota; class Clostridia; order Lachnospirales; family WQUN01; genus JAISWZ01. The sequence continues at coordinate 2,903 of JAISWZ010000482.1, read as the reverse complement.
AAAGTAGGTAAGTATGCGGAAATAGGAGGTGGCCATCCCGATTGTCTCTTCTTTGGCGCCGGCAAGCAAAAGAAGGGGGCCTGATAGCCAGAGCGAAAGCGCCGTGACTACAACAGAGAGAGAAAGACAGAGCATCAAGGCATTTTTCAAAGCCCTGTTCGCCTCATCCCTTTTCCCTTCCCCTTTCCGTCTTGCCACTACGGCGGTTATGCCTACGTTAAGGGCAAAAAAAAGCGATAGGGTAAGCATTCTGGGCTGGCCAGCCAAGCCAACCGCAGCTATGGCCTCAAAGCCCAGCTTCCCTATCATCATGGTGTCCACAGATCCAATCAAGGACATGAACACCATTTCAACCACTGACGGAATGCCTATGACGGAAAGCCGCGTATAGGCATCCTTGCTGCTTGGAATCTCGCCTTTCTTCTCAAGCTTCTCGGCCATCGCCGCGACAGAGAAAAAACGGCTCAAGATTTTTCGCAATAACTCTCACCTCTAAGCGCACATCCAAGGACATGTGCTAAAATCCACAGCCCCAGAACCAGCTGCGGTCGGCGCCCGAAAATCGAAGCGCATTGGACAGGCTCCCAATGGCAAGCAAGCCAGCTGAGAATGGCAAGAACAGCCAGTCTGTCCGGAACGGGCAAGACCGCGCCTTGGCGCGGCTGAGCATATCCCAAATTTTATCCGAGGCACCAGAAAAGTCCGGACCGTTACGGAATTTGGGATATGCATGTCACCCGTCCTTTAAAAACGTGTTTATTAATGCATATCCAAATAATCCTGAAAAAGCTTGCTTTTACCCAATGCTTTGGGCGAATCCTCTAAGCTTATCCAGGTGATTAATCGTTTTTTTGGATATGCACCATTTCTTTGTTTCTTATCTCCGCTAAAAATATTATAGCACTAACGCGCCCGGCATTACAAACCGATGCGAGGCATCTTGCCCTTCGTCCAAAAGCTTAACAAATCCAGTGTATGAAGCGTTTATGGCCTTGAACGACCAAATAATTACCTTAAAATGGCAATCAAATGGTTAATATATGTTGCATTCGATTTTTTCATCCTTTAGCCATCCTAAGGATTTGCCTAAAAAACCCTTTCATTTCGCCCTTCTCAGAGCCAATAAAAAAGGACTGGCTTGCGCCAATCCTTTGATGTTGACCATATTTATAGTTGTTAGTCAGATAACCAAGACAAAGGCGAGCGGCTTGCCGCTCGCCTTTGTCTTGCTTTGTTTTTGGTTTGCCTTGGTTTTGGTTTGTCTTGGTTCTTGGTTTGCCTTGGTTTTTCTTGGTTTTTCTTTGCTTTTAAAAATCAGCTGCTAACTCCACTGAGTTCTCAACTCCGCACCCCTACTCCCCGCTCCCCAGCATCCCATGGTACCGCCCAAGCCAATAAGGCAGGGTGTAAGTCGTAGATCCTTCCATCTGGTTCGGGTTGTAATCATCATCAAGAACATAGGTGGAATTGTTGAACTTGTGCAGAGCGCGTTCATCCGGGGCGGCTACCGCGTATTCCACTTCAAGGGTCTTGTGGGACAGAGCGCCTTCCAGGAAAACGCTGAGAATGCCAAGCCCCATGGACTCTGGCGGGAGCTCGCTCTTTTTGACTGAGATGCCGCCCCTGGTTACCAGGGCGCTATTGTATTTTTCCAGGTTGAAAACAGCTATGTCATCTCGGTTTGGGTTTGAAGCCATAAGCTTCCTGGTGTCCAAGGGATGGCGTCCCAAGGCCCAGCTGGCTGTTTTCAAGAGATTGTTGCCGTAGGCATCGGTCTTCTGCTGGTCTGGATAGGCTAGCTGGTAGATGTAGTACCAGAGCGGGTTTTCGCTATACTTTATCGAAGCCCACCATTCTTCCAAGGCGTTTCTGTAGTCTTCGAGCAGGGCTGGATCTGTTTCCATCTGGAACAGAAGGTAAAAGGCGAGCATCGCCATCTCTTCATCGGAGTAGTTCAAGAACGAGCGGAACAGGAACTCCATCTCCTGGTCATAGCCCTGGGCCTTAAGCGAGTCTGCAAGCCTTATGTCATGGTCCAGGACCCCCATGAGCTGAAAGGCTGTCAAGTTCAGGTACTCCTGCGCCCGCTCAGCGTAGGTGCCCATGACTTTCGAGTACTGGTAGGCGAAGCTTTTGGCGGCGAATTGGTACTCGTCTTCCCATTTCTTGCTTCCGGTAACGTAGGCCGCTGTCTTGAACGTGCTTAAGAGGACTGATGAATACAAGGGAGAAGAGGCGAAGCCATAGGTATAGCTGTAAAAAAAGTCTCTGCTCATCCTTCCCCAGGTAGTTGGCTGTCCTGTCATGTCTACAAGCATATAGCTATTGTCTGCGACATGCTGGGCAAACCTGTCCATCGTGTCAGAGATGATCCCGGCCAACTCTGGATCTTCAGAGCCCAGGATGTCATAGGCGATTTTGTAGATGAAAAGATGCCCTATTATCTCGTCTGTGCTGGTATCGCCTTTGTAAACCAGGTCATCTTTTGACAAGGCTTCCGAGGCTTTAAACAGCCTTTCCGGGATCTTTCCGCTGGCGTCAACGGTTTTGCCGATAAAGTGCTCGCCGTTTATCCGCAGATCAGAATCCTCCGGATTCTTGGACGAGATCGCTTTTGCTGAATCTCCTGAAACCTCGAAGTATATACCATGCGGGTCCTGATTCTCTGAGTCCAAGTAGAAGGTTCTGGCGATGAAGCCGGAGAGGGATCTTTTTTGAAAATCGAAGGACAGATTTGAACTGATGGGGTTTTGCCAAGACTCCGGCTTGAGCTGGGACAGCCATGGTATCGGCCCATTTATGGGCTGGGTGAAAAGGGCAGGGCTATAGTTCGGGACAAGCCTTGAGTAATCCCCGTTTTCAACCAGGGCGGCTTGGGTAAGACCCCTCTTCAGCTCAAACCC
>JAISWZ010000378.1 GCA_031270945.1 Clostridiales bacterium | reverse complement strand
CGTTGCAAGCAAGGACACACCTCCTCCCCTCTTCGGCCAGCAAAGCACCCCTCCACTCAAGCGCCCGCACCAGAAAAACAAGCAAAGTTCGGCTATACTTTTAATTCCATGGTAAATTCCCAATCCTTCAAATCAGCTAAAAAGGCCCTGCCTCTCCCGGCAGGGCCTTCTTCAAATTATACTCAAACATCATCAACCACAACGCCTATTCTCTTCCCTCATCTCCAAAGTCCCTACTCCTGCTTCTCTCGATACGCCGAGGGAGTTATCCCTGTCACCTTCTTGAATACCTTGGCATAGTAGTTGGGATCGTTGTATCCAACGCTCTTTGCCACTTCATACAGCTTTATCCGCTTGTCTTTCAACAGCTCCTTAGACTTCTCGACCCTTACCTCCGTTATGTGCTCATTGAGGTTGGTGTCTGTCATTGCTTTGAAAAGGTAGGACAGATAAGACGGGGACAGGTAGACGCTTTTGGCTATCAGCTTTACTGTGAGCTCTTTGCTGTAGTTCTCGCAAATGAACTGTTTGACTTTTGTGATTGTTCTTTGCTTCAGGTTTTGCTCGGATCCGTTCCTATAAATGAAGTGGATCTCGTCAACCAGGAAAGACGCTGTCTCATCCAGGGTTTTGAACCCGCAGATAGTCTCCCAAATGTAGACCATTCTCTTCTTTGCTGTCTCATCTGGATTGAGGGCTAGCCGTTCCACTCCCTGGCACAGGCATAGGCACAGGTTTAAGAAGAAGTTTTTGGTCTCGCTTACAGAGCCATGCTGTATATAGAGCTTTTGCCTGATGCTTTCAACAGAAGCTACCAGCTCGTCCTCACTGTTGAATGACATGTTTTTGAACGTTGCTGGAATGTCCATCTCAAAAGCATGCGGTGCTGTTTCTTTAGAAAAAAAGGCTAAACGGCCAAAACCCGAGAAAAAGACCTGAGAATTAAGATCTTTTGATGCAGCGTATGACTCGGCTATGCCGGCCAGCCCTTTCAGGCTGGGGCCTACAGCAAGAAAAACGCTTGATCCTTCGGAGAAATCGGAGACGGCTTTTTTTAGCTCAGCGAACAAGGCTTTGTGGCGTTTTTGGCTTGTGTCTTCCTCAGAAATCACCGCAATGCGGTCTTGGTCTATGGCGGCGGACAGGCAAAAAGATTGGGCAAAGACTTTTTCGGCTATATCAGAGGCTCTGGCCAAAAAGGGGTCTCCAAGCCCTGATTCATTGTCACTGTAGAACTCCGCTATGGAAACTACATAATTCTTGTCTGGCGAAATTTCTGGATAGATAGTCGTTTCGGATCCGGATCTGAGAAGCTCAAGCAGATGCCTTCTTTTCACGAAAGGGGCGCTTTCGTTGAATTCCTCTCTGGCCTTGCGCTCACTCAGGCAAAGCTCAGCCGCCTTCTTCACCTCAGCGCAAAGCTCTTGCAGGTTTATGGGCTTTTCCACATAACTGAGAGCATGGATCTTTATTGCGGCCTTCAGATACTCCTCATTTGAATAGCCGCTGATGAAAATGACTTTGCAGCCCGGGAACCGCTTGACCAAGCGCTCGCAAAAGCGGGTGCCTTCCATTCCAGGCATCTTTACATCTGAAACAACTATGTCAGGCTGGGCGTCCTCCGCTATCTTTATCGCTTCAAACGCGTCAGCGGCATCTACGACCTTATCCACACCTAGCGCTTTCCAAGGCATGTGCTTAACCAGGCCGTTGCGTGTTGCAGACTCATCATCAACCAGCAGCAAGCTTATCATGCGAGTCCTCCTGTGAGTGCGTATCTGAAAAAGGCTTAGAGCAAATGGGGTTGGGGCGCAAGCGCCCTGTTTTAAGCTTTATGTCTTATGTTTCGCGCCGCTTGCTTTCCGTATTCAGAGTTGTGTTGCTATCCTTCTTTGTTATTTCCACTATCCCGTTGTCGCCATCGACTCTTACCCAGTCCCCAGTTTGAATGAGCTCAGTCGGATCCTGGTCAAAGTCTGTTACTACGGGGATTCTTGATAGGACGGCGCCTAAAGCGGTCTGGGGGTTGCTTTCTGTTATTACGTGAGCGACAGGAGAGGTATTCAGAAATTTTAGCTGCTGATGCCAGGCGGCCCAGGAGGAGGATCCGCGTCCGGTCTTGTAGACCAGGACTTTTCCTGTGACGCACTGCCCTTCCCAGGGATTATTGGGTTCTGTGACTATTCCTGTATAGACGTCAAATACGCCCATCCCGCCTAGGGCATCTTTTGTAACCAGGGCATAGCCTTCAGCTACGCCTCCGTAGACTTTTCTGCCTGATATTGATATTTTCATTCAAGGACACTTCCTATCCACTTTCCGGAAGTTGCGGCTACGACGCATTCTTCAAGGGATCCAAGGAGGGTGTTTTTGACTCCGGTCATGCGCGATATGTAGTGAATGATTTTTGCGGAGTCAGAAGCCAAGACCTTGGATGGCTCGATATTGATGAGGGTGCCGCAGGTATCCTCAAGGATGATTGCGCCGGCCTTTTGGATAATGTTAGTATACCCCATCCGGTCAGAGATCGCTTTTTGGGCATGGGCTACAGTGACATAGAGCTTGGTGTTTTCATGCAGTTTCTTGCCTTCAAGCAAAGCGGCTAGCCTTGAAATGCGATCAAGGCTGTAATGGGGGCAACCCAGGACGATGACGTCAACGGTGGTGCTAGCTGACTGGTTCAGGATCTCGTGGGTTCTCTTTCTATCTATGTTGCCATACGTTATGACTTCAAGGGAGTCGTTGAATAGGGTCGCTTCCGGAGTGATCCCTGGAATATGAAACATGACGATGCTTCCTGAAGATATGCCGGCGGCGCAGAGGGACATGAGCATGAACAGGGATGGAGTGCCTTTGATATTATCGTAGACCGGGACATTAAGGCCTACTTTGGGGCCTGCGAAATAGCCTAGGAGCGCGTAGTCTTGGACGGAATTCATAGGGGCTTCGACTCTGACAATCACTTTGCCTTTTCTATTATCCGGCAGATGCATGCCTATGTACGGAGTTTTGCCTGTGATGGCTGAGGCGAAGGCGCTTTGCGGCCCTTCGATATTGGTTCTCGCTCCTAGGATGGCGTTGCAGTAGGCTACTGCAGAGGATTCTGTCCAGGCGCAG
>JAISWZ010000335.1 GCA_031270945.1 Clostridiales bacterium | reverse complement strand
AAAAACGCGTTGTCTTCAAGCTGGATGGTGTAGCTTCCATCGTCGTTGAAGATCTTGTGGTTCGCCGTTTCTTCGGCTGAACTGTCATAGTCGACTGTTACATTCCGGGATCCAAGGTTGTAGATAACCGAGTCCTCGGGGCCAGCCGATAGGGCTGTGGTTGGAAAGAGAGAGAATGTGAGCAGCGCCGCCATTAGGATGGACAAAGCCCTTATTCTCTGACTGACGTACATACAAATTCCTCCTGAACTGTTGCGAATGAAGTTGAGCGTATCTATATCCTGGTATCGCCTTGAAGGCGCAAAAACAATGAGGGCTTGACATGAGCAGCTATTTTGCAATGATGAGCGTTTATTTATCGTTGGCCAACGAAGCAGTGTGCTATTGCGTTGGTGATAAATAAATCTTTTACCGCTCATTCGTATAGATGCCATGTCAAGAAAGATTTTTATTCAGGCCTCCTTTATGAATTAAAGTCGGTGAATTATTTGAGTTGCGTACGACTGGCGACGACACTAACCTTTATATAATGCTTGGATTCGCGCTATTAATTGCTTGTCTGACTTTTATGCTGGCGAAAGCGATTTCTTCTTACTGGTGGTATAGTTTAGTAAGAAGGCTTAATTCAGGCATTTGCGCTCTTTTATCTTAAATTGCATGAGCTGTGCATGAGCTTTTTGATCGCAACAATAGCAATTTGCTGAAACATAAACAATCGTTTCAGGTAAGACATTCAGTGATTACTTGAAAATTCATAAACCATGGCACAAACATCTCTAAAATATGTATAAAATTTTCTTTAGATTTCACTAATGGTTATATGTCGCATAACTGATAATCGTTTGCTTTTTCATATACGAGACAAGAGCTGTTTGAGATCCAAACACCTTGATTTTTCGGATGAATCTCCATACCAGTACCAACCAATATTCTGTCTGTTAAATCAGGTAGTCCCGACTCAGGCTGAGCGCGTATCTGCCCTTGATTTGCTGTCTCATCTGTCTGAGCCGCAAGTGATACCCATGCCATAATGCATTCTTCCGCTCGGTCGATCTATTCGGCCATAGAGCATGTGGCGGAGTCATGGGATCTGGCTAACCATGCGCGTCCAGCCCTGATACATTTTGTTTGCTCACGGAACTTTAGCGCGCAACGCGCCAAGAACTCTCGTCACTTTCAAGCCTGAACTGTAATTCAGATCAATTCGATATTGACAGAGCTTGCCGTTTAACCATCCGTTTAGTTTGCTGTGATGAAAAACCTTCGTAAAGAATTATACTCTAGTGTTTCAAGAGATGCAAGCAAATGTTTTTATCAGGCCACGCAATGTAAAAATGTGCGTCATTTATTCGGGATATTACTATGAAATCCTTATTCTGGGCGGGAAAATCGTAATTGTATCAATGAAATTCTTGAAAAAGGCGATACAGTATGCATCGGCGCGTTTAGATGGCTGGGGCTATCGAGGGCAAGAATTATCGAAGAATGTTTGCCTGTACAATTTTAAGAAAAAGTTTGCAATAATTCGGAAAATATCGACAAAATGCGACATGGCAGCGAGAGGTTTTTAATAATATTGATTTAAGAAAATGAAAAAAGCTAGAACACGAAGCGCTTAGTCCGCGTCATAATGTAAGCAAGGAAATATTAAATCGTTAAAAAAATGTGATGACAGGAATTTGCACTTAAGATCCTTATTGGGCTTTCGTGGCAGCCAAGCCCGGCTTGCAAAAGCAAAAAGGCCGCGAGTTTTCGCGGCCTTTCAAGCTAATCTAGAAATTGGGTCAAGAAATAAAGGAAACGTCAGTATTGGGAAGCGCCTGCCTGAGCGACTCCACAAGGTTTTCTTCTATAGGGTTGCCCGAAAGATTCACCCAGTCAAGCTTCGAAAGCGAGGATAAAGGGCTTGGATCCGAGATGCTGTTGCTGCTAAGATCCAGCTCTATCAAGCCGGTAAGGGTTGACAGGGGCTCAACGCTCGCAACAGTGTTGTAGTAGAGATAAAGCTTCTCCAGATTTTTTAATGATCCTATGTATTCGAGGCTCGTGATGCTGTTGCCAGTCAAGTCAAGCGTCCGTAGCTCAGCAAGGCCAGAAAGAGGCGCAAGGTCACGGATTTCGTTTTTGTATAGCTCAAGAGTCTCAAGTTTCAGCAAGGATTGAATTGGACTTAGGTCACTTAAGCTGTTTCCGCTCAAGTTAAGGAATTTTAGCTCCGTAAGCCCTGATGCCGATTTGCAGTCAGGAATGGCTATAAAACTGGCCGAAAGGGCTTCAAGCCCCTCAAGGCCATTTAACGAGGACAAGTCAGATATCTTGTTCCCGCTTATGTCCAGGGAGGCTAGCTCTGCAAGTCCTGAGAGAACGCTGATATCTGTGATGCCGTTTTGGCGCAGGTTCAAGGAAGACGCGTTGTCTAGGCTCCCTGATTGGCGCAGCTGAGCCAGATCGGAATCGCTCAAGCCCTGGCTAGAGTAGTCAAGCGTAACCACGCTCGGTGCCGATTGAGTCGGCTTTGCCGATTGAGCCGGCTTTGCCGATTGAGTCGGCTTTGCCGATTGGCTGGGCTGAGCAGAAGGCGTTTTTGTCATGCTCGTGTTGATTATCGGTGGCGGAGGCGTTGCTGGCGGAACGTAGTCCATGTCGCTTGTAAGCCTTGTAGTAAAGTATAATATCGCGGCGCCCGCGAGGACTGCGAACACAATGATTGCTATTATAACGCCTATGCTGGTCTTTCGGGCTGGCTTAGATTTGCGAGTTGAACCGCTTGGGCCAGGCTGATTGACGCCAGCGCCTCCGGCAGGGAGCGGTTTTGGCTTTTCGTCATCGGATGATTTCGGTTTTTCGTCATCGGATGATTTCGGCTTTTCGTCATCGCTTGATTTCGGATTTTCATCATCGCTTGTTTTCGGCTTGTCCGGCGCTGGTGGCTCATCTGTTGCAGGCTTTACATAAGCCGATACAGCTCCAAGACGCTCTTGTTGCGCCTTAAAAAGGGCGAGCTTCTTCGCGGCCTCTTCTTCGTCTATGACAGTTCCATCTAAGTCGCCATCAAACTGGTAGGGCAGGTCTTGGGAAATGTTTGATTCCAGCTTGGCCTTTTCGGCATCCAGGCGTTCTTGCTCTGCCCTTTCAGCGTCAAGGCGTTGTTGCTCTGCCCTTTCAGCATCCAGGCGTTGTTGCTCTGCCCTTTCGGCATCCAGGCGTTGTTGCTCTGCCCTTTCAGCGTCCAGGCGTTCTTGCTTTGCCCTTTCAGCGTCAAGGCGTTCTTGCTGGGCTTTCAAGAAAGCGGCTTTCTTTTCAACCTCGTCATTGTCTACAACAGTGCCATCCATCTCGGAATCAAAATCTAGGAAGCCCAGGGCGGCACCCTCTTTGCTTTCGGGCTTGCCTTCAGCTGGGGCAGAGTCTTTTGATTCAGCGGCGGCGTCCTTGAGTTGCTGCTCTTTCAAAGCTCTTAAGAAAGCGGCTCTCTTTTCAGCCTCGTTTTCGTCTACAATAGTGTTTTCCATGTCGGAATTAAAGTCGGAGTCAAAGTTAAAATAGCCTTCTTGGACATTCGGTTTGTCTTCATGCTTGTCTTCGGCTGGGGCAGACCCTTTCGATCTGGCGGCAGCTTTCTGGCGCTCCTCCTGTTGCTCCTGCAAGGCCTTCAAGAAAGCGGCTTTCTTTTCAACCTCGTCATTGTCTACAACAGTGCCATCCATGGCGGAATCGAAGTCAAGGAAGCCAGACTGAGCTTCTTTTGTTTCAGGCGCAACTTTTAATTCCGGCGCCGCTTTAACTTCAGCCGCCCCTTTTATTTCAACCTCAGGGATTATCGGCTTGGAAGCAGCGTTTTGCTCCTTCAAGGCCTTTAAGAAAGCGGCTCGCTTTTCGGCCTCGTCGTTGTCCACAACAGTGCCCTCCATGTCTGAATCGAAGTCAAGGAAGCCAGAGTGAGCTTCTTTTATTTCTTGCTCAGCTTTCAATTCTTTCTCAGCTTTTAATTCTTGCTCAGCTTTTAATTCTTGCTCAGCCTTTAATTCTTTCTCAGCCTTTGTTTCTTTCTCAGCTTTTATATCAACAGCAGCTTCAGCTGGGGCAGAGCCTTTCGAACCGGCGCCCAAACCCTGGCGGGCTAGCAGCTCGGCCTTGAATAAAGCGGCTCTCTTGGCAGAGGCGTCTTTGTCTACAATGGTGCCTTCTTGGTCGCTTGCAAAAAGCTCTGGGCTTATTGGGATTGGAGCCGAGTAATCAGAGGCTTGGGAATTTGCGCTCTCAGAATCTGCGCCCTCAGAATCTATGCCTTCAGCCTCTAAATCTTCAGCCTCTAAATCTTCAGGATCTATGCCTTCGGAGTCTATGCCTTCATCCCCTAAATCTTCAGAATCTGCGCTTTCTGACTCTAAATCTTCAGAATCAGCGCCCTCATAAGAAACATCTTTGACACTGGTTTCGGCAGACTTATCTTTAATAGATTCGTTTGCATCATCAAGGGGCTCTTCTTTCGCAGCTTCATGCAGGACAGCGCCCTTGTCACCGCTGTCTTGCGGCGTGGGATCGGGTGTTGCGGAAATGGCAGCTTTATCGGAATCAACGCCGCTGGAAGAGCTGCTCTTTTTCAGCGAATCCTCGCCGGAATTCTCAATAGAGCCTAACTCCGCAGGCTTTTTGTCCGGCAAATAGCCAGGGGTTCTGTCAAGCGGATCTGGCTGGACGCTTCCGGTGGCGGGGACTATCGGAGCGCCGCCTTGCCCTTGCTTTCTAAACGCAAAGCTTCTTGGCCTGACAGTCAGCTCAACAGGGGGCAAAATGCTGCCTAAATCATCATCTTCTTCAAGAGACCGAAGATAGGCATTTAGTGCCTTTTTCATATCAGTCGCGTTCTTGAACCGCCTTTCCTGGTCGAACTCGCATGCCGTAAGCACTATGGCGCCAAGAACCGGGTCGGCGTCAACCGGGAAAGGAATGGCCTCTCCGCCCATGCGCCTGTTCAGAGCGGCCTCGCGGTCCGACGGATTGATCTGCGCGGGATAGTTGGGCAGGAAGGGGGTTCTGTTCTTGTTCAAAAGCCTGTACATTACAATTCCTAAAGAGTAGAGATCCACTGATTGTCCATAGCTGAGATCCTTGAAAACCTCGGGCGCCATGTAGGTGAAGGTGCCTTTCTTTGACAGATGGGATGTGTCGATCTGCTTTGCGATGCCAAAGTCCCCTAGCTTGTAGTCGCCATGGGGCGAAAGGAAGATGTTCTCCGGCTTTATGTCCCTGTGAAGAGTGTTGTGCGCCGACAGCAGCTCAAGAGCGGCGCAAATGTGAGCGCCCAGCTTGGCCGTCTCAGCCGGCCCCATCTTCTTGTGCAGGACAACTTTCTCCAAGCTCTCCAAAAGCTCCATGCGAATGAGAATGCTGTAGCCAGGCCCTTCAGGATGAGGGATGATCTTGTGGTCTTCATAGCAGCAAATGTGCGATGTCCCTTTGAACTTGGAGATGAAGGTGATCTCCTTGATCATGTCGCCTACCATGGCGCGAAAGTATGTATTTACAGACACGTCATCGAAGCCCTCGGATCTGAGCTGCCCGATCTCTGACTTGGTCTGCGGCACTTCTATTACCTTCAAGGCCGATTCGTACTTTGAGCCGAACTCCTCGCGGACGATTTTGTAGACCTTGCCATAGGAACCCTCGCCTATAAGCGACTCGACGCTCCAAACGCCGGAGTCGTATTGTTCTATGATGGACAAGAGAAAGCTCTCCTTTCCTTTTGCCTGTTGCCTCTGAAGCGCCGGGCAAGGCAGCGCCCCTTAGGCGAGCCCGGGAATCTAATTCGTGACGCTTTCTGAATTTGATTATAGCATAACCAAGGGCATATCCCAAATCTTTTTAGGAATATAGAAAAGCTGTTGCAGTATTCTGGTGGCAGGGTATCGCCTGGATTCGCCAGAACCGCGAGTGTCGAAACATTGAAATGATTTGAATTTAAGTGCATATCCCAAAATTAATTCATGGCTTAGCGCCTTAATGGAATTTTGGGATATGCACTAAGCAAGTCTTGATTATACCCCCTCGCGCAGCGAGGGGGGCGGCGCTTGCGCCGCATTCGTCGAGTGGAGGGCTCTTGAGGCTGGGTAACAGCGCTACCCCTAAAAAAGCCCGAAGCGCTTCTTAGTGCATATCCCAAAATTCCAAAAAAGGCGCAGTGAAAGTCATCGCGATGCTTTAACGCGTGACTTTCACAAGCCATAAATTTAATTTTGGGATATGCTCTTAGATTCATAGGCCCCTCAAAACAGCCCTTTTTGGCTCTTTGTGGGCCCTGTTTCGTCGACATTTGGGTTATGCACTAATAATCATTGCGGTAGATGCAGCATATTTATCAAAGATAAAGCGAAATTTCATTCCAAAGCTTGAAATGTGATTGCTGGCATACTATAATGGTTTTGCGGCTTTGCGCAACGCCTAGCGAGAGAGAAGCGCTCGCCAGCATGGCGCTTGATGAAAGGGCTTGAGCAATATGGGAGAAACGCTGACAGGGCTTGCGAGAAGGTTCAAAGACGGGGACAAGTCGGCATTCGAGCAAATCTATAACCAACTGCATAACCAAATGTACTTCTTTGCCCTGAAGTACACAAAGAACAAGGAAGACGCTCTGGACGTCGTGCAGAACGCCTTTATGGCAGCTTACTGCACCATTGGCACATTGCAGAGAGCTGAGGCTTTCCATTCTTGGCTTTGCGGCATCGTTTACAACCAGTGCCTGAAGGTTTACCGAAGACGCGAGAAGCTGGTTTTCACAGGAAACAATGAGTCCATTTTGAATGACCTCAAAGAGGAGGCTGAGTACGCCATCCCAGGAATGGAGGCGGAAAAGAGGGACAGGCAAAGATGGATGTCTGACATAATAGAAGCCTTGCCTCGCGAGCAGTCTGCAACTATTTTGATGTTCTACTACCAGCAAAAGTCGGTTTCCGAAATAGCCGAGATCATGGGATGCGCCGCTGGAACAGCCAAGTCAAGGCTAACCTATGGACGAAAGGCTATAAAGAAAAAGATAGACGACCTGAGCGTTAAGCATGGAATGGAGATATACAGCGGGGGCATTGGCCCGCAAGTTACGGAAACATTGGAATTCATGGCAACAGAAAGCATCATGTCCTTGGATGACGCCCATGGGATCCTGATGCACATATTGAATGGATCCAAGCCAGATAAATCTTCTTCCAAAGAAAAAGACCCTTCGGGATTGTCTGCCGCGACTGGAGTGTACGCCTCGCTGATTGCGAAGTTCGCCGCTTTGGTTGCAGTGCTTGCCCTAGGAGTAGTCAGCTTTTATTTCCTATTCGGAGGAAGTTACATAAGCGGGGATGAAAACCAGCCCTTTGCGCCAGCAGACCTCGAAACTGCAGCTCCCGAGGCGTCGGAATATTCGGAAGAGCCAACGCAATCGCCAAGAGCGATTCTTGATGAAATGACAGAGAGGCCTCCGGATATGCCAACTCCGCTGCCAACGGCATCGCCAACAGAGCCGCTGCCAGTTGTGGCGCCATCAGAGACGCCGTCTCCGACCGAGGCGCCTACGCCAGTCCCGACAGCAACCGTGTCACCGTCTCCGACCAAAGCGCCTACGCCAGTCCCGACAGCAACCGCGTCACCGTCTCCGACTGAGGCGCCTGCGCCAGACCCGACGGCAACTGCGTCACCGTCACCTGATCCAACAGCAACCGCTTCCCCAACACCATTGCCCACAGCAACAACGGCACCAACAGAATCGCCGACTCCATCGCCGATTCCGTCGCCGACAACAGAGCCAACCCCGTCCCCAACACCGGAGCCCACCGCATCACCTATACCGGAGCCCACTCCATCTCCGACGCCGGAGCCTACATTGGCGCCGCCTTCAGAGGAGCCGACAGATCCGCCGGCGCCGACAGCGCCGCCAACAGAAGAGCCAACCCCGCCCCCGTCGGAGGCGCCGACTCAGGAACCTTCGCCTGAGCCTTCTGAAGAGCCGACAATGGATCCTAGAGACGAGGAAGTGTGGTTCCCGATTGATTGAGAACTTAGAGAGATAAAACAACTGGATTTTAATTAAGAAATGTGATTGACAATCAAAAGAAAAGAAAACAAGAAGCAACAAATGATTTTGACCAAACCTATATGGAGTTTAGAAGCGCATTGAGGCAGCCAAAGGCTGCCTTTTTTTCGCTCTTGGTCGCACCGCTGCGCTGTTGTGACGCTTGGCCAGAAGACAAAGAATCGAATTATAGGACAAAGCTTGGGAAAATGATTTTAAGATAAGTTTTCGATATTTCAGCCCCTCTTTTGATTTTTTTGCCCTTTCATTTGGTATGTGTCACCAGTTATAATGTATTTCGTGCAGTGAGCCAGTATTAAAGACTCAAATGCTTAAACCCGGCGCTAGAGAAATTTGAACATTGAAAAATGGATAGCTAGTTTTGAAGCTAGAACTTGCTGAAGCTATCGGATTCGGTGGCGCGGGAGCTATCTGTGCTTGCGCGAATTGGAGATTTGAAAGGGATGAAGATTTTTTTCAAAAAGATAAATCCGAAGACGGTTCTTGGGGTACTGATTTACAGAGAGGCAGGAGGCGTAGGGCGCTAGCCTGGACGGTAAAATGCAACTTAGAAAGCTACATAAACTTTTTTTAAAAAGATAAATCCGAAGACGGTTCTCGTGGTACTCATTTACAGAGCGGTAACGAAGCGCTGATATGGCCTAACCGCTTAAAATGTAGCCTTAAACACAGCAAAAACTTTTTTCATAAAGATAAATCCAAAGCCGCACCTCGTGGTACTCATTTACAGAGCGGCAACGAATCAAAGAACTGCCTAACCGCTTAAAATGTAACGTCAAACACAGCAAAAACTTTTTTCAAAAAGATAAATCCAAAGCCGCCCCTCGTGGTACTCATTATCAGAGAGGCAACGAAGCAATGAACTGTCCTTGGCGTTAAAAATGCAACGTCAAACACAGCAAAAACTTTTTTCAAAAAGATAAATCCAAAGCCGCACCTCGTGGTACTCATTTACAGAGCGGCAACGAAGCGCTGAAATGGCCTTGAGGGATAAAATGCAACGTCAAACACAGCAAAAACTTTTTTCAAAAAGATAAATCCAAAGCCGTTCCTCGTGGTACTCATTATCAGAGAGGCAACGAAGCAATGAACTGCCCTAACCGCTTAAAATGAAACGTCAAACACAGCAAAAATTTTTTTCAAAAAGATAAATCCAAAGCCGTTCCTCGTGGTACTCATTATCAGAGAGGCAACGAAGCAATGAAAAGCCCTAGACGCTTAAAATGCAATGTCAAACACAGCAAAAACTTTTTTCAAAAAGATAAATCCAAAGCCGCCCCTCGTGGTACTCATTATCAGAGAGGCAACGAAGCAATGAAAAGCCCTAACCGTTTAAAATGCAGCCTTAAACACAGCAAAAACTTTTTTCAAAAAGATAAATCCAAAGCCGCTCCTCGTGGTACTCATTTACAGAGCGGCAACGAATCAAAGAACTGCCCTAACCGCTTAAAATGCAACCTTAAACACAGCAAAAACTTTTTTCAAAAAGATAAATCCAAAGCCGCACCTCGTGGTACCCATTTGCAGAGAGGCAACGACCAGCCCTAACAAAGGCGCAACGACAAATACGACATGCATTGCGACAAACTTCAGATAAAGCCAAAGCCTTAAAAACAGAGGAGCAACAAGCTGGTCTTGCTGTTGAAAACGACATAAGCTTTTTTGCAAGATAAAAACCAGCTCAGTTATGCTGGACATAGAACACTAAGAGCATGTTCCAAAATGAGGCAACTAAACGCCAGGCCTTCAAAGCCTAGGTTAAATTTTGGGATGTGCTTTGACAGAAGCAGAGGGGGCGCGAAGCGCCTACATAAAGCACCAAAGAAAAAAGGGCTTGAGATAAGGAACTGGTTGCGATCAAGCGAAAGCCTCCGGGTTTTCGCTTGTGAGCAACCATCAGCGGAGCGGGAATCCAGCCTTTTTCGCTCTGAACAGAACAAGGGGGAGGATTTATATGAGGGTAGAAGCAGGAAGGGCGCCGCCATAGTGAAGCGTTGTTATACCGGATGAAACATCGCAAAAAGGTTGTTGGTTCGCCCGCATTAAGCGCTTGTGAGGAAAGCGGTTCTTTTCGTCTCTGGCAAGCGGAAAATGGGAAAAGGGCAATAAAAGATAATTGCGATAAAAAAGGCAAGCACTCAAGAAAGCAGGAAGTCAAGAAAGCAAGCACTCAAGAAAACAGTCAGTCAAGAAAGCAAGAACTCAGAAAGCAAGCACTCAGAAAGCAAGAACTCAGAAAGCAAGCGCTCAGAAAGCAAGCGCTCAAGACATCAAAGCAAGGCAGATCAAAGAAAAACCTGGCGGCAAAGCCGGATAGGTTAAAATGAGGGAAAGCGCCTTGGGACACCCGAGGCAAGGAGGATATTATGAAAAAGAGGTTCTTGGCCGTTTTCGCAGCGGCGGTAATAGCGTTCTCAGGATTCGCGTTCAAGTTCGAGGCAAAGGCGGACAGCGGGTACTTGGATAAAGTGTCAGAGATGATTAGCTCATCGTGGAGCGACGCGTTCTTTGAGTCCATGCTCCTGAGCGTTGGAAGCAAAAACCTGATTGTCGACGGGGAAACCTTTGAGATTGATCCAGGCCGGGATACGGCGCCTGTCATTGTAGACGCAAGGACGCTTCTGCCAATACGTACAGTGGTAGAGCTGATAGGCGGAACAGTGGGCTGGGACGGCGCGACACAAACAGTCACTTTGTCTGACAGCGAGACAACAGTGGAAATGGTCATAGGGTCAAAAACCGCAAAGGTTAACGGCAGGACGGTTACAATGGATGTCGCTCCAGCGATCATCAACGAGAGAACCATGCTTCCAATAAGGGCTGTCGCAGAAAGCTTCGGGCTTAGCATTGCTTGGGAAGCGGAAACAAGCACGACTATCCTTACAAGAGACTTCCAGACCAAGAGGCTTATGGCCTTGGCAAAGGGATCTTACGACTACGGAAAGTACAACGCGCAAGTTGCGGAAGAGGCGGGGTCTCCGACCATTTTGCAGTTCGCTTCAATGACCGAGGCAAAAGCGGCGTATGACGACATGCTGGCTTCTGGCGAGTTTGAGTATGTTGAGCCGGACTACTACTTCACCTTGAATTATGATGCAGCGAGCAGCTTGGGATCTTGGGGAACAGACAGGGTCCATTCAGTGGAGTTTGCCGAGATGCTTGTAAAGAACGGCAAAAACCCAGAAATTATAGTGTCTGTGCTTGATACCGGACTTACCACCACTCATAGCATATTTGCCAACCGCTATACTATGACTGGCGCTTACAACACAGTTTCAGGAAACACGAACGTATCCGACGGGCATGGCCATGGAACCCATGTATCCGGAACTGTCATTGACAACACTCCAAAAATGAACATCAAGGTTCTTCCGATGAAAGTGCTTGACAACAATGGCAGCGGAACAAACCTTACAGTGGTAAACGGAATCAACCGCGCTGTCAACGCTGGCGCCAAGGTCATTAACATGAGCCTGGGCGGATGCAAGAGCGCAACAGTAGATGAAGCTGTGCGCAAGGCAGTCTCAAGCGGAGTTACAGTAGTTGTTGCCGCTGGAAACGACGCCAAGAACACAAGCAATTATTCTCCCGCAAACGTGAAAGAAGCCATAGTTGTAAGCGCTTCGGACAAAACTGACAAGACCGCCTACTTCAGCAACTACGGCGCAAGCGTTGACTTTGCCGCTCCTGGAGTCGAGATTGTGAGCGCAAGGGCAAACGGAGGAACTATATCAATGAGCGGAACCTCGATGGCATCGCCTCACGTGGCCGCGGCCGCCGCTCTTGTAATAGCTGAAGATCCTTCCAGAAAGCCAGCCCAGGTAGACACCAGGCTTCAGCAGATGGTTGACGACAAAGGGGCAACAGGCTGGGACGAAAAGTTTGGATACGGCATCATAAACTTGAGCAAGGGAGTTACAACAACTCCTCCTGTAACAATCACTCCTACAATCACTCCAACAATCACTCCAACCATCACTCCTCCTGTGACAATCACTCCTACGATTACGCCAGCTCCGAACCCCAACAGAGTTTTGCTGGGATACAAGTGGTCCGTAACTGAAGTTAACCTGGAGCTGGGCGGAGACAAGGGAACCTTCTCATTGCTTGCTTACTATGATGATGGCTCGACTGTGGACGCAACCCAGACTTCAAAAATGAATGTGGACGACGAGGCGATAGCGAAGATGCCAACCCGTGGAACGCTGGAAGCTGTAAGCTCTGGAGAGACATACGTATGGCTTGAGTTCCCTTCGGTAAACAGCATCGAAGTTCCTGGACCGCTTAAGGTTACTGTCACCGCTGATCTTGGAAACATTGTTGAGCTCAAGTTCGAAAAAGCGAGCTTCGCGATAGGCGCTGGCCAGTCTGAGAAGTTTGTTGTCATTGGGGTTTTCGAGAGCGGAGAAGAAAAGGATGTAACAGAGCTGGTCAGCGTGGGGAGCACGGACAACTCGATCGCTGAAGTCAAAGACGGGACCCTTTACGGGTACAAGGCTGGAAAGGTGAACATCTACATCAGCGGAATTCCTTATGACAGGATTAAGCTGCCGAAGCCCGCTCCTGTAACGGTAAGCTAAAGTTTAATGATTAGAGCATAGATCGAGCGCCGCTTATTGCATATCCCAAAATTTCTGGATTGGCTTAAAAAAGTCATCGCGTTGCTTTTCTGAGCCATAAACTGATTTTGGGATATGCGACTGGCCCTGGCATTACTGATAGAGCATATGAAATTTGTTTTGGATATGCACTAAACGCGTCTGTGCTTGGGCGCGATGCTTTGGACTAGAACAACGCTTCCGCTGGGGCTAGCGGCGCAAGCAATTTATTATAGAGCTTGTATATCTTCGAGACAGAAAAAGTGTTACAATATATTGGGACGCGAGAGGGAGGGGGGTTGCCCCCTCCCTTGAACTTCAAGGAGGTTTTGATATGCGAAATGCCAAGAGCGCGTTGCCCATGCTTGTGGCAACGCTCATTTTCTTGCAGGCTATAGCGATCAGGCCTGCAATCGCTGAAGCGGCGGATGATTCTTACATAAGCGCCTTGTCTAGGATTGTAAGATCAAATTGGGATGATTCTTATTTTGCCGTTATGACTATGCAGGTTGACAATCCCATGCTCTCAGTGGACGGAAAGGAGAGGGAGATCGATCCAGGCAGGGGGACAACGCCGGTAATAAAGCAGGACAGGACATTGCTTCCAATACGGTCGGTGATAGAGGCGACTGGAGGGACGGTGCTCTGGGACGAGAAAGCCCAAATGGTAACGATAATAGACACGGATACGGTTCTTCAGATGGTGATAGGATCGCGCACCATCCAAGTCAATGGAGTGAGTTCATCAATCGACGTGGCGCCGGACATAATCAATGACAGGACGATGCTTCCGATCAGGGCTGTGGCCGAAAATTTGGGGTTTGATGTTGGCTGGATAGACACAACCCGGATGGCGGTTTTGACAAAGCCATACCAGACAAAAAGAATCTTGGCGATGTTGAAAAGCGGAGCGTCTTATGACTTTTCAAGTCTTGGCGCAGAGGTTATAAACGAGCCGGGAAAACCTGTTGCGCTGCAGTTCAAGAGCCAGGACGCGGCCAAAAACGGCGAGGCGGCTCTGCTGGCGTCTGGAAAATTTTCTTTTGTAGTGCCTGATTCAGTGACAGTCCCGGCATCCTTGGAAGTTTCGCCAGTAACGGGATCATGGGGATATGACCGGCTGGCGGGAAATGAGTACGCCCAGGCGCTTTTGGGGCAAGGAAGAAACCCCGAGGTTATTGTTGCTGTAGTTGACAGCGGGATATCTTCGAACCATTCGATATTTCAAGGAAGAAGAGCTTCAGGCGGATATGACTTCATAAACGGGGATGACGATCCAGCAGACGATCATGGCCATGGAACCCATGTGGCTGGAACTGTTATAGACAACACCCCAGGCATGAATGTTTCCATACTGCCAATGAAGGTCATGGGGCAAGACGGAAAAGGGACAGTGGGAATAGTTTGCGCTGGGATAGAGCGGGCTGTGGAGCTTGGAGCTGACGTGATAAACCTGTCTCTAGCTACAACGCAAAACGCGTACCTGGATGATGTCGTGAAAAAGGCTGTCGCCGCTGGATCCATTGTTGTCACTGCGGCGGGAAACAGCGGGATGCCTGCTGAGATGATGAGCCCAAGCGGAGTGTCCCAGGCCATAGTTGCGGCGGCGACTGATTCCAACGACATGCCTTACATCAAGAGCAACTACGGATCATACGTGGACGTTGCGGCGCCGGGAGTCGGGATCTCAAGCGCGGCTCTCAATGGCGGAACAGTTGTTATGACTGGCACATCCATGTCAGCGGCGCATGTATCGGCGGCGGCCGCTTTGCTGAGATCTGAGAACAAGGGCATAACGCCTGGGCAGGCTGAAATTTCGCTGAAGGCCAAGACTGGCTACAACGGGCCTGGAAAATGGGACACAAAGTATGGAACCGGAGTGGTGAGCTTTATAGGCGCGACCCCGCCTCCAAGTCTCACGCCAACGCCCATGGCTAGCGAGTACAAGTGGTCAGTGGACCAAATCAGCCTGGAGCTGAATGAGACCGCGACTTTCAAGCTTTTGGCGGTGTTTGAAGACGGAACTGAGAAAGACGCGACCAGCACTTCCAAGATGCAATCAAGCGACGATTCGATAGTGAAGCTTCTTGAAAACGGAAAAGTGGAGGCTGTTTCAAAAGGCGAAGCCTTCATCTGGCTTGAGATCCCATCCGTGCAAAACATTAAAACCCCTGGGCCGCTGAAGGTCATTGTCGGGGGAGAAGACGAGATAGTTGAATACAAGTGGTCAGTGGACAAGGCAGAACTGGACCTAGGACTAAATAAAACCTTTGAGTTCAAGCTTTTGGCTGTTTACGCAAGCGGCAAGGAAGAGGACGCGACAGACACGTCTGAAATGAGCGTGGATGACGAGTCAATAGCCAAGCTTGAAAAGAACGGAAAGCTTACCGCTATTGCGTTTGGAGAGACCTTCGTATGGCTGGGATACCCAAGCGTAAACACCAGCATAAAGCTTCCGGCGCCGCTTAAGGTCACTGTTGCAAACGATGCTATTGTGAGCTTCATATGGGAAAACAGCACACCCAGATCCATAACGGTCGGAGAGACGATACACATTGGGGTTTTGGCAGTGCACGCCTCAGGCAGCATAACTGACGCGACTGAGCTTGTCATGATCCAGGCTGACGCTGGAATCGTTTCCGTTGAAGGGCTTGACATCACAGGCGTATCTCCTGGGTTTGCGGAGCTTTCGCTTTTGAAGATCCCTGACGACCAGATAAATTTGCCCCATCCGCTGGCAGTGGAAGTGACAAGTACAGAAAATCCATAGAGATAAGAGCATATCCCAAAATTAATTTTATGGCTTGTGAAAGTCACGCGTTAAAGCATCGCGATGACTTTCACTGCGCCTTTTTTGGAATTTTGGGATATGCACTAAGCCAAAAGTCTTGGGCTTGGAAATATCCGGATATGCTTTAAGTCCCGTTCAAGGGCAAATTGTAGCTGGTTTTTGGAGATGGGAGTGCCCGCGAAGGCTTCGCGGGCATCCACCCACCTTGCTGGAGGTGCATGATGTGGAAGAGAATAGCTCTGTTACTAACGATACCCATCATTGTGCTGACCGTAGCGTTGGCGATGTTTGTCATGAAATCTAAAGATAAGCCTGCCCAGGCAAGCGTGGTGGAAAAGGTTGTTGAGAAGGTCGCGACAGACGCGCCTAATGGCGAGAATGTGGCGAAGCCCGAAGAGGCGAAAAGCGGAGGTGCCTTGACAAAAGACGAACTTTTGGCTGAAATAGGAAAAAACATAAAGCTCCTGAACACAAGCTTTACTGTCCAAGCCCTAATATCCGATGACGAGATCTCCGAATTGAGCGTATCTGAGACTTTCCCCAATGTCCAGAAGAGCAGCATCAGCTGGAGAAGGATGGAGGGGGAAAAAGAGGCGACTCTGACATTCGAGCTGGAGTACTTTGAAGAGGACGAGTACGAAGATGAGTACGAAGAGATCGATCCCGGCGAGACCATCTACACCAGGGAAGAGCTTCTGGCTGAAATAGGGAGGAATATAGAGCGCCTGATCACGACATTCACCTTGGTGGCTGAGATCTCGGATGACGAGGTTTCTGAGCTTAACGTTGTCGACTACTTCTCCAATGTCAAGGAAAGCAAGATCAACTGGAGAAGGGTGGAAGGCGACAAGAAAGCGACTTTGACGTTTACGCTTGTCTATACAATGTACGGCAAGATCGCCGACGCTGTTGAAGCGGGAAGCGCAGCCGGATTGTCGGAACAAGAGGCGGAAGCTTACGAAATGCTGCTTGCCGTGGCCAAAGCGCTGGATAAGCCTGGCATGAGCGAATACGAGAAGGAAAAGGCGGCGCACGACTATCTGGTAAGAACTGTGCAGTACAAGCAGGGAACAGACATAAACGATCTGGCGCATACCCCTTATGGGGCGCTGGTGCAGGGATACGCGGTATGCGATGGATACAGCACAGCCTTCAACCTCTTGATGAAGGTGATGGGGATTGAATGCGAGCTGGTCTATGGCATGAGCAATAGCGACACGTCTCCTCCTGGAGCTCACGCTTGGAACAGGATCAAGATAGATGGCAAATATTATCACATTGATGTCACCTGGGATGATCCAGTGCCTGACCTTGGAGACTCTGTCCAGTACAACTACTTCAACTTGACTGACAAGGCAATATCAAAGGATCACCAGATGCTTGTCCCATCTGCCAAGAAGTGCGTGTCAGAAGAGATGAACTACTTTAACGTTATAGGAACATTGGCTCACAGCGTGGAAGAGGCGAAAAAAATGATTTCAGACGCCTTGAGCGCAGGCAACGGAACGATGATAAAAGCTGACGGGTTCAACGTCAGGGATATCGACATCCAGTCGGTCCTTCAAGCCATGAACAAGAGCATTTCTATCCAGTATTCCGTGAATGAGCCGCAGAATATCCTTAATATTTGGATAAAGCAGTAAGATAAGATAAGATAAGATAAGTGAGATAGGATAAGAAGACAAGAAAGACAAAGGCAAGAAAGCCAGGCGGGGAATATGCCTGGCTTTTTTGCGTGAAAAATAAAAAAACAAAACCAAAAACCAAAAAACCAAAAAAAAACAACCCCGGGCATTCCCTTAAAATCCCTCGTCAGCGCAAGAAATCAATGTCGTTGCTTACCCAGGCGCAGCTGTGTCAAACTCTGATAGCTCAGAGTTTACAATCTTGCCTATTGTGGCATACTTTAGAAAAAAGGGCGCGCGACGCGCGGCCTGGCAGACACCCTTTGGGGTCTAGGCGCGAAAGGAATGGCATATGGAAAAGGCTATCTTGATGGCGGCTGGCAGGGGCACGAGAATCAGCAGGTCTATAGGGGAGCATAGCAAGTGCGCTTTGGACATAGGAGGGATGTCCTTGATAAGGCACACTGTCTCGATGCTCTTGAGACGCGGGATCGAGACGCACGTGGTGGTAGGGTACAACAAGAATGCGATATACAAGGCTCTTGAGGGCTTGCAGGTAAGATACCACGAGAACGCGTTCTACTCTGTTACAAACTCCCTGGCTTCGCTCTGGTGGGCAAAGGAAGAGCTGTCCGGAGACTCTGTGATACTGGGAAACGCAGACGTGTTTTGGGAAGATGACGTGCTAGACGTGCTGCTTTGCGAGACCAGGGATTGCGTGATGCTATGCGACTCCAGCAGGGTAGACGAAGGAGACTACCTCTTTAGCGTATCTGGAGGAAAAGTGACTTCATACGGAAAAGGCAAAGACTGCAGAAACCCGAACTGCGAGTATGTCGGCCTTGCCAGGATACAGGGAAGCTTTGTGCAAAGATGCAGGGAAAAGCTGGAGAAGATGATAGAGTGTCAAAGGCATGGAGCTTGGTGGGAAGAGATGCTATACGAAATGATCCCAGAGCGCCCCATATGGGCTTATGACATTGCCGGAAAGTTCTGGGCTGAGATAGACTTCTATGAGGACTACATGAGGATACTGGACTACCTGTTGGTGGCTACATGAGATGGAGCTGTAGATGCGAGGAAAAAAAGTAATCTAAGGGATGATTGCGAGCGAAAACAAAGAGGGATAATATAAATGTTTTCGCTCTAGAGTGCAAGAGCTGTGATGCCGACTTTCTATTCGGCAGCATACATAAAGGATAAGAGGAGAGTCGGAGCGTTTGTCAGTAAAATTTGGGTTTGGCGCATTTTAGATCTGGCAAGGCAAAGGCACCCCATGGGCGGAGGCACGCCTCCGCCCATGGGGTAGGGAGAAGCTGTTGAGCAGCATGGAAAGAAAGAATCTGATAGGGATCCGCCAAGCGGACAATCATGGAATGGATAACGAAGCGCGAGTACATGACGTGGGAAGTGGCAAGAATAAGCGTTGAACATAATACAGCGCTAGATTGGATAGTTGCTTTAAAGCGGGAGACACGCTTGAAACAACCTCGGCAGAGCGAAAAGCGAAGCATTTCGTTCTTTAAACAAATCAAAAATTTAAAAGAGGCTATAGAGAAGATGATATACGAGAAAGCGGAAGGCCGTCTTGATTTCTTGGCAAGACTGAAAGGCAAGCGGATCATATGCTATGGCGCCTCCTTGGATGAAGAAGGCTTTCGCGTTCTTTCAGAGCTCAAGGACTTTATAATATGCTTTGTGGACGTAGATGAGAGAAGGCATGGACTGATAAACCTGGCGGGGAGAAACCTCGCTGTCTTCAACACAAATATTTTGAAGTTTGAAAACTGGAAAAATAGTATCCTTGTGATAACATGCAAGAGATATCATGGGATTATGGATGAGCTGGAGAAGATAGAAGGGCTTAAGACGGCGGTTTGCTACGCGCTTGCTGACGCGGTGCAAAGCAAGGCGGGATCGGAGTATGAAGGGTAGGGCGATGCAGGAAAATTTAGAGGTTTAGAAGCCAGATAGCGAGCATTTTGCGATCAAAAAAGTTAGGGGCAAAAGCCTTGCATTGAATCGATGCAAGGCTTTTTCTTGCTTTTCAAAGCCGAAACAAAGCCCATGCGGCTTGCCGCATGGGATTTTGGGGTAAGAAAGAAGCGCTTACGAAATGGCAAAGGCTCACGCGCCTATCTGCAGCACAAGCTTTTCTAGGTTGTCGCAGAGCTCTTTGAGAACCATGTCTTTTTTGTTATAGATCCTTGCCCGCTTGTAAGAGGTAAGGGCTTCGCTGAACTGGTTCAGTTTTACCTGGCACTGGCCCAAAGCTCTCAAGGGAACGGAGTAGTAATAGATGTCTTGCTTCAAGGCTGGGAGGCTGGAGTCTCTCATCAATCCTTCGCAAGTCAGGGCTTTTTCGTAGCAGGTGGAGGCGTTCCACTGATTGTTTTGGATGTCTCTGAAGTGGTTTCCTAAAGCGCAGTAGAATTCAGACATGTCAGAGCAAAGGGATTCGTTGTCCATTAGGACAGCGAGGGCTTTGTCGGGCTCGTTCATTTTCAGGTAAATGTCGTGCATGGCTAAAATGCCGTTTGTGCACTCGAAATAGCCATCACCGAGCTCGTTAAGAAACTCATGGAACCATTTAAGGCTTTCTTCGTATTCACCATCGCTGTAAAG
Source organism: Clostridiales bacterium (assembly GCA_031270945.1). Classification (GTDB taxonomy): domain Bacteria; phylum Bacillota; class Clostridia; order Lachnospirales; family WQUN01; genus JAISWZ01. The sequence goes on along the minus strand of JAISWZ010000335.1, from coordinate 12,440 downwards.
GGTCATGGCATGGTAGTACTTTTCTCTAAGTCCCGCTTTTCCTGAGTCTATTACGCTTTTCAGGATAACCTTGTTTCTGTCGGAGGATTTGCTGGTTTCATAGCCGCTATGGGTTATCACAACATCCGTGAAGGCGCTTGTGATATTGGGGTCATCCGTCGTGATCCTCTCATGGACAACTCCATCCCAGTAAAAGCCGGCATCTCTCTTGATCAGCCGCTCGCGGACATGCGTGAATTTTGCTCCAGTCTTCTTATCCTGGTAATAGTCATAGGGCGACAAGACAACATCGATGGACGGATCGAGCTCTTCTTTCATTGCAATAAACTTTGTCCTGTTTTCATCAGTGATCACATCGTCGGCATCAAGCCACATGCAGTAGTCCTTTGTAGCCTTTGAGAACGAGAAGTTGCGGGCTGCAGAGAAGTCGTTGTTCCATTCAAAGGTGAAAACCCTGTCTGTGTACTGGGAAGCGATTTCCATGGTTCTGTCTGTAGAGCCTGTGTCAACTATATTTATCTCGTCCACAAGATCCTTTACGCTGTCTAGGCACTGGGCGAGGTTGTCTTCTTCGTCTTTAACTATCATGCACAAGCTGATTGTCAAGGATTTTTCATCAAGAGAATCAGGGTTCAAGTCTGGCTTTTTAATGGTTAAGGACATATCCATATCTCCTATTGGCCTTTAATTAGGTTATTTTTGATGATTAGTGCATATCCCGAAATTCCGGCAGTGGCACTGCTTCTACGCGTGACTTGCACAAGCCATAAAATTAATTTTGGGATATGCATTTAGGCTCCGATCTGGCCTACCAGCTTCTCCAAGCTGTCGCAGAGCTCTTTTAGAACCATGTCTTTCCGGTTGTAAATCCTAGCCCGCTTGTAGGAGGTAAGGGCTTCGCTGAACTGGTTCATCTTCACTTGGCATTGGCCCAGCGACTTGAGCGGAATGGAGTAGTAAAAGGCGTCTTTCTTGTAGGCGTGAAGCTCAATGCCTCTCATGTAGCCTTCACAGAGGAGCGCTCTTTCAAAGCATGAAGCCGCTTCCCATAAATTGTTTTCAACGTCTTTGTAATGGTCTCCCAAAGCGCAGAAGTATTCTGACATGTCTGAGCACAGGGACTCATTGTCCAAAAGTATCGCCAAGGCTTTGTCAGGCTCGCCTTTTTCCAGGTATATGTCATGCATCGATATAAGCCCGTCTACGCATTCGAAGTAGTCATCCCCAAGGTCCTCAAGGAATTCAAGAAAGTACTTGAGGCTTAGATCGGATTTGCCTTCTCTTCTGAGATGCATGGCATAGTAGTACTTTTCTCTGAAAGTAGCATTTCCTGATTCTATGACACTCTTGAGAATGTCAGCGTTTCTCTTTAAAGAATGCTTGGTGTCAAGGCGGTTGTGCGTTATTACGACATCTGACACGTGGCCAAGAGACCTCTCATCGTCTTTCTTGATATGTTCGTGAACAGCGCCTTCCCAGATGAAGTTGGCGCTTCGTTTGAGGATTCTCTCGCGCATGTGCGTGAAGGTTAAATTTGAGGCCTGGACATAATAGTAGTTGTAGGTCATGAAAACGATATCAACGTCAGGATCAAGGGATTCTTTCAGCGCTTTGAATTTTTCTCGATTCTCCTCGGTAATCACGTCATCGGCGTCAAGCCAAAAGATATAATCCTTTGTAGCCTTGGAGAACGAAAAGTTCCGCGCCGCAGAGAAGTCGTTGATCCATTCGAAAGTGAAAATCCGGTCTGTGTACCGGGAAGCGATTTCAATCGTTTTATCTGTGGATCCGGTATCTATTATATTTATCTCATCCACAAGATCTTTTACGCTGTCTAGGCATGTGGAGAGTTTGTCTTCTTCATCCTTAACTATCATGCATAAGCTGATTTCCATATATTCCTCCAGGAGAAAGGCTGAGAGCTATCCCCAAATTCCAAAAAAACCCCTATCATTAATTGGGACTACGCTCTAAGCTCCGATCTTATCTACCAGCTTTTCCAAGCGGTCGCAGAGATCCTTTAGAACCTGGTCTTTTCGGTTGTAAACCCTTGCTCGCTTGTAGGATGTGAGGGCCTCGCTGAACTGGTTCATCTTCAGCTGGCACTTGCCTAATGACCTGAGCGGAACTGAGTAATAGTAAATGTCTTTCTTATAAGCGGGGATCTCAAGGTTTCTCATCATTCCTTCGCAAGTGAGAGCTTTTTCATAACTGGCGGCGGCTTTCCAATTATCGTGTTCGACATCCCTGTAGTGGTCCCCTAAAGCGCAGTAAAACTCCGACATGTCAGAACCAAGGGATTCATTGTCTAAAAGCGCTGCCAAGGCTTTGTCAGGCTCGCCCTTTTGAATATAGATGTCATGCATGTCAATGAGCCCGTCTATGCACTCGAAATAGTCATCCCCAAGATCGTCAAGAAACTCATTGTACCATTTCAAGCTTTCCTCATTTTTGCCATCCTGCTTAAGGAAGAGGGCATGATAAAATTTTTCTCTTCGGGTAGCTTTGCCGGACTCTATCACATCTCTGATCATGCGCTTGTTTCTTTCAGAAGACTCATTGGTATTATAGCGAGTGTGATTTATGACAACATCGGACATTATGGAGTTAGCGGTGGGGTTGTTTATTTCTATATGTTCGTGAATATTTCCTACCCAGGTGAAGCCGCAGCTTCTCTTTAGGATCCGCTCGCGAACATGAGTGTAATTCAAGTTTTCTTTCTCATCGTAATAGTAGTTGTAAGTCATAAAAACGACATCGATGGATGGAACGGCAACCTCTTTCATTTTCTTGAATTTATCTCTATTTTCCTCGGTAATCACGTCATCGGCGTCAAGCCACATGATATACTCCTTTGTAGCCTTGGAGAAAGAAAAGTTTCGCGCAGCGGAAAAGTCGTCGATCCATTCGAAAGTGAAAATCCGGTCTGTATACTGGGAAGCGATCTCAATGGTTCTGTCTGTGGAGCCAGTATCTACTATATTTATCTCATCCACAAGATCCTTAACGCTGTCTAGGCATTTGGGAAGATTGCTTTCTTCGTTTTTGACTATCATGCATAAGCTGATTTCCATAGTTGCCTCCTAGTGCGTATCCCAACATTCCGTCGTGGTGTTAGAAAGTCCTGGCTAATGATTCGACAGTGTTTGTCTCGGTTTACGAGCAAAACTTCCGGACTTTCCAGCGATTGGGAATCATTCTTGGGATATGCTCCAAGTAAAAAAACCGGGCCCAAGGGCCCGGTTTGGATGCTTTTTAGCGCAGGAGCTGAAGCACGTTTTGGGGCTGCTGATTGGCCTGCGAGAGCATGGAGGTAGCGGCGGATGACAAAACGTTGGACTTTGTCAAGTTCATCATTTCCTTCGCCATATCTGTGTCCCTTATGCGGGACTCTGAAGCTGAAAGGTTCTCGGAGGAAATGTCCAGGCTCTTCATTGTGTACTCGAGCCTGTTCTGCTTTGCGCCAAGCGCGGCGCGAGCGGAGTTGACGGCGGTCAACGCGTTGTCAAGGATAGTGAGGTTTGCTGAGATTGTATTGGCATCTGCTGTTGCTAGGTCGACCTTTTTCAAATCGTTCAAGGTTAAGCTTTTAGACGTCATTTTGCCTATGCTCACATTCACTGTCTGGCCTGAGTTGGCACCAACCTGGAAAGTGAGTTTGCCAGTAGATCCGTTGAGCAGGGTCTTGTTGTTGAACTCGACGCGGTTAGCCATGCTGTCGATCTCACTTATAAGCTCGCTTATCTCGGTCTGGATCTTTGTCCTGTCACCAGTGGCAGTATCGTTGGTGTCATTGGCTGCCTGGACGGTAAGCTCCCTGATCCTCTGCACCATGTCACCGATCTGCTGCATGCCGCCTTCTGCGGTCTGAATCAAGCTCGAACCGTCTTGGGCGTTTTTGCTGGCCATGTTAAGGCCTCTGATCTGGCCTCTCATCTTCTCGGAAATGGCCAATCCAGCGGCATCATCCGCAGCGGAGTTTATGCGCAGTCCAGATGAGAGCCTAGCGGATGAGGTTGACTGAGCTGCTCCAACATTCTTTAAAGCCCTATGGGAGTTTAATGCTAATACGTTAGTGTTTATAACCATATTGCTCATAATTATATCCTCCTTGATTGATTTAATATCCGTACCTGATAAATATATCGGGATAAGTTCAAAGAACTTTAGTAATAATTCATGTTAAATGATGGCAAGGAACGCCAGCAATCCGTGCTGGCTCTTTTATTATGTGCTCTTTATCGCCATTAATCCTGGTTAATATATGATATTTGCACCATCATAGCGAGCAAGATTGATTAGGTCATATACCAAAATAAAAATAGAAAAAGCGATAAGGTCGGTGTTCGCCAAGCATCACAGGGAGTTCTGCGTTGTGATTCGCATAACGTGATTTTTGGACGTAAATCCTTGGTTGCACAGTGCTGCGCTTTCGCCTTGATTTAGAATTTTCTTATCGTTAGCGGGAGCGGCTCGACTGGCTTCTGAGTGCATATCCCAAAACTCCGAAAAAGCCATAAATCAATTTTGGGATATGTAGCGAAGCGGGCAACGATAAGAAAATTCCGCGTTTTGAGAAAGCATATCCCTAAATGTTCAGTGGCCCAGGAAAGTTTTGAAAATGCTCTTATTAAGAAAGTTTTGAAAATGATATTATTAAGAAAAGTTTCGAAAATGCTCTTATTAAGAAAAAGAAACCGCAAGCGTTGACCGCTTGCGGCTCATATTAACGCAACAGCTGGAGAACGTTCTGGGGCTGCTGGTTTGCCTGCGAGAGCATTGAGGTCGCAGCGGAGGAAAGGACGTTAGCCTTTGTAAGGTTCATCATTTCCTTTGCCATGTCTGTATCCCTTATCCTGGATTCTGATGAAGACAGGTTTTCTGATGAGATGTCCAGGCTCTTCATGGTGTACTCAAGCCTATTCTGCTTTGCGCCAAGCTCAGCTCTGGAGTTGGTTACGATTTTGAGAGCGTTGTCTATTTTAGACAACAGCTTAGATATAGCTCCGGCATTTGAAATGTCAACCTTCATGCCATGCAATCCAAGACTGGTGGAGCTCATGGAGGAAATGTGCAAGCTGACCGTCTGCCCGGCGTTCGCGCCGACTTGGAACGTCAATGTTTGGCCCGATCCTACAGAGAAGTTTCCGTTTATGATCTTCTTGTTGTTGAACTCTACTCTGTCGGCCATTTTGTCTATCTCGGAAATGAGCTCTGAGATCTCAGCCTGGATTTTAGTCCTATCGCCAGATTCGAAATCATTGCTGTCGTTGGCGGCCTGCACAGTGAGCTCTCTGATCCTCTGAACCATATCCCCTACCTGCTGCATGCCGCCCTCAGCGGTCTGGATGAGGCTGGATCCGTCCTGGGCGTTCTTGCTGGCCATGTTGAGGCCCCTGATCTGGCCGCGCATCTTTTCCGATATGGCTAGGCCAGCCGCGTCATCGGCAGCTGTGTTTATTCTTAAGCCTGATGACAAACGCGCTGAAGCGGTTGACTGCGACGCGTTGACGTTTTTCATGGCTCTGTGAGCGTTTAAGGCTAATACGTTGGTGTTGATTACCATGTTTCCCATTGAAGAATCCTCCTTGGATATCCGCGACGTCTTGGCATGCCCCAAGGCACGCGTTAAGCAGCCATCCTGAGATTGGCTTGCGATTGCTATGCCGACGCGCACTTTATTAATAGTTATAAAAGTGCATATCCCAAAATTCTTTGAGTTTTTGACCTAAAATAAACTTTGGGATATGTTCTAGTCTCGTCGGTTCAATTACGCAAATCTATTTTCTGCAAAAATGCGCCAGCATATGCAAGCTTGAATGAATTAGTATTAGCAGATTTTTACTGCCTTCACTTGCCTAGATTTCTTTAATAAACTCTGGCTATAATAAAAATATCAGAAAATCTGAGCGCACCCATATTTCCTCAAAATGCAAAGGAAAAGTCTTTTTCGACAGACATTATTCGGGCAGTAAAAAGAAATAGGGATATGGTTCGCGGCTAGGATCTGGAAATTTTGAGTTCAAGTCTAATAGATTATGTGTTAGAAGCATGAGCAATAGTTAGGGAACGAATGGCAACTCGTAGCAAAAAACTCAACAACTCCAAAATTTCAAGCTATATCTCGCTTTATGATTCATTAAAGCAATGTCTAAAAATGCCGAAGTATATTGCGAGACATGAAATTTAAACGTGATTCATGAAAAGGAGGATAATATGGCCACTTATACTAGTACAATGAGAATGACTGGATTATCCGGAATTGATACAGAGTCGATGATTGCGGCATTGATGAAGGCAGAAGGAATGAAGTTGACCAGGCTTAAAAGCCAAAATCAAATCTCTCTTTGGACTCAATCAGCTTATCAAAATGTCTCTAAATCAATGAAGAGCTTTCAAAGCAGTTTTCTAAACTTAAGCTCTCCTACAAGCGGCAGGATGTCGTCAAGCTATGTAAAGAATACGGTCGGTGTTTTAACCGGAGATGGCAAGGCATCGAATGCTATCAAGGTAGTAGGATCTGCAAATGCTGATGTTGGGAAACATACTATAACGGTAGAGAAATTGGCAACTGCAGAGAAACAGACCAGTGGCGAAATGTCTGGCAAGGTGACAAGTGGTGATAAATTTATAGAAAATTTGGTTAAAGCGGACACAATATCAATCAATCTGGATGGATTGAGTAAAGATATAAAGTTTACAAAGGCCGACTTAAGCGATATAGGCAACAATACCGTTAAATTGGAAGAGCTAATAAACAAGAAGCTAAAAAATGCGTTTGGCACAGAGAATGGTACAGCCAACAAAGTCACAGCGCAAATCGGTGGGAGCGGCGAGGTAATATTCACGGCTCAAAAAGGGCATACTGCCACATTTACAGGTGCAGATGGTGTGATGAATAGACTTGGAATATCCAATGGCGCATCCACTAACTTCAATACCAGTCAAACTCTTAAGGATGCATTTGACATAGGTGAAGGTGAATTTACACTCAAGATTAACGGCAAGGAATTTACTTTTTCAGGTTCGACCACAATTTCTCAAGTAATGAGTGAAGTATCCCAATCTGGCATTGGAGTTAAGTTATCTTTTGATACATTCAATAGAAACTTTTCGATGACTTCTGAGTCAACTGGCACAGCAAATAGCATAAAGATTAATGACACAACGAGTTTTCTTTCTGGCGCTCTTGGTTTAAGCAAAAAAAACACTGGAGCATCAAAGGCCCAGGATGCAATCTTCACATTTGACGGAGTGCAAACAACAAGGGATAGCAATAGAATTACCATGGCAGGAATAACCATGGATTTAGTTGAGAAAACACCCGATAAAGAAGTTTTAAATATAACAGTCGAAAAGGATACGTCTTCCGGTTTTGAATTTATCAAAAACTTTGTCACCGGTTTCAATTTGATGATAGATGACCTTAATGCAGAGCTTCGCACGTCAAGGCCGAAAAAAGACTCCTACAACTACTATCAGCCTTTGACGGACGAAGAGAAAGAAGCGATGAAAGACAGCGATATAGTACAATGGGAAAGCCAGGCCAAGAAAGGCTTGCTTTACAATGACAACATATTGAACGATATCGCTAGCCAGATGAGATCCACTCTCTATCTCCCTGTTACTCTTGAAAACGGCAAAAAGCTAAGCATGCACGACATAGGCATCTCATTTACCCAGAGCTTCTCGGAGCAAGGAAAGCTGGTTATAGACGAGGATAAGCTGCAAAAAGCCATAACTAATAACGGCGCGGCTGTTGCTACCTTGTTTACTAAAGCTGCCACTTTCGGATCTTCCAACAAGCCCACAGATAAAAGGCTGGAGTCTGAAGGGTTGGCTGAGAGAATAAACGACATCATAAACAAAGCTACTAGCGCAAGTGGAACAATATCTGTAAAAGCTGGAATACCTGGCGATACTCTTTCAGAGCTGTCAAGCACAATGTACAAGACAATAAAGCTCCAGAACGACAGGATAAATGATATGTTGGAATATCTCCAAGCGAAGGAGACCAGCTACTACACCATGTTCTCCAAGATGGAGCAAGCTATCACTGCATCCAACAACCAAATGGCATATTTGTCAGCCCAGTTGGGATGAGCCAAGAGCATATCGATTTTGGGATATGCACTAAGGGAGAGTGCGAAGTGGAAGAGCTTCTTAAAAGGAAGCTGGACATCTTGGAAAAATGGACTGAGATGACCAACTCAGTGGAGCTGGTTGACGAGACTTCGGCCCAAGCATACTTAAGGCTTGTTGAAGAGCGAGAAAAAATGCTGATTGAGCTGAAGGATATTGACAAGCAACTGGAACCATATCCATTTATATCTAGTAAGCTTGCGCACACAGTCAAGGATGCTGCTAAAACCGCTCTCGAAAGTGAGAGAAGGATTACCGACAACCTAAACCGCGTCATTGAGCCTCTCAAGAGGAACATTAGAAACACCAAGGAACAGCGATCCATAAACAATGCCTACTCAGCTCACTTGGCGGCGGGAATGGAAAGCTTTTATGACAGAAGAAACTGAGGGTCACTTGAACGGAGCCCCGTTTTAAGGGGCTCTTAACTGTCCAAGGGTGTTGAGAATTCTCTGAGCTTAGTCTCAGGCGTCCTCAACATCTGGCCCCCAAGATCTTCTTTTCGCGTGAAAAGAGGATCCGGGAGAAAGGAAGATAATATGTCATTAGCCCAGAAAAACCCTTACACCAAATATGAGGATCACTCAGTTTTTACTGCCCCAAAGGAAGAGCTTACGCTCATGCTTTACGACGGGGCTTTGAAGTTTGTAAACCAAGCGATAATCGCTACTGAGAACAAAAACTTCTCAAAGGCGAATGACCTGATAATGAGGGTTGAAGCTATAATCCAAGAGTTCCAGCTCACTTTGGACTTCAAGTACGAGGTGTCAAACGACCTCAACAAGATCTATGACTACATGTACTGGAAGCTCATTGACGCGAACATGAAAAAAGATCTCGAAGCGCTTCACGAGGTCAGGGACATGATCCGCGACATGAGGGATACTTGGAAAGAAGCGATGAAAAAGGCAAAGACCAATTAGGGACCTGCGGGATTGCAGCCCGATCCGAGAGCCAAGGAGAATTTTCTCCTTGGCTCTTTTTAATTTCTAATGCAAAAGGGCATGGAATATGGGTTTAGTGCTTTGAAAATGCTTTTAACGCTCAAAATCTAGAAACCGGTTTCTTGGAGAAGTCAAAATTTCAACAGCTTATGTAGGCAATTTCAGGCTCTATAAGTTCGATTTCTTTGGGCGCCAGGTCTGAAATTTCGGGAGTGAAGTTAGAAATCATGGGATTTTCGGAACAAAAAAATCAACTTATTAACGTTAGCTAAAACCGAGTTTGAAGGCTCGGATGAAAGCTGGAAAATTTATAATGTTTGGCATCGGTTTCATGATGGCTAGGCTTGGATTTCTTTTGGGTTAGATAGAACTATTATAACACCCAATCAAACAGCTGTAAATGCGCAGTAGATATGGGACTTGGGAGTCTTATGCCTAGAGGGGAGCGGATTTAAACGGTGTTTGGCACCAGGAGCAATATGGGTCAAAATGGAGAAATTTTGCAAGCCGAAAAGCCCGTGAATCCAAGGAAAACGGCTTTTGGACGGTGAAACGAAAAGTGGAGCATATGTTGAATTGCTGAATTAACAAGCCGAAACGACGGAGACTTGTGGCAATGTTGCACAAGGTAGTCTTTGAATTGTGCACAAAGAAAGCAAAGGAATTTGTGCATGTAGCATATCCGAAATTTAAACGCATGACGGAGGAGCGGTGTGAGATATTTGAAACCGATTTCAAAACTTGAGACTGGAAAACGGACAACGGTGATTTTTTGCTAGCGATCACACAAATGTGAGGCCATGGGCTGGCGGCGAATTTGTTTTACCAGATATAAATTCCATGGTGGAATCGACCATGGAATTTATAGAGAGGAAATCGCTTTGGCACCCGTTTCCTAAAATCTTATCGGTTCTTAAAAAGCGCCAAAACTGCAACGGTTTGCGATGACAGTATAATTAAGCTATAATAAACCATTATTTTGATACATGCCATTCAAGTTTGTCATATCCCAAGGAGGTAGCCATGGATAACGCAGTCAACATAGAAGCAGGAAACAGCGTCTTCCAGAGAATCAGAGAGTGCAAATCTTATTGCGTTGACAAGTCCTTGCTCATCAAGGAGTTCTTCAAAAGCAAGGGGCGCGCCAGCCTGATAACCAGGCCCAGGGGGTTTGGCAAAAGCCTCAACCTGAGCATGCTGAAGTCCTACCTGGAGATAGGGGCTGATCCGGAGTTGTTCAAAGGGCTGGAGATAGAAAGCGAAACAGGGATCCGCGACGCGCACTTTGGCAAGCATCCGGTTCTGCATATAAGCCTGGCTGGGGTCTCTGGCGAGAGTTTTATTGAATGCGCAAATTCTCTGGCACAAAGAGTTTGCGAGGTCTGCCAAGACCTGAAAACCCTGCCCGACTACGACAGGCTGAGCCCGGACAGCAAAAATGATATTGAAAGGCTGATCAGCCCGCCTGTGTCGCCTGATCTCGCCCACTTGAAATCAGGTCTTTCGATTCTGACACGGGCGTTGAGCTCTTATTACGGCAAAGAGGTCGTTGTTCTCATAGACGAGTATGACGCCGCAATACTTCAATCAATCAGCAAAGGCTACGGCAATAGGCTGCTAGATTTCCTTTCGGGCTTTTACAGTTGCGTCTTAAAAGGCAATGAACGCGTGGAATTTGTGGCGCTGACAGGATGCTTGAGAATAGCCGGCATCGAAGACAACCTGGTTGTCTCGACTGTATCTGACCCGGAATATGCTAGCCGATTCGGCCTGACCGAAGAAGAAGTCGCAAAGGCGTTGGCTGACATCGGATTTTCTGGCGCTCTGCCCTCAATCCGGGAATGGCATGGCGGATATTTATTCGGCGGCAAGCGCATCTACAACGCTTCATCAGTAATGAGCTATTGCAAGGACTTGCAGGGCAACCCGAAAGCGCATCCAAAGAGCCACTGGGCGAACTCTAGCGATGACGACATCCTTCAGGATGTTATAGCCAGAGCCGAGAGCGAGGATCTGACTGACCTGAAAAAATATATTCTTGGAGAGCCAGTGAAGCTTGCGATGAAAAGTGAGATCGCTTTTGGCGATTTTGAAGATATCTCTTCTCTGTGGAGCGTCCTGGTTCACTTAGGATATTTGGCGCCTTGCGATCAAAGCCCAGATTTGTTTCGCATCCCGAACAAAGAGGTCTTGGGCTCGTGGCTGAGGCTGACAAACGCTTCTATGACACAGGCTAGAAGAAAAGCCAAGGCACGACAAAGAGATCCCAGCATTGATTTTTGGATCTGGAAAAGTCCGGCGGCTGCTCGATAAATCCCGGCAAGTATAATTCAAGCGTTCGTCAGGATTTTTCCAGGCCATAAATTTCAAAAATTCAAAAAAAACTGGAGCGATATATTTCTCCTGATGACTTATAAAGGCGTAAGGAGATACAGATGCCAAGCATCTGGGATATGCGCAAGTGAAATTTATTCTTTGGTAGCTCAATGGCAGAGCATCCGGCTGTTAACCGGAGGGTTGAAGGTTCGAGTCCTTCTCAAAGAGTTGAAAGAAGTGCCGCTTTAGCGACCGGCCTTTCAAGTCGGCAACGAAAGTCATCGAATTGAAACAAAAACTTGGAGCGATAAATTCTTCTCAGTGACTTATAAGAGTAAGAAGCAACAAATGCCTTAGAGCATATCCCAAAATTCCGAAATGGTGCCGGAAAAATCCTGGCGAATGCTTCAACTAGTTTGCTCGGGCTTCTGCGAGCAAACACCCGGATTTTTCCGGCGCCTCGGATATAATTTTGGGATATGTTCTTAAACGCAACTTATTCTTTGGTAGCTCAATGGCAGAGCGTCCGGCTGTTAACCGGAGGGTTGAAGGTTCGAGTCCTTCTCAAAGAGTTGAAAGAAGTGCCGCTTTAGCGAACGGCCATGCTCTTAAACGCAAACTTATTCTTTGATAGCTCAATGGCAGAGCATCCGGCTGTTAACCGGAGGGTTGAAGGTTCGAGTCCTTCTCAAAGAGTTGAAAGAAGACTGCTCTCACGCAACCGAAAAGCCAGCAAAATCTGATGCTGTAGTTCAGTGGCAAGAGCACCGGCCTGTCACGCCGGAGACGCGGGTTCGAGTCCCGTCAGCATCGTGCAACCCCCTTCCAAAAGCCCTCAGGTCTTTCTTCCCTTGGGGCTTTTTTTAATTCTTGAAATCGGGTACAATAACGCTGATGACAAGGGCAATCCCGAGCTTAAATTGGGAGCCCCAAAGGAGGGTTGGACTGTGAAGAGAAAGCACGCGATTTTTGACATGGACGGGGTTTTGGTGGACAGCCAGCCCCTGCACTTCAAGATTGACGGAGAAGTCTTGAAAG
>JAISWZ010000437.1 GCA_031270945.1 Clostridiales bacterium | reverse complement strand
ATCCTTCATCTGCTTAAGCGGCTCCCCAAGCATGCTTTCCGACGTGTCCAGCACAAGAACCGTGTACCGCTCCGTCACGGCTTTATTCCGCTTTGTAATCTGCACCAGGTCGCTTCCTGCAGCCGCAAAGCTCATGGGAAATGGGGCAAACGAACCCAGGATGATAATGAAAGAAATTGCAAAACCTATAATGCGCTTTTTCATAAGCTTTTTCATAAGAGTGCCTCCTCAACTTTATCGCAGTGAAAATTTTCGTTGCGGTCAAGACATTTCTTTTCGTAAACGGAGCGGCCCCGCCTGGCTTCAAAGTCGAGCAAAAGGGATTGATTTCACATTCGAGAGAACATTGGCATATTTGGGCAAATCATCATGATTTAGAGCTTCTGCAATGGCTTTATAGCTTGTCAAGTAAAATATTTCAATCGTCTTATTAACAAGCTTATGAACATTGCGATAATTATCCTTAGTTAGGCCTCCTCGCAACAAAACTTTGCCTTCTCTTGCGCATATCTCGCGCATATCTCCCGAAATCGCAAAATGTGCCTCCCGCCCCCTTTCTTCGCCATTATACAGACTACGTCTTTCGAACAAAAAAAGTATGACCTTTATATTCAAATCATCCTAATCCGAATCGCATATTCTGTCGAAAACGCAGCATAGCCCCAAGTTAAACGTTTAACCCAGGACAAGCGGCCATTTTCCGCCATGTTTAATGCAAAAACCAAAACAAAAAACCAAAACAAAAAAACCCAAAAAAAGGGCAGCCAGCTTGCAGCTGGCTGCCCTCATCCATCTTTCTTGTTCTCTCTCGCTCACACATTCAAGCCCTTCGCCTAACCTTTTTACTTCTCCTTCTGCTGCTTAAGCAGATCCGAAATCGTGTCAACCACCGGCTTAATTTTCTTAATCCCGTTCACCACGTCATCCAGGCTTATCTCAATAGTCGTGGAATCCGATTTCTCCGATACGGAAGACGAGCTCGCGGTAAAGCGGGCAGTCAGGTTGCGGTTGCCTTGAACGTTGAAGGTGTAGGCAAGGTTGGCTCCTTCGATCTTCTTTCCGTTTTCGTACCAACCGTCAAAGCTTGAATCATTGACGCACAGAGCTACGACAGTAGCTTTCTGCCCCATGTAATAGCTCTTCGTTCCCATTGTGGTTCCAACGGAAGTGTTGCTTGACTCCGCCTTTATGGAGAACGAGATGCCTTCAACCCCTCCGTCATAGGTAGGCTTTATGGCCTTCCCGGCTGAGTCAGCCAGAGTGTAGCTTAGGCTTGTGCCTTTGTCCTCCAGCTTGTAGTCCTTGCTTGAGTAAGCTGGAAGTGTTCCAGTATAGGTAGATCCCTTGGCCAGCTTAAGCTGGTTGTAGACAACAGCGCGAGGCGGGACGCCTCCGGTAAAGTCTTCTTCAGAAACCATGTATGTCATGCTTGAGTCCTGCTTTGCGATCACTTTCACACTGTACGCCACATTGGGAGGGAAGTAAGCGATCTTCTCGTCTCCGTCTACATGAACCGCTATGCCTCCAACGTCTTTGAGAGCTCCGTCTTTGATTTGCAAGACAAGCTTCCCTTTTCCGTCATATGCCTCCACATCAGCGGTGCCGTTGATGCGCAAGACCCTGTGCTTGCTGTCAGTGCGCTCGAACACTTTGTTCCCTTGCCCGTAATTGCTGTCTTGCGCCATAAGCCAGGACATGCACAGCTCAGGCAAGTGAGCCTCTTGGATTTGAGGAAGGTTGAGAAGAAGCGTCCCCAGCTCATCTATCATGCCAGATCCGACAAACCCCCCAAGAATCTCAGCTGCGGTAGAAGCGATAGATGTTACGTCGTATCCGGAAGGCGCTGTCAATCCTGCCTCTTTCCAGCTGTCGCTCAAGCATTTTGCCACGATGCTTGTTAGATCCGCTATCCTGTCTTCTCCTGATAGCGCCGCGATGATAGAAATAGCTTTCTCTCCCAGCTTTTTCACGAAGATGTCTTTGACTTTCCCAGTAGTCACTCCAGTGTTAAGAACACTCAAAAGATATCTCATTGATTTCTGGTTTGACTCAGCATAAGAAGCCCTGCTGACAAACACGTCATTGGCAAGCCCAGCCGAAATGTCCTTCACGAATTGGGGCTGAAGCTTGTAGTCCTTGCTGGTTGAAGGCAATGACTTGTTTGTCAGCTTTCCATCAGCCGATATCTCAAACGCTATTCTCTTGAATGGCGCCAGGCTTGGCACTTTGCTCTGCGGATATGACTGGAACTTGCTGTAGTATTCCAAGTTTTCTTTGTAATCCCCGTAGGTTATGGTATCCGGCATGAATATGTCATTGCCGTACCTCTTGAAACCCCATCCCTCCATGGTTACGTAGGGAACCAAGTCATTGTAGTTCAATATGTTGAAGATGTTGTTGTAAGAAGCAGACTTCGCGTTCTCTGAAACAGTTCCCTTAGGTGCCTCAAATGTGTAGACATACGTGTTGTCTTTTCCAAGCGTCACATTTCCAAGCTTGAAGCTGTCATTCAAAGCAGCTCCAACCAGGTTTGCTACAGCGCCTCCCCGGCTGTATCCGGTAAGCCAGACCTTTATGTTCCCGCTAATGCCATAGCGCGATACGTATGCCTTCAAAAACTCCAGAACATTTGTCTTCGCCTCAGAAAACCCCTGATGATCCCCCTGCTTTCCCAAGGTCAGGTTGCTGGCCCATTCGCTCTCGTAATTCCCTCCGCGAATCGCCACCGCTATAAGCGTGTATCCAGCGCCGTCATACTTGACCTCTTTGCTTCCAGCTATTACTCCAATAGAATCCATCTCCGGCTTCTGGGTAAACCACTTGTTTACAGCTATGCCCGAAAACCCCATTCCCTTCAGAAGGTTCTGGGCGTTCACGCTCTTGTTGGTGTAGTCGTCCTCCCCGTTAGAGTAAGCGTCCCTGCCGCTTTCGTTGCTGTTCCATGCCGAAAGCTCATAGCACAAGGACATCGTTGCCAGCTGGACGTTGTATTGAGATGACGGAACGGCAAAGTAACTGTCGTCATAATAGTACTTCTCAGAAAAATCCCTCTGCTTGGGCTCTGTGTCTTGGGCCAGCGGCGACGCGTACTTGAAAGTCCCAGAAAACTTTCCTGTGCTTGTTTTCCCTTTCGCCGTAACCTCGACCAATTCATTTCCCGACGCCGCAAAGGTAATGGGCATTGGGGCAAGCACCCCAACAACAACCGCAATAGCTATTATAAATCCAACAACGCGTTTTTTCATAAGAGTATCTCCTTATAATGGTATGGAGCAGTTCTTCTGACAGCCAAAGTTGTCAGAAGTTTTACGGTTTTCAAGCATAATTCGACATGATTTTCACAATATCTATTAACAAGCTTGGGAACTTATATTTGTTTTTATTTATTTTTATTTCTCTTTTACGTTTGCATCTTAAGTTCTTCACTTTTTTCTTGCAGACATCACAACTTGCATGAAAGTTCATTGCTAAACAATCAGTGAAAGCGAGTGCCAGCTTCAAAGGAAAACATAATTATTTTTTTGCTTTGTAACGTCTATCAATTAAAAATAATTATTGGATTGCCAAGAAATATTTGTGATGAACCTTTCAAAAACCAATTCAAGCCTTTTTTTCAACCGCTCGCCTCATGTAAGAAGTATAGATCGTCCCCTATCCTCTTAGCCCTTCATGAACCAAGCGCTTTTGCCTATACTATCTCGATTCGCGGGAAGACCAAAAACCTTAGCCGCTTGAACCGATATCATAGCTGTGCCTTGCGAAATCGCCTCTCTTTTCTTATCACGTCCCTTCTTATATATCTGGCGTTTGAGGCCTTTAAAACAGCCGAATCATTATTGCGCTCAATCCCTGATGCATATCCCTTTTATCGTATCACTCAGGCACCTGGTTGTCAACGCTTTCTACGCTTAAAATCTCTAGTTATTCTTGCCATGTCTCAACCATCGGCAACAAGACTGAGAGCATATCGCAAAATTCCGTCAGTGGCAATGCTTCAACAGTGTTTGCTCGGGCTTCTGCGCGCAAACTTGCGTGACTTTCACAAGCCATAATTTTAATTTTGGGATATGCACTGAGAGCGTCCGTCTTGTCTATGGTTTAACCCATTCTCAGGGAATGTCTTGGGTACGGGGCTGGGGCGCTTGCGTCTCTTGCGCAGCGCCTGGCAATAAGGGCAGGCGCTCATGTCAGTATTCTTGGGAAACGTCGAAACAGGAGCGCATTCTGCTCTTAAAGATAAGACGTCGAGAATAGCAAATTTCTTTCACCCCTTAGAAAAAATTTTTTATGACCAGATAGTGTCATGGATGTTTGTGGCAGTGCCGCGCTTGCGGCGACAGTATCTGTGCGCATGCCCTAGGCTCTATAAAGCGATTAGCCGACTTTTGCCTATTTTAGAATTTTTTATCGTTAGCGGGAGCGGCCTGACTGGCTTCTGAGGCGGGCTACGGTTAGAAATTTGCACATGCAAGAGCATATAGCAAAATTATATCCGAGGCACCGGAAAAATCCGGATGTTTGCTCGCAGAAGCCCGAGCAAACTAGTTGAACCATTCGCCAGGATTTTTCCAGTGCCACTTCGGAATTTTGGGATATGCTCTAAGTGTCCTCAGCATAAGGAGTTCATGCCTTAAATATTTCTTGATAGTCATAGTTCTAAACATTCAAGCGCTTGCATATATTTTAAAATCAAGCTTGACAATCTCGAAAGAGATTTGAAATGTGCTCTGCATTTTATCTTAGAAAAATAGGGCGCAGGAAGAGTCATGCGATGCTTCAACGCGTTACTTCCAAGCCTTATAATAAATTTTGGGATATGGTCTTATCGGCACAAGAAATTGGGG
>JAISWZ010000221.1 GCA_031270945.1 Clostridiales bacterium | reverse complement strand
AGGGCAGGATTTCAAGCTTTCTGAAATCCTGCCCTAGTTTCTTACATTTATTTTACAACTTTTATCGTCTGCATGACGGTATTTGATTCCTTCAATAAAATCTGTATAACGGCTACTGTGCCAGCCTTTGCATCTTCATTTGGCCTTAAGCTTATTCTTGTTTGCACTTGGTCAACAGCGCAATAGGGGCTTGAAATTTCTACGTCAAAGCGTTCTAGGGCAGGTATATCAAATATGATCTCCTTGTCGTTTGTGCATTTGATTACTTTGTAATCGTCAGGCGCTGCCCCCAGATTGGAAATGATTTCATTAGTGTTGCTTGATCCATTGCGCGTGACGGTCATATTGAAGGGAGCGAAAGTTGGAAGTGGAAGGGGTGTGATTGTGGGAAGAGGGGGTGTGATTGTGGCAGACGGTTGCAATTTGTAAAAGACGGGCTCATCGGCATAATTTTTGAACACGCTTCGGAATGCCCCTGCGTTGTTTTCTATTGCTACGGCTTTCAAATCGCCCAAGTAGTTGTTCCCTATTTCGTCAGTTAGGCTTTCTTGAGTGATGTCTAGCGTGATTACACTGTATTGGAAGGTGTTGTCGAGTGCTGATAGTACGGAAGGATCGTTAGGTTGAAGTGAAGCAGAGGATGTAGTCTGATATGAAGTGGCTGGGTTGGGAAAGCTGAAGGTATAGAGTACTTCGATACTACAATTTATACCATTAATGTTCAATGAAGTATCAGGCTCTGGCAAGTAGAAGTACAAGTAGTTAAATGGAGGAAGCGTTTCAGGCGCGAATTCATCAATGCTGAAGCCACGAGACGAATATCCGGGAGCGATTAATGAGGGAATCTTTTGTTTTTTAGTACTAAAAGAAACATTCAATCGCAATCCAATATCCGGTGTTGTGATGAAAGATTTTGATGACGATAAAAATCTGTCAAAGACTAGTGGTACTACTTCGTAGTTTGGTGAGCTTATGTCAAAAGGAACAAATCCAATAGAATCAAGATATTCGAAATCGACATATTTTTCTGGATGATCCAAGTGGTTAAGAAGCTTGAAACACTTATCTGTCAATTTGTAAAACCTAAAAGTGTACTTATCGGATTCGTTGACGGCATCTTTGGCGGTTCTATCATCGCCTTCGAGATGAACGCCGGCTTGATTAACTCTTACTATTGCCGGTACTTTGCTGTTGTTAGTAATGGTGTACTCAATTCTGAATTGCCCGCCGGATTCAATTAATGATGGAGAAAGGTAAGCGGCGTTCCCAATGGAAGATGTAAGCGTTACATCAAGATTTCCGGCTTCAATAACCGATGAGGGGGCCTCATCCCTGCCTGAAAACCATGAATATGACTGTTGAATGCCAAATGCCAAGCCCGTGAGGAGTATTAGAGCGATAGCAAGCCGTTTCATCCATTCTTAGCCTCCTTTGAAGCGCAGCCGCCTTGGTTGTTTTGCCAAGAGGCATTGCTTTATGCAAGAATGTATGACACGAAAACGCTCGCGTTTCGCTCTTGCGACTTTTAGTATTTGATTTTATCTTTTCTTGTATTCATGAGAAAACGCTTAAAACGGCATATACTAGCATAAGGTAGGTTGATGTGAGACAAAGAATATGGGCAAGCCGAGCTCAAGGAAATTCAAATAGTCGGCGTCAAGGCATGGCAATGAGGACATGCAGTTTCCACGTATAACCTGTACAGCCAATTTGTGCATCATTGGCCAAGGATAGTTATGGCGAAGTCAACAAAAGGGCAGAATTTCAAGCTTTCTGAAATCCTGCCCCGGTTTCTAGTTTATTTTACGACTTTTATCGTCAGCATGACGGTATTTGATTTCTTCAACAAAATCTGTATAACGGCTACTGTGCCAGCCTTTGCGTCCTCATTTGGCTTTAGGCTTATTCTTGTCGGCACTTGATCAACAGCGCAATAGGGGCTTGAAATTTCTACGTCAAAGCTTTCTAGGGCAGGTATATCAAATATGGTCTCCTTGTCGTTTGTGCATTCGATTACTTCGTACTCGTCAGGCGCTGCCCCTAGATCGGTATAATGAACAGTAGTGCTGCCTGCTTCAATATGCGTGACGTCCATTTTAAAGGGAGCGAAATCGGGAAGCGGAAGGTGTGTGATTCCAGCTGATTCTTCAACTGGAGGCAAATAGTAAAAGATAGGCTCATCGGCATAGTTATTGAACACGCTTCGGAAAGCTCCTGCATTGCTTTCTATGGCTACGGCCTTCAAATCGCCCAAGTAGTTGTTCCCTAGTTCGTCAGTTAGGCTTTCTTGAGTGACATCCAGCGTGATTACACTGTATTGGAAGGTGTTGTCGAATCCGGATAGCACGGACGGATTATTGCCGGGCAAGCTGAAGGTATATTTTACGTCGACAACAAGTGGAGAGGTTTGATCATTCGTAGAATTCTTAGGCTTCGGCAAATAGAAGTATAAGCAATTATGAGGACGCAATGGGTCGGGCGCAAGTTCGTTAATGCAAAAACCGCGAGAGGAGCTTCCGGTAGCTAGTTTCGCGAAAGCAATAATATCAGAAGAATGGACAGATACCGACAATCGCAATCCGATATCCGGTTCTGTGTAAAAGCCTTTACCATCATGCTTATTAAAGATTAGAGGGACAGCCTCATAGTTTGGCGAGCTGATGTCAAAGGGAACAAATCCTATGGAATCAAGGTATTCAAAATCGACATATTTTTCAGGGCTATCGGTTCTTATATGGTTAAGGAGCTTGAAGCACTTGTCTGTCAATTTGTAAAGCCTGAAAGTATACATGTCAGAACTGTTTGCGCCCTTATTCATGATGGATATCGTCTGGCCTTTTAGACGAACGCCTGCTTGATTAACTCTTGCTATTGCCGGTACATTGTTGTTATTTGTGAGGGTGTACCCAATGCTGAATTCTTCGCCGGATTCAATTAGTGATGGAGAAAGGTAAGCCGTGTTCCCAATGGAAGATGTAAGCGCAACATTAAGATTTCCGGCTTTAACCACCGATGAGGGGGCTTCATCCCTGCCTGAGAACCATGAATATGACTGTTGAATGCCAAATGCCAAGACTGTGAGGAGCATTAGAGCGATAGCAAGCCGTTTCATCCATTCTTAGCCTCCTTTGAAGAGCATGCCCCTTTGCCGTTTTGCCAAGAGACATGCGCTTATGCAAGAATGTATGACACGAAAACGCTCGCGTTTCGCTCTTGCAACTCCTAGTATTTGATTTTATCTTTTCTTGTATTCATGAGAAATCGCTTGAAACGGCACATTCATGCAAAAGGCAGGACGCTTGATTTAAGACAAATATTATGGGCCGCCCGCACTCAAAGAATCTCAAACAGTCAGCGTAAAGGGCATGGCAATGAAGCCTATACCCCATCTGAAGCTGGCTCTTCTTTTACAACTTTTATCGTTAGCATGACGGTTCTTGATTCTTTCATCAAAAGCTGAATGACAGCAACTGTGCCAGGCTCTTCTTGGCCGCTTAACTCTACCGTTATGCTTTTCACGTTCTGCTCAATATGGCTGTGAGGAGATGCAGTTTCCACGTCAAACCTGTCCAGCTCGTCTATCTCAAATACAGTTTTGGAGTAGTCGGCGCAGGAGATTACTAAATAATCGTCAGGCTTTGCGCCTAAGCCTTCATATTTCGTTTCTTTTTCGCCTTGGGTTCCAGACTGTTTAACGGTCATGCTAAAGGCTTTGCAAACGGGAGTTGGAAGGGGCGTGGGCGCTGCTGTGGGTGTACCTGAAAGGTTAGACGGCTGCAACTTGTAGAAAAGCTCTTCATCAGCATAATTGTTGAAGACGCTTCTAAAAGCGCCAACGTTATTCTCTATAGCGACAGCCTTTAAGTCGCCTAAGTAATTGTACCCAAATTCATCGAGAAGGCTGTCTTGATTGACATCGAGCGTTACTACGCTGTATTGAAAGGAGTTATCGAAGTTTGCTGTGATAGTTGGATCCTCTTTCAGCGTGGCCTCACTGCTTTTGGTAATTGGCAAGCTGAAGGCGAAGTTTACATCTACATGAGAGGAAGGAGTTTTATTATCGTGAGTGGGTACGGGCGGGGCGGGCAGGTAGATATACATGTTGTTAACGGGGCTAAAGCCAGGGGCTTGTTCATCATAGCAATAACCACGCGAGGAGTATCCAGGTGCCAGCTTGCAATCAAGAGATGAAAAAGCAAAGTTCACTATCAAGTGCAACCCGATGTCAGGATTTGTAGTGTAGAAACCTCTAAGAGACTTCTCTTTTTTAACATATTCGCTAAAAATTAGGGGAACGACCTCATAATTTGGCGAGCTTATGTCATAGGGAACAAAGCCGATTGAATCAAGATACTCATAATCCACATACTTTTCTGTTTTGCCTAAATGATTAAGGAACTTGAAGCATTTGTCTGTCAACTTGTAAAGCCTAAAAGTATACGTGTCTTGAGGGCTGTTTTTATTAGTCTCGTAAAGAAGCGTCTTCTCATGGTCTTGGTAATGAACGCCAGCATGATTGACCCTAACTATAGTGGGCACTTTTGAGTAGTTGTTGACTCTATACCCAATGTGAAAAGGTGTATACGTTTCTCCTATTTGTTCTCCCCCTGGAAAAAAGATTTCTGTGCTTGCGTGGTCTGAAGAAAGCCGTACATCTAGATTTCCGCCTTCTGCCGACACAGACTGAGCTTCGTCCCTGCTTGAAAACCATGAATATGACTGCTGAATGCCAAATGCCAAGCCCGTAAGGAGTATTAGAGCGATAGCGAGCCGTTTCATTTCACTTAGCCTCCTGGAAGCGCTCACCCTAGGCTTGTTTCGCCAAGGCGCATGCGCTATGCTTAAAAGTATGCAGTGAGCGAATGGATTGAACTTAGCGCTCACGCTGTCGCTTGCTCGCGGGCTGAGATGATAGATAAAATTTATAGATGATTTCGCTCGCAAGTATGTAAGCACGTGTTTAGCCTTATAGGTTTAGTATTTCATGTGATCATTATTCTCATTCGTAGTTCCAACAAAGATGTGAACTCATTAAATGCTTATAGATTTAGTAAGTTTGGTTTTGGATAAAATCTGGATAGATTTTGAGCAATCGCTTATTTGAACCTAAATAGTTAAACGGCATAGGCAACTATAACATGGAATGTTAAGCTTACAGAGATTTGGATCGAGTGCATTTCATGGCTTCTCGCGCAGACCTTCACGCATGAATGTGACACGGCGCATCGTGTCTTGTCATACTATGGGAAATGGCTTGCCGGTGAAAAAAACAAAGACAGGATTTCAAAGATTTGAAATCCTGCCAGACAGCCGTTTATCTATTTTATGACTTTAATCGTCAGCATGCATGTGTTTGACTCTTTCAACAAAAGCTGTATAACGGCTACCGTTCCAGGTTTTTCATCGCCGTCTAGCTGTACGCTTATCACATTGCCGGTTTGCTCCACATAGCAATCAGGGCTTGAGATTTCTACATCAAACTTTTCCAGCTTGTCTATCACGATTTGAGTTTCCTGGTCGTCCGTGCAGGAGATAATTTGGTACTGGTCAGGGGTTGCGCCTAGATTGCTAAAAGTCTCGTCTGGAATGGTCGCTGATCCAAAGTGCTTGACGGTCATATTGAAGGACTCGAAGGCAGGATAAGGAAACGGCGTGACAGGGTTAGAGGAAGGCTGCATTGAGTAAAAGAGGGATTCATCGGCATAGTTGTTAAAAACGCTGCGAAAGGCCCCTGCATTGTCCTCTATCGCGACGATGTTCAAATCGCCTACGATATTGTTCCCGAATTCGTCAGTGAGGTTTTCTTGATTGACATCGAGTGTTATTACGCTATACATATAGGAATTGTCAAAGTTGTTGAGGGGAGCTAATTTATCCGCAGTTGGGTTTTTAACGGCACTTTTGCCAAGTACCTTGAATTCAAATGTCATCGCGAATCCTGTTGGATAAAGTTTCCCTGCATTATCAACTGCCGCAGGGGGAATGCGCAAGTAAAGGTCATTGGAAGACTGAGAAGTTGGGGTCAGTTCATCAATGCTAAAGCCTCGTGATGAATATCCTGAAGCTATAAAATAATCACCATATTTACCGGATATTTCAGGAGTCACTCGCAACCCGATATCAGGAGTGGTAGTGTAATAGTAAGCATTCTCATCCTCTTTAACGTAATTGTTGAAGACTAGCGGAACAACCTCGTAGTTTGGCGAAGTGATATCAAAAGGAACGAAGCCGATAGAATCAAGGTAATCATAATCTAGATATTTTTCTGGCTCATTGCTTATATGCTTAATGCGTTTGAAGCACTCGTCAGTCAATTTGTACAGCCTGAAAGTGATCTGCTGAAAAGCGTCTTCCTTAGCGGACATTGGCTTGACGCCATTCAAAATAACGCCAGCTTGATTGACTTTCACTACCGCCGCTGCCTTTGAATAGTTATAGACGTGATAATTCAGCATGAATCTCTGGCTAGGGGATTGGAACAATGAAGGGTAAAAGTAGACTTCGTTGCTGCTTTCAAGCTCTAGCCTAACATCAAGCCCCCCGGCTTCAACCGTCTTCTTTGGCGTCTCATCCCTGCTTGAAAACCATGAATATGACTTCTGTACGCCAAACGCCAATCCGGTGAGAATTAATAAAGCTATAGCAAGGTGTTTCATTCTTAGCCTCCTTCTTGAAAACGCGAATCTAAAGGGCAAGGGCAAAAGCCCTGCGCGCCTTTTGCAAGCCGCATTTATTTCGTTTCTCGAAATCGTGAGACAGTATATCTGCCATGGCTATAAAAGCCAAATATTCAAATGGGGAGCCAGTGTCAGTGAACGAATACTTCACCGAGATTGCAAGGGAATTAGAGGCCTGGAGCGCGAAAATTGAAAAGGGTGAAGGCGTTTTAAGCCGTTTTTCAAAGGGCGCCCAGGCTCAAATGAGAAAGCTGATGCCTCAAAAGATCCAGGATGCCATAACTGCGGCAATGAAGCAGTTCATAAGCGCTGTGATGTATGGATCAGGCTATGTCAGCGATTTCCCAGACAGCAGCCTGTCGCTTGCCGAAAGCGACTATGTGGCGTCAAAGCGTTTTTCAGCTTACAAGAAAGCGGCGCTAGGCGAGGGAGCGGCGGCTGGGGCAGGGGGCTTTGTCGGAGGGCTTGCGGATCTTCCCGCCTTGCTTGGGATAAAGATAAAGTTCCTGTTTGACTGCGCTTCGGTCTACGGCTATGACACCAGCGACCCCCGTGAGAGGGTTTTCATGCTCCTGATTTTTCAGTTGGCGTTTTCAGGCCATGACCATAGGCTCAAGGCGTATAGGGCGATCAAGGACTGGGACATGGACAGCCAGGTGAACATTGATTGGGAGAAGCTGCAGGTAGAGTATAGAGATTACCTGGACATAGCCAAGCTTGTTCAGCTTGTTCCAGTGATCGGGGCGCCTGTGGGCGCCATAGCAAATTGGACGCTTATGGAGCAGCTTAAGGAGAACGCGGTAAATTCATACAGGATGAGGCGGCTGAAAGAGTCCGGAAAGAAAAATAGGATCTAATACCCCGAAATTTAGGACAGGAAAAGCCCCGGCGCTTGCCAATAAAGTTCGAGACGGCCAGCGACGAAAAATGGCTTGATCCTGAAATTTTTAGAAGGCGACTTAAACTTGGACCTGCTCGATAGTTTTATCGACATGGAAACTTGTATCGCGCAGTGGTAAATTGAGCTCATGAAATGCCGTATTTGCGGCATAATCCCCCTGATTTCTTCCAAAGGGGAGCTGCCGTGCCGGAAGCGAGCCAATGCAATGCCTGGCAAATCCCGCGATTTCGCTGGAATAGAATTCTTGCGGCAATCCCATGATTGGGACGCCGGCTTTTGGGCAATACAAAAAGCGCCAGAAATCCGGCGCTTTTTGTGTTGCATATCAAAACTTTAGAGCATATCCCAAAAGCGGCCTGCAAAATTCGCGCGCAAAGCCTCGCCAGGCTTTTCCTGCGCCTTTGCGGAATGCCGCTAGGCGCTTTAGTACGCCCTTCCCCAGAATACCATGCTTTCGGCCTTTTTGCCGCAGCATACGCAGGTGTCCGAGATGTTTTCCTGCTCAAAGGGAATGCATCTGGAAGATGCGCCTGTCACTTCTTTCACTTTGTCTTCGCATTCGGGAGAGCCGCACCACATGGCTTTGATAAAGCCGGGCTTGGCGTTTAGGATGCTGCCCATCTCTTCAAGCGTGGTGGCGGAGCGAGTCCTGGAGTCTCTGTGAGCCCTGGCTTTCTCCAATAGGCTTGATTGGATGCTCGCAAGAGCCTTTTCAAGCTCAGCTTCCAAGGAGTCTAGGGAAATGGTGGACTTTTCTCCCGTGTCCCTGCGGACTATGACGCACTCGTTCTTCTCTATGTCCTTGGGGCCTATCTCAAGGCGGATCGGAACGCCTTTCATCTCATGCTCGCTAAATTTCCAGCCGGGCTTCTTGTCCGATTCGTCGACTTTGACCCTTATGGCCTTTGACAATGCGCTCTTCAGAGCCCTGGCTTTGTCCAAAACGCCTTCCTTGTGGGAGGCTATGGGCACTATGACGACTTGGACAGGGGCTACCATTGGAGGCAGAACGAGTCCGCTGTTGTCTCCGTGAACCATGATCAACCCGCCAATCATGCGGGTGGTGAATCCCCAGGATGTCTGGTGGACGTACTGGAGCTTGTTGCTGGCGTCTGTGTATTGGATTCCAAAGGCCTTGGCGAAGCCGTCGCCGAAGTTGTGGGAGGTTCCCGACTGAAGGGCCTGGCCGTCATTCATCAGGCTCTCGATTGTATAGGTTCTCTCCGCTCCCGCAAATTTCTCGCTTTCAGTCTTTTGGCCCTTTATTACGGGGATGGCCAGGATGTTTTCGCAAAAGTCCGCGTAGACGTTCAGCATGCGTATTGTCTCTTCCTGGGCCTCATCAGCCGTGGCATGGGCCGTGTGCCCCTCCTGCCACAGGAACTCGCGCGTTCTTAGGAAGGGGCGGGTTGTC
>JAISWZ010000153.1 GCA_031270945.1 Clostridiales bacterium | reverse complement strand
CCCCCTCATCCCCCAAAGCAGGCGCTCAGCGCCCCCCTCATCCCGGCGCTGACATGCGCCACCCCCAAAAATCCTTCAAACCCAGCAGATTCCATGCCAATAATAATCCAAATCCAGCTAACAAAATTCTCTCATTTCCTCGAAACTATCAAAAGATTCGCGAATACTACCTAAATCTTCAAGCTTTCTTCCTTGCAAAATGCCAAAATTCGCCCCAACCCTCAACATTAGCATACTATAGCCAAACTATACCCCGTTTCAATCAAAATTGGCGAAAATCAGCGCCACAACGCGAAAAACCACCGAACGTTACCGATATAAACCTAATCTATCGCTTTTTCTTATCTGCTCCACCCCCTAAACTCCCATTTTGTTACCGTGAATTAAGCTATAAATTTCACCCCATATCCTGTTGTCTTCCTGCTCCATCCCCCGTTATCCATCGATTTTGGGTTGAACATAACGCTGAAATTGCAGAATTTGTATATTACATAAACCGCGAAAAACCCTTGCCACCTCAAAAGTTTTTTTCGAAGAGGGCTTGCATTGTTTTTAGATCTATGGTACTCTATATTCACGGACATAAAACCTCAAAATGCGACACCAAGCGCTACAGGGGCTTAGGAAAGCGGCAAAATGCGCTTTGGCGCACTAAGTCAGCGCTGAAGACGCATCTGAGAGGGGCCTGGCAAATCGCCAGCGCCTGCCGCGCAACTCATTAGGGTAGGGGAGACACAGGAATGGAGATAGGCAGCGCCGGACTGCTAGACGTCAGCATAACGCGCTTGACCAGTATCCTGCCTTGATAACCCCGCTTCCCGGTCGCTTAAGCGCACCTGCCTCTAAGCGGCAACCTATTCAAGCCCGCTCTTTGCTGTCCTGGCGAGAAGTAAGCTTAAGGATCTGTTTATTGCTAGTGGAACCGACTCGGCTTTTTAGGGCTATCCCAAACTTAGCCGGGTTAGATTGAGCAGATTCTTCTTATATAAGCGCTCGTCGGGATACGCAAGCGCCTCAAAAACCGAAGACGCCAAGCGCAAGCTCAAAGCCCCAGCATCCTCAGAAGCCTACGAACTCACATTGGAGGGTGCAATCGCCAGCCCAGATTGAATGCAGTCAAATTGGGTAGGCGAGGCAGAGAGTTAGGCGTCTTAAGACGTAGAACGTCTTGCGAGAAAGCCGGTCTGACCGCCCGCATCTCGCACCGGCTGAGAAGTGCTTGTAGCGCAAAGAACAGGCATGGCAAGTTACAAGAGCAAAGCAAGGCGTTATATAGACCTTGCAGGGTAAGGTAAATAATTAAAGAGGAACCAAGTGCATATCCCAAATTAATTAGAGGTGTCGGAAAAGCCCGGCACCATTACGGAATTTTGAGATATGCACTCAACAGCGCTGGCCTGAACGATTCATAAACATCCCACAGGCTGGCCTGAAAAAACGTATTCGGTCGATTCATGAGTACAGCAAGTGAAACGAAAAACGCAAGCATTAAAAATCGCGAGTACGAGAAACCGCAAGTCAAGAATTCAAGGCGTCAAGGTTACTGATGGGGAAGCAACGCAGTTAGCGAATAAACCCCAAACTAAAAAAAGCATGCAAGCAGCTGCTTTTTTTGACAAAAGAAAGCAAGAGTACCAGCACTTTCTAACCTCGCCGCGCTCGCATTGATATTCCTAAATACGATTTGAGCCCCGCGTATCGTTTGAGACTGCTGCAAAAACATCATTAACAATAATAAATGCTCTAGTTTTCACAAAGAACTATTAGAAGTTCTAGAGAATTAAGGCATATTATTGGATGTTTTATATAAACGCTGAAATGGTTTATGAGAATAACCGCTAGCTTTACCCAGATTCTAGAACCTTGACAAATTGAATAAATAACCACCGGGCTTGCAAATTATTTGCAAGCTCGCTAGATGGGACTTTTATGCCTTTTTTATGGCATTAAGCCCTTGCTGTTCCAGCCCAAAGTAGAGCCTATGCAGTTCTCAACCCGTTCTGCGTAACTCAAGCTGGGGCTGTGCCAGTCCTAATCCTGGGGTCTGTCTAACCCTGGGCCAGATCTGCCTTATATTTATTTTAGCATCGATACGCATATCAGACTGCGGGTTTTCCCCTTAAAGGCCCTTTTTAAAATACTTTAAGGCCGCTTAATCCATGCGTATCCAAGATTAGTTTCATAGCACCCAAAGCTGGTCGCACCACGCTCCCTCAATTGAGCGCAAGCAAGGGTTTTGAGGCGGGACGCCTCAAAGCCCTTGCTTTATCGCAAACAGAGGGAAAAGAATTGGGGATTCGAAAGCTAAACCCATTGCCAAGTGCATCCCAGATTTGAAGTTTTATCATATCAGATTTGGCTCCTGACCGGAGAGCCAAATTTTGCGACTTGCGCGATTGCCCGCAACGCAGTTGCGCAATCGCATTTAACGAATGTGCCCTTGCACAGAGGGGGAAGCGCATAGCATGTACCCTGAATCAGATGACAGGGCGTACGAGCTGTTCACTTTCCTGGTCAAGAACATGACTCCGGATCCTAACGGCGTCGTGAAAGCGTCAGCGCAGATCAGGGAAGTTATTATAGTTCGCGAAGAATCCCTGCAACCAAACGCTGAAGAGGCGAAGGAAATTATTAAGACGGAAAAGGTTGAAGGCGAGGCAAGCCAAAAGAGCGAAACCAGCGAAACTGGCTGGCCTGAAAGCTCTTCTGAACTAAGTGAACCTAATCCGGGAGAAAAAAGCCCGGTTCCGCCAGGCTGGCCTCCCATAGCCACTTTGGAGCATCCGAAAGCCTTGCCTGACCCTTCTGGTCTTTCCAAACCAACTTCCGCAGCTTCAGCCAAGACACCTGTCCCAATACCCAAACGGGCCGCGCTCGCAGACAAAAGCTTGGCCAAGGACGGTGTTTTGGGAAAAAGCCAAACCCCTGATCCATCAAGCCCCTTTAGCGCGTCCCTTGCCGATATCGCTGAGTTCATGAGGTCTCAAGACGTGGATATGGGCATAGGCAAAGTTTCTGAAGATACCTGGCGGCTGTCTTTTTCCGCCAAGAGCAAGAAAGAGCTGAATAGGGCGCTTGACCGGCTAGTCAAAAGGAAGGGCGACTTTATTGCTGATGAGCCTTTGTCTGAGGTTCTGGAGAAGAGCTATCACGTTCCTGCAGTTTCAGGCAAAGATAAAGAAATTAAAGAAATCGAAGATCCGCCTAGGAAGAGAACACGGTCGGAGCCGATGCTGTAGATGGGAAAGCTAAAGCTAAGATGGATGGCCCTGGACAAGAAAAAGATTATTCTTGCGGTTTTGCCGCTTGTTGTCTGTGGCATTCTTGGCAACTGGATCTCCTGCTGCGCACATGCGCACTTCGGTGGCAACTACTGGAACGCCTTGGTTCATGCTTTGGCTGGAAAGGACTTTTCCTTGCTGCTCCAGTCAGCCCCCTTGTCTTTTGACTCCAGGGATCTGCTAGTAGGTTTGGGTTCCATGGCTGTCGCCTTTCTGGCTACAGAAGAGGTTAAAGAAAATAGGAAAAAGTACAAGAAAGGGCAAGAGCATGGTGCCGCCAGATGGGGCACCAAGAAGGACATCCTGCCTTTCATTGATCCGGTTTTTCAGAAAAACGTAATCCTCTCATCCTCTGAGTTCTTGACAATGGAGTCAAGACCCAAGGACTGGACCAAGTCAAGAAACAAGAACATTTTGATTGTCGGAGGATCTGGATCCGGAAAGACAAGAAACTTCATAAAGCCAAACATCATGCAGATGCACTCGTCCTTTGTCGTAACTGATCCAAAGGGCACTATCCTAAATGAGCTTGGCGGTATGCTGGCCATGAACAACTATGACATAAAGGTCTTTGACCTTGTGGACATGGGCCAGTCAATGAGGTATAACCCCCTGGCCTACATATTTGAGCCAGAGGACATTTTGAAAGTGGTGGAAGCCATAATGGCCAACACCAACGGTGACCTCCCAGTGCAAGACGACTTCTGGGCCAAGTGCGAACGCCTTCTCTATATGGCGCTGATAGGCGCCATAGTCTTTGAGCTTCCCAAAAGAAGGCATAACCTTGGCACACTCTCCGATTTGCTCGCAATGATGCAAGTGAAAGAAGACGATGAAGACTTCGTGCGCCCGGAAAAGGGCGCGGCGTGACGCAGGCCGGGAACCTGCCCGCACGGCAGCGCGGATTGCGAACTCCTTATACTTGCGAGTTAGACCATCTTAAAACGCGGGATTCACTCGCAGTGACACCTTGAGGCGAAAGCCATAAAGGGACAAAAGCATGGAACAATCGCAAAGCGGACAAGGATAGGCCTGATGGCGAATGCGAGCTTTAGCTAGGCAAGACAATTGCAGTTCGGAGTCTTGCAGTTGGCTGTCAAAGACTTGCCTGGCAAGCCATGGATTGGTTTAATAAAAGCAAAAGCATGTCCCACCGTCCGCAACCCAATCGCCGCGCTTACCGGGGATTGCCTAAACGGGCATCCGAGAGCGAACACTCCCAATACTTGCTCGCATGGCAACGGAGCCGCCGTAGTAGTCAGAGAGGGATAATGGCCCTTGCATGGCAAAGGGCGGCAGCCATTGCATAGCGCCTAGCGGCAGAGGAAAGCCTTTAAGAGCAAACCCCAAAATTTTTGCAACTTAAGTCTGGTCTATGCTCTAAAGCCGCAAACGCAGCTTGTCAGTGGTGGGGCGCCGAGTGCGGTGAAAGCCGCATGCTCGGTTCAGGGAGAAGCGCTTTTTATATATAGCGCCAATCAACGAGAACAAAGTAGACAAATGGTTCAAGAGCATGGAGAAGAAGTCGAACCAACTGATCGGGAACCCAGAAACCCCTCCAAGCGTTTTGGAGAAGAAGAGGCTTACGCTTTTTGCTGTTCACCAGTACAAGAGCTATAAGCTTGCGGCAGGAAAGACCTCAAAATCCATTCTCATCTCTTGCGCGGCTAGGCTTGCCGTTTTCGCCTTGCCAAAGGTCAGGGATCTTCTCTCAAGGGACGAGATGGAGTTCGAAAAAATAGGTTACGAGAAGACAGCGCTGTTTGTAATCATCCCGGATACAGACAAGACCTTCGTGCGCACGGATAGGGCGTTTTGCATAGCAGAAATGTTAATGTTAACATAAAAAATAAAAATAATATTATTAAACTAAAAAAATAACATTATAAAAAATACAAATAAATATAAACCAAAAAACAAAACATAGGTTCTGCCCCGCATGGCAGTGCGGGAGGCCACCTGCCTACCATAGGGCGAAAGCCCAAACGGCTGTCCGAATGCTGACGGAGCGCAATGGAAAATAGAGCATGGCAGGAAAACGATTTGCATTCATGCTGGTCGCGGCCAAGGGACATGAGGTTCAAGCTGGGTTTGCTAAACGCGAGTTTAGCCATTGTTTGTCAATAATGCGCGTAAGATTTGCTGTTTGAAGGTCAGCAAGTCACTGCCGAAAAGGCAAGTTGCTAATAATTACGCGCGGCTGGCAGGAAAACTGCCAAACAAACGAAAGCGAAGCCGACAGTCCCATGCCTAGGCAAAACGCTAACCGGGGATGCCCTAAACAAAAAGAATTTTTAATTAAATTCTAATGCATGTATCCTAAAATTTGTAATTGACCTCGGAAAAGTCCATCTTTTAACTTTCTTGGGACTTTGCGGATGCCCTTGAAGTTGGGCAAACGCTTTCCGAACCTATTTACGATATTTGGATATGTCTTATTGCATGGGCACGGAGCTTCCATAGTAGCCAAGGGTTTATCCCGAAGCGAAGGGAAGCAGTCTGCGTGGGTTTGCGAGCGCTGTGCGCTTGCAAACCCAAAAGAACGGCTGGAGGAAATCCTCCAGGCAGATAAGTACATATTACTTGCCAAGCCGAGAGCACTCCGAAGACATCCAAATCTTATGTCTTAAGATGTTGCCCAAGCCAACGCAGATGGAGAGCCGGGTGCGGTGAGAGCCGCATGCCCGGTTCGGAGGGCAGAAAGCACTAAGAGCATATCCTAAAATTTATTATAAGGCTTGGAAAAGTAACGCGTTAAAACATCGCATGACTTTGGCGATTTGCCCTTGGGCAAACGCTATCCTGCGCCCTTTTTTGAATTTTGGGATATGCACTAATACGTCTCTCTGTCCTGCAACTTTCTCGCAAGCATCCTATATACCCAGCTGTTCAATCAGCTCGTAACCATAGCAGACAGAAAAGAAGGCGGCAGACTTAAGATGCATGTTCGTTGCATGCTGGATGAATTCGCCAACAGTGCGACACGTTCCTGGCTGAAAAGGCCAGGCATGAGGGCGGAATTAGATTTTATTCTGGCCTCAGAGAACTGGCGTTCCGACAAGCGGAATGAGGGGATAGCTTAAGGCTTGAAGCGGCTAATATAGTGAGCGCGATACTTGTTTTGGCTAACCATAATTCGACAAGAACAAGGCATTTTCTCTTAACGTTTTGTGTGAGTTCTCTGGCAATCTCTACGTTATCCTATTCAATAAATTCACACAATCACCACAAAATCCACACAACTTCCTTTTTAATATTAGCCCTCAATCCAAGATTTATCCCTAAAACGCTTTGCTCTACAGGCGTTTGTGCGATGCAAAAAGTTCTGGTCAAATCTAAAAAATTAATAATCGCTGCAAAATCGCTGCATTATCCAAATGCAAACGCCAAAAGAGCTTGCCCTAAACTGCGACAGAATTGGGACAACGCAAACATCTCAATTCTGAAGCTCGCTGAAGTCGGCGGCATTCGCCCTAACGGGAAAGCCGAGGAAACCGCCCATAGGGGTGCGCGAAATGCTCGCCGGGGGTCTATAAAATGTCTATGGGAAGTGAAAGCAAAAGGCCGTAACAGCGTAGTTGGTTTTACCACTTGTCTCTAAAGCAAACCCCAAGCCAGGGGTCTAAGTCCAAGCTTAAAGACATTTTACTCAAGGACATAAAGCCAATCACGACAAAGGGCTTATCGGAGGCGGAAACGCGCCGAAGCGCGTGGGGAGAAGTAAGGTTGTTGGGATGAAACTCCCTGCTTGGGATTGAAAAAAGCCCCATGCCAAGCGCGCGGGCTCAAAGGCCTTGCCTAAGGGCATATGCATAGATAGGGACGCTGGAACGTGGAAAGCCAGAAACGAAAGCTCAAAACTTGGTGCCGCGCGGAGCGCGGCAGGGGGTTGCTTTGGGTTTTTCTCTAGAGCGACCGACTGCTTGAAACTTTGCTTGAGGTCAGGCTTTTTGAAATCAAGCTTCTGAAATCAAGCTTTTGAAGTCAAGCTTTCTTGAAATCAAACTTTCTTGAAGTCAAGCTTTCTTGAAATCAAACATCTTGAACTTAAGCTTCTTGAAATCAAACTTTCTTGAAAAACTCAAGCTTCTTGAACTCAAGCATAAAGCCAAGCATCCAAGTCGAGCAAGGGCTGTTGCGAGCCCTTAGGGCATTCATGATATCATGATATGCTTGCCCCATAGTTGGGCGAGAAAACTCGCGGTCTCAAAAGCTCCAAACGCGAGACAGTCGCCCTCAATTCTGGTGAGAGCGGCGCTACGAC
>JAISWZ010000141.1 GCA_031270945.1 Clostridiales bacterium | reverse complement strand
CTGCCCTGCGTTCCAATAAAAATCTTTCCCATGATAGCACCCCATCCATTCATGAAAACAACCATTCGATAGCCGCTATCTAAAGAAATGGCTGGCAGAAACGCTAGGCCCACTTGGGGCTCAGGCTCAATCCTTGGGCTTTTCGCGCTTTGGCGGCTGAGTTTCCTGGCGCGTAGAGGCAAATTTGAGTCATGTTCAAGCCCCTCGCTGCATATTGTTAGATTAGCGGATGATCGCTTTGCTGTTGCGGCTTTGCGCTTAAGGCAAGGCGAATGCCGGGGCGCGGCTTTTAGTTGCAGGCAAGGCTGAAAGGATGGGGTTTCAATGATAGAAGAGAAAAAAAACTATCCCAAGCATCAACTTACAATAGACCGAAGGGCCAGCATATCAATGACAGGCGTAGTTGATGTCATCTCCTTTGACGAGGAGACCATAATCGCTGAAACTGATGAGGGCGTTCTGGTTGTGAGAGGGATCAACCTGCATGTCAACAAGCTTCACCTGGACTCCGGGGAGCTTGGGGTAGACGGCGAGATCTCCAGCTTGACATATGACGACAATGCCGGATTCGGCAAGAAGCCAAACTTCTTCAGCAAATTGTTCAAGTGAGCTGAGCGCTATGATATTAAGCATGTCCCAGCAGGCCCTCCAATTCATCTGGACGGTTGCCATAGGCGCAGCCGCCGGGGTGGTCTTCGACTTCTTCAGGCTTATCAGGAAGACCTTCAAGCATCCTGACTTCCTGACCCAGCTGGAAGACTTCGCGTACTGGCTCACGGTCTGCGTTTTGGCGTTCTACTTCATCCTCCACAAAAATGGCGGAGAGGTCAGGATCTACTCCATCATTGGGATATTTGTAGGGATGGGCTTGTATTTCGCCACTCTCAGCATCCTGGTGATGAAGATAACGACAGCCGCCATAGAGCTGATTAAACGGGTAATAGTCAAAACCATCCAGCTTCTCCTGATCCCAGTCAAGCTATTCATCAAGCTTTTGGGGTATCCTGCCAGAGGAATCAAGAATACCGCGACAAATGCCGCGCATGGCGGAAAAAGCCTCTTGAGGAAGACGAACAGTTATGCTAAAATGAAAGCTGGACGCATAGCTAGGGATCTTACTATCATGCGTACCAAGTACTGACGAAGGGCGAAGGCGCATGAAGAAAAAACCCTCAAAGCCTCAGAGCAGGCTCCGCGTTTACGCAGCGTTCTGGATATTTTTCATAGCCGTCTGCTCAGTTGCCATTTGCCTGCAACTAGGCAAGGCAAAGGAAAAAGAGCTCCAAGCACAAGCTTTGGAGCAGGAGCTGGCAAACGCAAAGCAAGAGGAGCAGGATCTAAAGGATCTCATTGAGTTCAAGAAAACAAGTGAGTACGCCGAGCAGCAAGCAAGGGAAAAGCTTGGCTGGGTTTATTCTGACGAAATCATCTTCCACGTGGAAGACTGATAGAACCAGGCATATTTTAAGCTCAAAGGGTTAAGCCCTGGATGTTCAGCCAGGCTATCACAGGCCTTGCTGGCAGCCAATAAGGCTTAACTCAAAGCTGCTTTAATGCGGGATATGCTTCAAGGCCCTGATGCCAAGCCAGGGCTTTTTTTGTTGCCCTGGAATAGGCGGGGCGGTTGGCATGTCCCTTGTTTAAGGGTTTCTATGCCAGGGAGCGCTAGGCATGTCCCTTGTTTAAGCCTTTTCTCTGTCAGTCGATTAATATGTCCCTTGTTTAAGCCTTTTCATATTCATGCACTCGATATGTCCCTTGTTTAGGCCATCTCATATTCATACACTCGATACGTCCCTTGTTTAAGCCTTTCTTTCTGCCCTCAAGTTAAACTTCTTATTCAAGCCTTTAGTTCAGTTCTCAAACAAAACCCCATGTTTCAGCCATTTATCAAAGTTTGAAAGCTAAACCTAGCATCTCCGCCTTTTCTTCCATCCCCGCCATCCCCTCTTCATCCTAGAAAAAACCCGATATCACCGCCTTTCTTCCGTCGCCAATACCTCAATGCAATAACTTCCTGCACTGTAAATGTGAGGGTTATCTTGCGATTCCCTAATCTTATGGATTTCTGCCACAGCGGAAAACTTCGCGCGCATAGGCCTCAGCTCTCATTTATTCATTTTGGGGTATACTAATGTCATCTAGAGCATATGCCAAAATTCCATAAAAGGGCGATGCTTTCACGCGTGGCTTTTCCCGCGCCATAAAATCAATTTTGGGATATGCTCATAATTTATCGCGCCAGCCATCTTATTCCATATAAATAAGACCTTCTCTATGTCCGATATCCATGCAGGCTGGCTTTAAAGCCTTATATTTAATTAAATTCCTTCAAAGCCTATCGCCTTCAGCGGCAAAGTTTCCTAGCGCAAGCGCTAAAGTTATTGGCGCGAGCGTCCGATATAAATATTGCAGAAATGGCTCGAAGCTCTAATACAGTCATTTGTTATTATATTTTACTTTCTTAACCATAGTCTTGCTTCAAGTTTTGCTTCTATTGGGGGAATAGTCGATGAAAAAACCAAAGCTTGGAATCATGATATCTATATTGGTGATCCCGCTTTTATTCGCCAGCTTCGCGGTTGGCGACATCATTTGGGGCTTCGGAGACAGCGAGGTTGACCCGCCCGCCACTATTGAAGCAACAGCAGCTCAAGAGGCTTCAGGAGAAGAGGCGGCAGTTCCTGAGCAAGGCAGTTCTGTCGAGCCCGAAAGCGGCGCTGAGCCTGAAAATCCTGGAGAATCCGGCGGCTCAGCCGAACCTGGCTTAGGCGAGCTTAGCTCTGAAAATTTGGGTTCAGAAGATCCTGTTTTGGCCAGCGCTGAATCTTCAAGTTCTGAAGATCCTAGCGCCAGCCCTTCCAGTTCTGCAGAACCTGCCAGCTCTTCGCAGCCTGCCAGCTCATCGCAGCCTTCAAGCTCCGCAACAGCCGATCCTAGCCATAGCGTTCCGGATGAGCAAAGCCCTGCAACGCCCGTTCCAGGATCCGAGCCTGATGAATCCGCTGAGCCATCAGAGACCGCAACTGAGACCGCTACCGAAGAAGCAGGATCCGGGCCAGGAAGCCCCATTACCGGGCCGCAAGAGACGCCTGAAGCAGAAGATCAGCCCGGCAATTCTAATAATCTGCCAGAAAACGCAGGCGGCGAAGATCAGCCCGAAGATGTTCCAGAAGAACCTGAAGCGTCCGAGCTTCCTGTTGAAGAAATCGTTGAAGAAATCTTTGATCCCATCACAGCCTACAGCGCCCTGCTTGGCTACGGCGAGGTCTTTGGAGCAACAGGCTCAGCACTCAGGGTCATATATGAGCGGGAGCTTGTGAAAGTCCAAAACGATGACTTGGCCTTGGAAAGCTTATACCTGTCGCTGGAAACCGATCAGGCCGAGATCTGGAAGCTCTTCGAGAAAGGTTTCCGCGCCGATCCCAACACTGTTGAGGTCGCGGGCGAAAGAACTGGGATAGAAGGCTTGGCGTTCTCCAGCGGGCCTGACTTGGCAGTATATGGCGGGCCGATGATAGCATCAAGCCCTATAACGTATGACCATGACGCACTGTATAACACGGGAAACATTAAGAGGCACCAAGTCTTTTCAAAAACCGAAGAGTTGCCCGAGTTCAACGGCATTCAAGGAAAAGTTTCCAAGGTGATATCTGTCTATCCTGACTTTTATAACGCTTATCGGGTAGACAACTACTTTGTTGCGGAAAATGGGACAGACGGAAACGCAGACCCGAAAGTAACAGCAAATCTTGGCCGTTTCCTGTTCACTGACTCTTTGTCAGAGTACTTCACTTACGTGAATGTAACCAATGGCGCCTCGCCTGGCAACAACCTCGAAAACAACCTGAGAGTGCATGTTTATAAGCAGTCCGCAGGAACCCTTTATCAAGCAGCTGACGATGTTGCCATTACCGGACTGCTTTACAATTACAACCCTGTTTCCGGGGAAATTTTTGTTCTAGTCGAAAATCCAATCACCCCAGTCAATGTTGAGAGCGGCGAGCAGCTAGTCGTAAAGGTATCCTTCTGGGTTCAAGCGGATCTGGCGCGATATCCAAACGGGCTGGCCAACGTTCCTATATCCAGCATGATAAACCCGATAAGCAACAAGGCGACTCTAAGCGTCGTATCGGGTTCAACCACCATATATCCGGCAAATGGCACTGGCCTTGTCGATCACGTGTACTATCCAGAGCCAATGACTGTTGACACTCCATCCAATCCCAAAATCCTGAGCGAGTCCCGCAACTTTCTTTTCGCAAAGCAGGATTGGGCCGATAACACCGCCAACAGCGAGATAGACATAACCATTGACGTGACAGTCCCAACCACGGGCTTTGACGCTTCAGAGATAAAGGCGCTAGGGCAAGCAGGGCGAGATCTTTACGA
Organism: Clostridiales bacterium; assembly: GCA_031270945.1. GTDB lineage: Bacteria > Bacillota > Clostridia > Lachnospirales > WQUN01 > JAISWZ01. Next base: position 465 of record JAISWZ010000141.1, on the reverse strand, counting down.
ATACGGGGAAGTAAACGGCGGGGTTCCGCTGGATCTGCAACCTCTCTCCTTGCCGGCGAGCTGGACAAGCGTCAAGTCGCTCTACGAGAACGACAACTTTGGGTTTGAAATTGGGATGGCGCCCGTTGATCCAAGCTTCCCATTCCCGTACCAGGCGAAGCCTGCGATCATCCAAAAGGTGGATGATGATAATGTCTTTCTTGGAGAGTCATGGGTGGACATTCCTGTTAATCCAACTAATGCTCCTTCTGCCTTGGAGCGCCAATATTTTACCAGACTGCACTTCCCGATAAAGTATGCAAGTCTGGTGACATCAAAGTCTGGCACTATGGCTTCGAGCCTTGATGACGTGCCTGAGGTCATATACGTGAAGGCCACATTCTCTGGCTACGGCAACTATGCGGCTGCAAGCGAGTTCTATGTGACCCAAGTCCAGCCGTCCTACAACGCGACCTTAAGGACTCC
>JAISWZ010000113.1 GCA_031270945.1 Clostridiales bacterium | reverse complement strand
GGAGGTACCGAGAACATCTACATGGGAGGGCTTGGCTACCTGAACCATGCGACGCAGATAGGATTCTGACGCAGCGGTGCAAAGTGCTGGAATTATAGCATCCAGACGCAGCGGTGCAGACCAACAGGATCGGTCGGCTGTAGCTGTATAAGAAGAATGTAGCTGCCGTGAAAATGCCCAGGGCAGAAGAGCCTGTTTTACGGACTTTTGCAAGCACGTATGACTGCATCCAAATGTCGATGCGGTCATGCGTGTCTCAAAAAAGAGAGCACATCAAGGCTTGGTTAAGCTAATGCGGTTTTAGCCTTGAAAAGATCGCCCAACGTTATGGTCTGAAAAGGAAATGACCGAATCAAAAGTAATCCTCATATCAGATCTGTCTCGACCTAGCGTTGAAGAAATGCCAAAAACAGGGGAAGCGGTACGAATAGCGGAAACAAGGGCTTTGTCAAGAAAACGACACATCAATCGCATGCTCTTCCAGAACCAATCTTGCATTGTTTCGGCTTATAAGAGATAATGGTATAGAAGCTGGGATTGTGGCGCAAAAGTGATATTTATCGATAACAATACGCAAAGAGTATAGACGTGGGAATATAAATTTAGAGCGTTCGCTGCGCGAATAACGATTAGTTCGACGAATCGCATAGAATGTTAAGCTTACAGAGACTTAAACCGAGCAGCGCAGTTTTCTCAACCTGATATGCGGGTTCATCAGACATTTTGCGCATTCGACTATATCAATATAACAATGGAGGGTGGCAGACCTGGCCGACAAGCTCAGTGAAAACGATGCGCCTTGGCTCATGCATGAGTTCTTTGCCGGCAGCGGATTGGTCGCTTGCGGACTAAAAGGCGTGTTCCGCCCGGTTTGGGCGATAGACAATAGTGAGAAGAAAGCGCAAGTGTACATGGCAAACCTGCCACATAGCCACTTCGTCCTTGATGACGTCCGCAACATTCATGGAAGCAGCCTCCCTTTCGCTCACCTGTCGTGGGCAAGCTTTCCCTGCCAGGATCTATCGCTGGCTGGCTCAATGGGAGGCATAGAAGCAAACCGCAGCGGATTGGTCTGGGAGTGGCTCAGGATTATAGGAGAGCTCAAGGAAAAGCCCGCTGTGCTTCTCCTTGAGAATGTTGCTGGATTGCTCTCGGCAAAAAATGGAGAGCATTTCAAGAAACTCTACTATGCCTTGCAGGAAGCTGGCTATAAATGCGGAGCGGTGCTTCTGGACGCCGCTCATTTCCTTCCCCAGTCCAGGCCAAGAGTGTTTGTGGCGGCGCTCAAGCAGGACGTGCCTATCCCGCCTGAGCTGGTTTCAGACGGGCCGAACTGGCTTCATAATAAAGCGGCTGCTAGCCTTGGCATGGAGCTTCCAGGCTGGATATGGTGGAGCGTTCCAAAACCCGAGCCCAATCCAATCAAGCTCTCTGACATGGTTGACTTGTCTCTTCCCTATGACAGGGACAATGCGTTGCGCCTCATCAGCCCAAAGCACAAAGCCGTGCTTGATGACATGAAAGACGCCTTAGTGACTGGATACAGGCGGACAAGAAACGGCAAGCAATGCTTGGAGCTTCGCTTTGATGGGCTGGCAGGCTGTCTCAGAACGCCTGAAGGCGGAAGCAGCAAGCAGCTCTTGATCGTCAAGCGAGACGGAGAAACCCATGCCCGTGTTTTGACAGCCAGAGAAGCCGCAAGACTCATGGGCGCTCCTGACAGCTTTGTCTTGCCTAAAGGCGAAAATGACGGCTACAAGGCCATGGGTGACGCTGTAGCAGCGCCCGCCGCCAGGTTTATCGGAGAGAACCTGCTCTCCAAGCTGGCTGAGGCGGCCTATGCAAAGTTGTAATTCAAGGGCAAAAGGACGTCCGCCCAAGCAAACGCCCTTTTATACTCTCATTGCCCGCCTTAGAACCCAGTCGGGCCGCTCTCGCTAACGATAAGAAAACGTCAGTGTAGAAATACCCTATGTAGGCTAGCAGGTCCAGCTTACCTTTGCTGGGTTTGGCTCGTTTTCCACTGAGATAGCCCTAAGCTCTGACGTGTAGTCCGAGGTCACTATCTCAGCTAAGGCGTCAAGGGATTCCGAGCTCGCTTCAAGGCCAAGCCTGTCATAAGCTATCGCGGCGGAAGCGTACCACAAAAAGCTTAGAGCGCCAGAAGGCGAGTAGACGCTTTGGAGCGCCGCGTCAAAGATCGCTCTCGATGATGCGAGCAATATTGGGTCTTTGGCGAACTCGTCCGGCACCTTCTTGCATTCGCGCTTGCATCTTTTGACTTCGTCCAGCCTCGCATGGCCTACGACATACTTCTTTGCCGTTTCAAGCGCGTCTCTGGCCCTGGTGTCCTTGGGCTGGTGGCGCTCCCAGATTGGGAGAACGCGGTCTAGGGCATAGTTGATGCACCATAGGCCTATTGTGGTCTTGTTCTGGGTCTCAATTAAGCGCACGAGAGCCTCTGTCGATGGAGAGTCGAGCTTTCCTATCATTTTTCTAAGCTTTTGCATGAAAAGACCCCATTTCGCAAGAATTATTAGGAAGGCGTGACGCATTTCGGCAAGTTCAGGAAGACATAGTGCTCCATCTCCATTATACCATACATCTTGCAGTACGTAACTTGATGGAAACAGCTCCCTGCACGGTTCATTATGCCAATTTTCGACGAAACCTATGGCAACGAGCTCATGCGAATTATGTCGGCTTGGTTTGGGCTTGGTTCCGTAATTATGCAACTATCGGCGAAATTTAAGGTCATCAGAGGTAAATATTTCTGATTCGTAGAGCCCGCCCCCAAGACGGGCTGCTCTTGAGTCGAAGATTGACGAGAGTTGCCTGTCTTTGAAGGCTGACGAAAAAACTAACGCTCAGTTATAGCAAGCGGCTGGCCATGCGCGAAACACGGAGTAGGTTAACAAGAGCATATCCCTAAATTAATGCTGGTGCATGCAAAAGTCCGGCGTTGAAGCATCCGCTAGGACTATTGCGCACCTGGGATATGCTCTAAATGAGTTCGTTCGAGGCTTAAACGCCGGTATAGTTATTGAATTATTGGGGATAGTTAAAAAATGGCAAATAATACGCTACATAAAGCGCCCCAAATTTCGGAGGTGGACACCCATGAAGAAGCTGGCAGTTCAAATCGTTGCGTTTTTCATAATTATCGCCATAGCGGTCGCATGCGGAGGCTCAAAGCAAGAGCCGGAGCCTGAACCTGAGGAAACGCCCATGAGGACACCGCGAGAGACGCCTAGAGCGACAAGGGAATTGCCTGACATAGATGAATACTCCGATTCAGAAATCTCTAGAAAAGCTGAAGAAATCGAAAGAGCAAGCGCTCCCAAGCCGTTTGCGCCATTGGGCATAAAAGCTGAAGTTAAGCCAACTGTGCTTGTGAAAAAAGACCTTTCCAATATCGCGAACCTGAATTCGTACAAGAACCTGACCGATGCCCAGAAAGAGCTGATAGCCAGCAACGGGTTCGCCGTCTCACCTACAGATTACCAGCAGCTGTTTCATGTCTACGAAGAAAACAACTATCTATTGATCCCCAGCTTTGTCACAACAGACGCGATACTGCAACTGTATCACATCTATTATGACTATAGCCTGAGAAACGTTGAGCTGGTTGTATTCCTGCCTCCTCTTGAAAAGCTTGCGAAAGAAATGACAGACAAGCTTAGCATACTCAAGACAGAAAGCGAGGCGGCAACCGAAGCCAAGGATAAAGCCTTAGCCTATTTCTCTGTCGCGCTCAGCCTATTGAGCCAAAACCCAGTCAACTCAAATAGCAAGGATGAGCTGAGCCTTATAAACGAAGCTTTAGGGCCAGCCCAATCTCCATCGCTAGGGCAAGAAATCGACTACAGCGCGTTTGCCATAAAAGGGCATTACACAAAGAATGATGATTACAAGCGATACTTTCAAGCAATGACATGGCTGGAGATTGGATTTCCGGTTTACAACACCCAAAAGGGATCTGCCGATCTGGACTCTGCCAGGGCCTCTTTGCTTATATCAGCCCTTCTCGCGGAAGACTCTTTGGGTGCCCCTCTATTGGAGACATGGGAAAACGTCTACAGCCCCTTGTCTATCTTTATAGGAGGATCGAATGACCTGACTCCAATCGAAGCGCTTAAAGCCATTTCTCCGGCATTTGAAATAGATAGCTTTGAAGGTGACAACTGGACAGCCTTTCTTGAAGGACTGGCCGACAACAAGAAAGTGGATGACGCCGCTTTCCGCATGTCTGTTGCCAATCCAGAAAAAAACTCTGGCATTTTCAGGCTCATGGGGCAAGGAAAAGAGTTTGGCGCCCAAATGCTTGAGACCCTTTCAGACAAAGATTCAAGGCCTGTCCCTTCCAGTCTGGACGTGGCAGCCGTAATCGGAAGCTCCAAAGCGAAAAAATACATTGACCAGGTTTTGAAGCCTCAAGACAAATGGCCGCAGTACCAAGAAAGATTCGAAAGCGCCAAGGCAGGCTTTGATGCGCTAAATGCATACCACGGCTGGCTTTGGTGCCTCCAGCCACTCTTGGAGACTCCTGAGGACATAGAAAGTTGGCCCATTTTCGCGCAGTCCAGCGCATGGAGCGACAAAGCGCTGTCAACCGCCCTGGCAGGATGGGCTGAGCTGAAGCAGGACACCTACATGTATGGCACGCCTTCTGGAGTTGAGCATGGAGATGGCATGGATCAAACTTTCATAGGGTATGTTGAGCCCAACATAGGCGTCTATGAAAGGCTTCTGTGGTTGCATGAAGCTCTGGAGGAAAGCATGGACTGGGGCTTTGGAACGCGCTTCGAATGGATGGAAGAGCTCCTCTCAAGAATGCTTGAGTGCTCTAAAAAGGAGCTTGCAGGCGTTCCACTTAACTCTTCTGAAGTTGAGTACCTCCATAATATCGGCCCATGGCTTGAGAGATTCACCATCATGGTAGCTACAGATGAAAGCATCTCTAACTGGTTTGAAATCGAATCAGAAATTGAGCGCAACATGGCGGTCTCTTCAGATGTTCTCGCAACCGAAAATGGCGTCTTGACCGGATTGGTGGGAAACGCCAATGAGATCCTTGTCGCTGTTGAATTTAATGGCGTCTTGGTGCTCACAAGAGGAGCTGTCTATGACTATTACGAGACGCTTGAGGACACACCTTATTCTGAAGCGAAATGGGAATCGGACTTGCACGAGGGCAAGATCCCGGAACGGCCATTCTGGACGCAATCATTCTTCACTGATAAAGGTTCGACGCCTACCACGGACTCCTATTATGATCAGTTCATTGTTCCTGAGAGCTATTGGGAGCCCTTGTACGACGAATTGATTGAAGGCAAAAGCAAGGAGCTTCTTAGGCTTGCCAGGTTTGAGATCTATGCGAGGCATGGCATGAAGTTCAAAGAGAAAGATGTGCAAGACTACTTCGATGGGCAGATTTGGTACACCCCTATTTATGAACCCGACAAGTTTGACGAGTCCATGCTCTCGGATATAGAAAAAGAAAATATTGAAATACTTCACTACGCCGAATTGTATAACTGAGATTTTTGATCGCCAAAATTCTGTCATGCAATAAAAAAAAGCCCGCGTTAGCGGGCTAAGGGGGTTGGGACTAGTCTTTAAGCGCAGGTGATGCGCTTAAAGTGTGTTGATGCCTTGCTATACCGGCGAGCGAAAAAAATGGCTCTCGCGACTATAGCGTTTCAGGTTTGAGTTGCAAAAACACTTAGTGCATATCCCAAAATTCCATTAAGGCGCAGAAAAATTCCTGGCGAATGCTTCAACGCCGGAATTTTTCAAGCCATGGAATTAATTTTGGGATATGCTCTTAGTGCATATCCCAAAATTCCGAAATGGCGCCGGAAAAATCCTGGCGAACGCTTCAATGCCGGATTTTTCCGGCGCCTCGGATAAAATTTTGGGATATGTTCTTACTTGCCGAAATTGACGGAGAAATCCCACGGCTGGTGGATCTTCGGGACATCGTTCACGAGCCTCTTGGTGTAGTCGGCTGTGGGCGTCAGGATGACCTGATCCGCTTTGCCGTGCTCAACAAACTTCCCGCGCTCCATAATGTATATGGCGTCCGAGATGTAGTAGGCCAGGCCTATGTCATGGGTGACGAAGATAATCATCATTCCAGTCTCGTTGCGCAGGTTCAGAAGCATGTCAAGGATTGTGGCCCTGGAGCATGCATCGATCATGGATGTTGGCTCGTCAGCCAAGAGTATGCGAGGCTTTAGGAGGAAGATTCGCGCTATCATGAGCCTTTGCTGCTGCCCTCCGGAAAGCTCGAAGGGGTACTTGTTTGTGAGCTCTGCGTATTTCAGGTTGACGAAGCTGCAAGCCTCGGTTATGAGCTCGAGCTTCTTCTCCTTGGGAAGCTTCCCAAGGCCGCGCATATTCAAGCAGTCGAGAAGAACTGCGTCTATCTTATGGAAGATGTTGTAGGAGGAGAAAGGATCCTGGAAGATGGCTTGGATGCCTTTCCAGTACTCCTTCTTCTTTCCCCTGGTGCTTATGTCGCGTTTTGTCCCCATGTAGTAGATGTCGCCTTCGGAAATGGCTGTAAGGCCCAGGAGCATCTTGACAAGCGTCGTCTTTCCGCTTCCGGACTCGCCCACTATGGACACAAGCTCGCCTTGGCGAAACTCGAAGTCCACGTGGTCAACAGCCACGTTTTTCTTTCCGCCGGACTCGAAAACCTTTGTTACCCCTTTGCCGCTCAAGACGGGGATGCCAGTGGCATCCTGCCTCAGGTCGCTAGCCAGGGCGGTTGGCGCTTGCTCGCTCATGAGCTGAGCCCCCCTTCGCGCTCTTTGTCGTAAGATTCCTTAAGCTCATGCACTGGAATTAAGCAGCGGTATGCGCGGTTTCTCTCGGAAGTGTCCCCTTCAGGGCTAACTTCTCCAAATTTCCGCATTGAAACTTCAAAAGACTTGCACAGCTTCTGGGCGTACTTGCACCTGTCGGCGAAGCGGCACCCAGACGGAGGGTTCTTGAGGTTCGGGGGAGTTCCTGGAATAGCCGTAAGCTTCACGTCGCGGGTTCCCTCTTCTGGAACTATGATTGAATCCATGAGGCCCTTTGAGTAAGGGTGAACTGGATCAAAGATCATCTGCTTTGCCAAGCCGCTTTCAACAAGCTGCCCGGCGTACATGACAAGTATTGAGTCTGTGACATTGTAGAGCAAGGGCAGCTCGTGGGTGATGAAGATCATGCTCTTTATGAACCCCATGTCCATCATGTCGCGGATCATTTTGATGACCAGCTTCTGGCTTGTGACATCCAGCGCCGAGGACGGCTCGTCGGCTATCAAGACCTTTGGCGAAAGTATCGTGGATATGGCTATGACAGTCCTCTGCTTCATGCCTCCTGAAAGCTCAACAGGGTGCCTGTTCAAGACGTCAGCGGGCAGGTTCAAAACTTCGAAGCGCTTTCTCGCAAGGTCTCTTATGTCATTTTTGCTCTGCTTTGGGTCATGGGCAAGAATTACGTCTTCAATGAATTTCAGGATCTTCCGGGTCGGATTCAATGCGTTCATCGCCGCTTGAGGGATGTACGCTATCTCTGTGCCAAGTATTTTTACCCTGACGTCATCCGGATTCATGCCGGATATGTTTTTTCCGTCAATTATGATATCGCCGCTAGTGTAGTGCAGGGGAGGGAAATAGTATCCCATGAGGCTAAGCGCCAGCGTCGACTTTCCGCAACCGCTCTCGCCCGCTATCCCTATAGACTTTCCCTCTTCCACAGTGAACGAGACATGGTCAACAGCGTATACGTCTTCGTGGAAGCGGGTGATGTACTTGGTTGTGAGCTCTCTTACTTCAAGCATTGCTTTTCCCACAATAAGCCCGCCTTCCTAGTCCCGCAATTGCGGATTGAAAACTTGGTCCAGCCCAGTGTTCATAAGGTTGAGGGAGAACGAAATCAAGGCTATGAGAATAACTACCGGGAAGTACGCCCACCAGGCGCCGCCCAGATGAGCGGTGTAAGCCATGGCCCAATACATCATCAGGCCCAGGGTTGGTATCTCGGTCGTCTTGGGCCCAAGGCCCAGCATGGAAAGCTGCGCTTCGGCAAGGATTCCGGAGCAGACTTGCAAAATGAAAGCCATAATCACGTAAGACGCGATGTAAGGCAAAATGTCGGTCGCCAAGATTCGTAAAAGCGAATGCCCTGACAGCTTGCTCAGGTTAACATGGTCACGGTTTCTCAAAGAGACCACTTGGGCCCTGACTGAGCGTGTTGTCCAAACCCAGCTGGTAAGCCCTATGACTATTGCGACTACCGGAGCGCCTCTTTGCTCCTGCCCGATTGAGAAGGAGATGAGTATCAAAAGGACGAATCCGGGTATCACTGTAAACAGGTTTGTGACAAACATGATTATGTCGTCAACAATCCCGCCTATATAGCCTGAAAGAAGCCCTAAAGTAAGCCCGATCAGAGTCGCTATCGCGCCAGCCAGCAGGCCTATCAAAAGAGATGTGCGGCATGCCGATATCATTTCTTTCAAAACGTCTCGCCCAAAGTTGTCTGTCCCTAGGGGAAGGAAGCGGACATTGGCAACGTCAGCTACATTCACGTAGTCTGATCCCGCCACTACTGAAGATTGGGCAAGCGATCCGTCTTCGCCCTCCTTGGCGATAATGACATCCATATCTTCCAAAATGCCTTCAAGCGCGACGTCGATCCTTCCAATCTTTTTGCGGAAAGCCGTGGTCATTGAGTCAAAGCGCACGTTTGGATCGTATGTGTCCCACCAAAGCTGTACAAAGGAATCGGTGTCCTCAATGTCTATGTCCTCTTCAGAAACGCCTGCGGCAACAAGCCACTCCATCATGGAAACCCTGTCGTCAGGGGAGAGCTTGGATCCGACTCTCTTCGCCTCAGCGTCAGGAAGGTTAAGGGTGTAGAACTGCCTGGCATTCACTGTGTCAAACGCAGACACGTAGGTTCCCGGCTTGAAGAACGTGCCGATTCCAATTCGTTCCAAGGGATTTCCGGGATTGAAAAGCGGATAGATGATGATGGTCAGGACAATCAGGGAGATGATTACGAAGCCCATCATGAACTGGCCAGAACCGAAAACTTGCTTCAAGGTGTTTTTCATCCAGGCCGCCCCCTATTCCATCTGCGCGGCTTTGACTCGAGGGTCAATAAAGCCGTAGATGATGTCTATGATGAAGGACGCCGACAGCACCATCACAGTTATGATCAATGTGGCGCCTGATATGAGCGGGTAGTCGGAGCCCGTTATCCCTTTGTATATCTGTGAGCCCAGCCCGGGATAGCTGAAGATTATCTCGGCCACCAAAGCTCCTCCAACCATCGTGCCTATTGAAAGCGCAAGGCCCGTGACCTGGGGAAGCATGGCGTTGCGGAACACGTACCATACAATCTTGCGATCTTTTATGCCCAAGAAGCGGCTGTACTTCACATAGTCAGCGTTCAGCTCATAAATGGACATGCTTCGCATTCCAATCGCCTGGCCCCCTATAGAGATGAGCACGATTGACAGGAAAGGAAGCCAGTAGTGGCTGAAAACTGAAGCAACAAACTGCCAGGAAAAGCTTGGGATTAGGTTGTAAGCGTAGCCTCCTGAGGTAGGAAGCCATTTCAGGTTTATGCCAACTACGACAAGGAGCGTTATCGCCATTCCGAAAGCGGGAAGGCCCCCTATGAAAAGGCTTATGGGGAGCAGCACCTTGTCGAAGCCCTTCCTGATGTAGGCCGCTAGAGCGCCCAAAAAGTTTCCGACTATCCAGCCGACTATGATTGCTGGGAACTGGAGCCCTATGGTCCAAAGAATAGACGAGCTCAAAATTTCTGTGACTGATCTTGGATATTGGCCAAAAGAGACGCCCAAGTCGCCTCTCAAGAGGTTTTTAATGTAGGTCCCGAACTGCACAATCAAGGGCTTCTTAGTGCCAAACAGCTCCGCGTACTGATTGTAGACCTGCTGCGCTGCGCCAGCGTCCGCGACTCCAGAAAGCGCCTTGTTGGTTATCTGGGCTACTGGATCGCCTGGCATAAGCCTGGGAAGCAGGAAATTCAGGATGATGGCGAACACGAGGGTGATAAAGAACCAAGCCAGTTTCTTGGTGAAATATTTGCGATAGCCTTTCAAAAGTCCCACCCCTTAAGCTTGCGCCGCCAAGGGCCCCCTTGGCGGCAAGCGCTTATGCTAACCAAGCCCAAAACTGTGGTTTTGGGCTTGGTGCCGGCCTTGCGGCCATCGGCATTTATCAGGTAAGAAAGCTTGGTTCTTAGCCGACAAGCCTGAGGTTGTAAAGCCCAGCGATTCCATATCCATCAGTAAGATCTGTAGGAGGAATGTTGTCGCCGTCTCCCTGCTCGGGGAATCCAGTCCAAACGCTCTCGTTCACGGCATGGAAAAGCTCCGGCCTGTACATGAGGGCAAAGGATGGGACATCTGTCAAGTAAATTTTTACGGCTTCGGTGTAAAGAGCCTTAAGCTCAGCGGG
>JAISWZ010000073.1 GCA_031270945.1 Clostridiales bacterium | reverse complement strand
GAGGAACGTCAGTGTAAATGAAGGGGGTGCGCCGCAGGTCTTTTTCTATGACACCTAGCCCCTTCCTTGCCATAGGAACCTCTCTCAGAACTTTACAACGCGCGAGACATTGAGCATCGTATAAAACTCTGCTTTTCCGTCTTCAACAAAGAACAGGGCTGGCGTGAAGGTGTTTCCGCCAAGCAAATCCGGGTATTCTGCAATTGCAGTCGCCAAGACTTCAGGGCTGGAGTCAAACTGCGCCTTGCCAGTGATCCTTATCCAGCCCTTGTTTGCGACAACCGCGCACACCTGGAACTTGGGGTTTTCGGACAGGTGCCGATAGGTGTTCCCGGTCTCCCTTGTGCCGAAGTAAAGCTTTCCTTCGAACTCAATGCAGAAGCCAAAGGGGCGCACAGTCGGCTGATCCCCGTCTGAGGTCGCAAAGTAGAAGACCTCCGCTTCCTTCAAGTATTCCAGAACCTCTTTCATGTGATTTCCTCCAAGCTTGCCCATTGTGATTTAATTGACCAACCGGTCAAAAATGGGGCAGTTCCATTATAGAATGATCGGTCAAGAATAGTCAAGCTCTTTTTTAGAGAAATTTTATGCCAAATATAGCCAGGAAATAGGCGCCAGATTATACCCAGAAAAGACCGCGCCAGAACTGGACTCAAGCCAAGGCCTTCTTGCCAGCCTTGCTTTAATGTGATATATTTTAATGGTGTTTCAGTATAGATTTATTTTGCGGGCGAAAGCGGCTCTTGTCGCTCAGCTCAAAGCCAACTGCGCGATCCTTTGGAGGGGCGAAAATGGCAAGGACAAAAGAATTTGACGAGATAAAAGTCTTGAACGATATCCTCACGCTCTTTTGGGAGAAGGGGTTCCATCAGTCATCTCTAGAAGATATAACCCGCGCCTGCGGCTTGGGCAAGCAAAGCCTATATGGCACATATGGAAACAAGAGAGAGCTGTTCTTGAAAACCTTGGTGATGTACCGCGAAAAAAACATTAGCCTTATTAGATCGAAGATAGAGGAGCTTATTGAGAGCGGCGAAGCTCCAATCAGCATTCTGCAAAAACTTCTTTTCTGCAATGACGGCAAAGGATGCATGGCGATCAGCTCCATGATTGAGTTCAAGGGCGAGGACGAGGAAGTCCGAAAAGAAATAGTGGATCTTCTTTGCTTGTTCAGGGAAATGGTGCTAGGCTTGGTTGCCAAGGGTCAAACAAACGGGGAGATAACAGACAAAATGCCGCCTGAGCGGATAGCGGACGTGCTAATGAACGCGAGAAATGGCTTTCAGGTTGCCCAATTTCATAAAATGCCAGGCGACGATCTAAATAACGTGGCGAGTTGGACAATCGATTTGATTCGCGCATAATTTAAACGCTAGAAAAAGGCTGATTCTAGGTGTTAAGCTTTGCTGGTTAAGCGCTTAATTTTTTACCCCGATTTTCAGGGCGTATTCGAAATTAAAAAAATTTTCCAGTCAGGAGATTTTGCCTATGCCAAGCATTACAAGCCATGGGAACTGTCAGCCCTAAATTGACATGATCTCCCAACGCATAAGCGGCTTAAAGGACGCAATGCTTTCCGAAGAGCGATATGTTTCTATTGAGCAAGCCCGAATCATCACTCGGGTTTACAAGGAAAACGAAGACAAGCCGACAATAGTCAAACGGGCGTTGGCGCTAAAGGCGGCGCTTGAGGAAATGGAAATTGCGGTCATTCCGGGTGAGCTGATAGTGGGAAACCGCACTTCAGGGGTTCGAAATGGCGTGGTCTTTCCCGAAAGCGGAGCTTCCTGGATCGACAAGGAGTTTGAAACGATGCCTTTTCGACCCCAAGACCAGTTTCAGGTCAGGCCAGAAGACATCCAGGAATTCCGCCAAGAAATCTACCCGTATTGGAAAGGCAGATCCCTTGAAGATGCGATCAGATCTCGATTTGGGCCGCTTGTGGACGAAATCGGGATGGTCGCAAAGATTAACCAGAAAGACCATGCGCAGGGGCATATCTGCCCAAATTGCGAAAAGTGGCTCTCCCTGGGGCCTGGCAATATCCAGAGGCAGGCGGCAAGGCTTGGGGAAATCGGAGAGAAAAAGGACTTTTACGATAGCGTCGTTTTGGCAATGGAAGGCTCAAAGGCATTCATGCTTAGGTATGCGGAGCTGCTCCAGGGGCAGGATGGCGAGGATAGCCAGGAAGTGGCTCGGATCTGCGAGAGTTTAGCGGAGCACCCGCCTGAAACGTTCCATGAGGCAGTGCAATCCATCTGGTTTCTGTTTGTGATTCTGCATATGGAATCCAACGCTTCATCTTTCTCGCCTGGCAGGATGGATCAGTACCTATACCCTTATTATAAGCAGGACATCTCGCAAGGCCGGATAGACGAGGAAAAAGCTCTTGAGATCATTGAGTGCCTATGGCTTAAGTTCAACCAGATCGTCTATCTTCGAAATGCCAACAGCGCCAAGTATTTCGCCGGGTTTCCAATAGGATTCAACATCGTTATTGGAGGCGAGAACGAGCTTTCCTATCTATTTCTGAAAGCGCAGGATCAGCTTCTCCTTCCCCAGCCAAACCTCTCGGTTCGGCTGCGCGAGAATACGCCAGATGAATTTTTGAAGGAAAGCATCCGGGTAGTTGCCAAAGGAAGCGGCATGCCACAGTACTTCAACGACAAGTCAATCATTCCCGCGTTGCGTGGGCTTGGCGTTTCTGAAGCTGACGCGAGGAACTACGCAGTGGTCGGATGCGTTGAAGTAACCACGCCAGGCAACAGCCTGGGTTGGAGCGACGCGGCAATGTTTAACCTGAATAAGGCGTTGGAGCTAACTCTAACAGGAGGCGTCTGCCTTCTGACAGAAAAGCGGCTCTGCCCGGACTTCGGATCGCTTCTCGATCACAAAACTTTTGAGCAGCTGGAAGAAGCCTTTCAGAAGGTGATTGACTATTTTCTAGAAAAAATGATAGACGCTGCAGCTCAAGTGGAACAGGCGCACATGGACATATTGCCTTCGCCCTTCCTCTCGTCTGTTATCGATGACTGCATGGAGCGGGGGCTGGATGTGACTGCTGGAGGAGCTGTCTACAACTTTTCTGGCATCCAGATGATCCAGATCGCCAACCTGGCTGATAGCTTGGCGGCCTTGAAGAAGCTGTGCTATAATGAACAGCGCGTCTCTCGAGGAGACTTGCTTTACGCGCTCAAAACCAACTTCGAAACAGACGAGAGCCTACGCAGAATGCTGTTGAACAAAGCGCCGAAGTACGGAAATGATGTGCAATGGGTGGATGCTCTTGGCGCTAAATGGGCGGAACGGTTCAGCCAAAGGATCCGCTCATTCAAGAACCATAGAGGCGGTCTTTGCCATACTGGAATGTACACTGTTTCAGCCCATGTTCCTATGGGAGAAAATGTCGGAGCGTCCCCAGACGGGCGCAAGGCAAAAGCGCCCCTGGCGGATGGCGGCTTGTCTCCTGTATATGGCCGAGACATTTCTGGCCCAACGGCGGTATTGCAGTCAGTAGCCAAGCTTAAAAATGACCTTACCAGCAACGGAGGGCTTCTTAACATGAAGTTCCTGCCCGCCTTCTTTGAAAATGAAATTGGGATAGACAAATTTGCGAAATTTCTCAGGGCCTTTGTGAATCTGGAGATTCCGCACATACAGTTCAATGTAGTTCGTTCCGAAGACTTGATAGCTGCCCAGCTGGATCCGGAACGGTACCGCAGCATGACTGTGCGGGTAGCCGGATATACAGCCTACTTTACCGAATTGGCAGGTGAGCTGCAAAATGAGCTTATCGCTCGCACCAGCTATGGAGAGCTATAATTTTGCAGCAAGAACTCCATCAAGGCCCTAAGCGCATATCCCCAAAGTCCGAACGCTTCAACACATAAAATCAAGAAAGGATCAACCATGGAATTCCTCTTTGACACCATCAATATTCCAGACATCGCGCACTATGGAAAATGCTTTCCATACACTGGCGTGACCAGCAACCCCAGCATCATCAAGGCGGAAGGGAAGATTGACTTTTTTCAGCACTTTCGCGAGATTAGAAAGCTGATTACAATAGATCGCTCTTTGCACATCCAGGTGATCAGCCAAGACTGCAACGGCATTCTTAAGGAAGCGGATACGATTCTAAACAAAGTGGATGAAAAAGTGTTCATTAAAGTCCCTGTAACAGAAGAAGGGCTAAAGGCTATGCAAAGCCTGAAGAAAGAGGGAATCGGCGTTACTGCCACCGGCATCTATACAGCCATCCAAGGGTTCATGGCCATTGGCATAGGGGCAGATTATATTGCGCCTTATTATAATCGCATGGAGAACCAGAACATAGATCCAGTCGAGGTCATTTCCAGCTTTGCGCAAGTGATCAAGAGCCAAGAATGGCCAACAAAGATAGTCACGGCCAGCTTCAAGAACATTGCCCAGGTCAACAAGGCGCTGATTGCTGGGGCGCAGGCTGTGACAGTCCAACCCTCTTTGCTGCATGAAGTGTTTGGCATGGCGGCGATTCAAAAGGCTGTAGATGGTTTCACCGCAGACTGGACGGCTATATTTGGCGACAAGAAGATATGGGAACTATAATATATATTGTTAAGCATACTGCAATTTAACCCCAAGAAAAGCGCGACGCGAACTGTACTGACGAACGCCAAATGCGGAATTCTCTTATCGGTGCCCGCCTCAGAAGCCAGTCGGGCCGCTCCTGCTAACGAAATTCTAAATCGCAATCGACCGCGTTTGATATCACGTTTTTGATCCAAAAGCATAACACCCCAATAAAGTTAGCGCTCTTAATGAGATCCAGAATGCCTGAATTAAAGACATCGAGACGAAGAAAGGGCGGCCAGAGGCCGCCCTTTCTTGGTCTTTTGAATGCCGCGCAGGCATGTCAACCTGGCAATCTTTTATTCTTTGATCTAATCGCTATCTTTCGGCGTCCATAAGGGAGTTTTAAACACTCCGGCGGTTGCTCTTTCTAAGGCCTCGCCCATGATCTTCAGAAAGTCCTCGTCCGCTTTCCTTATTTCCTCCAAATACTCATCACGCGGCATTTCAAGAATGAAGGCGTATAAAGCCCATTCATCTTTGCTGTCTGGAAGATCGTAGTAAGGAAAGACTAAAACCGTCTTGCAATAATCCTGCTTCAGCAAGCACAGAAGATCATCCGGCTTTATGCCGTCGCAACGCATATAGGCGTTTAGCTCGGGAAAAAATGGCGCGTTAAGCATAGTTCTATCGTCATGCTTCAGGTCCGGGAAGGTGTTCACCATGTTCAAAATCGCCTCGCTAACGACTTTCTTGCGCATTATAGAAGCGTAGCGATCCGCCTTGCGCCTGACTTCATCCGAATAAGAATCTGCGTTTTCATAACGGCTTTCATACACAGCTATGCCGCCCCTGTGAAGAAGCTTTATCAGCAGCTCAGTATGGTAATCTTCTAAGTCCAAGTAGCTATGCCAGCTGGACCGGACTATAATGTAACTGAGCATGTCAAAAGATTCCTTGAAGTTGTTGCGAAAATCAAAAGGAACCCTCTTTATCATCGAAACACCTCCTTGCTGGCCATAAAGTGATTTAAAGGCCAAACGCTCCAATACCATTGTCAATTATTAGCAATTGCTTGTCAAGAAAAATATGCAAGACACCCCAAAAGGGCGGGCTGAACTTCAGCCCGCCCTTTTGCGAGAAATTGCTACTTTGTCATGTCCTCGAAGTAGTCTGCGGATATGAAAGGCACATTGTTCTTGCGGCCTGTAAGGAAAGGGGCCCCGATTTCTGAGCCATACACGAAATAGTCAGTGCCTGAAGCCTTCCTGATTACCGCGCCCCCAAAGGCGTGCGCTATCTCTTTGAGCTTGGTCTCAGTGTAGCCTTCGAAGATGCCTTTCACAAAAAAGCGCTTTCCTTGAAACCTGCTGTCATAGTCATCTGGAATGTAGCGGTTTGGCTCCTTGCGAGCTTTTATGCTGGAAGCCTTTTGGATCAGGGCTTGCAGATCGTCTTTGTGCGCTTGAACATAGCTGGCCAAGCCGCTTGGTTCGTCTTCGTCATCATCTTCGCCATACGTGTCAACGCTGTCCAATTCAGGGCAGGGGTTAGCTTTGAGGTAAGCGCGGAAGCCCCGCTCTATCAAGTACTGAACTGACTCGGGCAGATCTGAGAAGTTATCGCTTGTGACCTGCTTGTACAGGAAAGCGGTTGGATCCAATTCGTCGCTGGAAAACTCGTAGGTTGCGCACCAAGTGCACGCGGCTATGAGGTGCGAACCGGTGGAGGATATCATGAAGTGCCACCTGCTGTGGTTGCTGTATATCCAGTAGTAGTCCGGATTGTGATAGATGTCCAGCTCCATGTGCAAAACAAGCCTTTTGTCAAACATGGTCTTGCAGAACGCGGAGTACGCAGGCTGTCTGTCGCTTATGTAACCGGACAGAATCCATTCGAGATACTCCATGTCTTCTCCAAGGTCGGAAGTGCCTGTTATGTCTAGGTAGTAGCCCCCGCCATTGAAAACGACCGAGGATCCCCATTTTAGCTGGAAGCCCAAAGCCGTGAGCAATGCGTCTTCCTGTAGGGCATGTTGAAGTGTTGAGGATTCTTCCCTTCCCCAGTTCCCGAGCGGCGTTATCTCGATCTTTGCGTGAGAGTACGGCGCTCCGCCTGGATGCCTCCACCCCATGGGGATCCATTCTTCCTCTGGAAGAGGATCGCTTGTCCATTGATCATCCGCGTTCAGCTCATTGCTTCCGATAGGGGAGTAGTGCATGGCGTTCCCTTTTCCCTCATCGTAGCCGTATTCGGCCAGAACAGCGATAGCAAGCTCAGGGATGCGAGCGTTTATTTCGTTAAGGATCAGGGCGAAAGGCCCTGCGTAATCTTCGTCGAAGCTCATGCTGAGAACATAATCCTCAGAGCGCTCCTGAGGCATGGCATCGCCTACAGCCGTGCCGTACTTTTCAGGGAGATCTTCATAATAGGCTGCATATCCCCAATGGGATTCAAGCGCCTTTACGCGTTCCGCCAAAATCTCCTCGCTTTGCTTGAGCAAAGCCCTGGTGCCTTTAATCCGTATGTTGTACTCACCTGTTACCTGCAAATCAATGCCTCCTTATCCTGATTCTGACGTAACAACCACTGTCCTAAACGTAAATGGCTTAAACACAAGGTTTGCTAGCCAGGACGGTCTTTTGTAAAAGCCTTGATTTCATGGCTTTTAGGGAGTTGTTATGCAGAATCTTCCTTATACATTACTGCATGGTCATATCCTCGAAATGCTCTGATGACAAGAGAGTCATGCCGCGATGAAGAGCCAAGAAGAAAGGCCTCTTAACGTCTTCGCCATATAGGCAGTAGCTTGCGACATCAATTGATGTCACTTTGCCTCCGAGCTTCTCTATGATGCATTTGGCTTGATAATTCGTGTACCCTCTAAGGTGGCCAATTATGAAGAAGTACAATCCGTTAAATTTTTTGCTGGCGTACTGGGGCACAAAGCGAGAGGGCATAGGCCAGCTCTTTGCATGCGAGGCGGTTTTGATAATGGGCATCAACTCGTCTCTATGATCAAAAAAATAGCTGCCTACAATGTTTAGAACGAATTCGTCCACAGCGTTGCTATATTCGTCGAAATAGCCATATTTGAGAGTGCCGTCACACGTGGCGTCATTCCAGTGCATGGAAGGAACAGCTTGAAGAAAGCTGAGCAATTCGCGCTTTGTAATGTGCTGGATTGCAGGCGGCAGATCTTTGAACTCGTTTCCGGTGAAATATTTATAAAGAAGGGAAATCGTCTTGAGCTTGGCCGAGTAAAGTTTTTTTCCGTTTTGCAAGGCCGTCGCTATAAGGCGCTTGCCGTCAGAGGACAGCATATAGCTTCCATTATACCTTGAACAGTACGATCCATAGCTGTCAGGGTTGGATTGGACGTTTAGCTCCAAGAAAATGTTATGCTTTTTCTTCAGCATGGTCTTGCAGAATGAAGAGTAGAACGGCTCTTTTAGCTCTCTATAGTCAGACAGTATCAAATCGAGATAATCCAGGTCTTCAACCAGGTAGGACTGGCCGACCATTTTCAAGAGATAGCTGGCGCAGGAGTTAGCCGAGATGATATCATAAATAAAGCTGGTAGCTTCATTCCAAGTGGTTTCTTTGAAAAAATCGATCTCTTCACCGTCGCTGTCTTCATCACAATCGCTGTCTTCAATAAAGTCGCTATCATTAACAAAGTAGCCATCTCTAAGCACGATTGGAGCTTTAATCGAGGAAGGATCTTCAACCAAGACTGGCTCTTCAGCATGAAGATAACCCATGGCCTTGATTAGCTCGTCTCCCAACAGGACATTGTTCAAGACTTCGGTTTCCTCAGCGTCCCACTGCCCTAGCGGCACCACGTATACCTTCATTCTAGAGTACGGAACCAGTGTTGCGTTGCTCCAGCTTTTAGGTATCCAATCCACATCCGGAAACTTGCAGCATGGATTAAGACTTACGACGCCCTTTGGCGAATAATGAAAGGTGATTATGTTATTCAACTGAACACGCACTGCGATCTCAAGCTCTGGGAAAAGCCTGTTCAGAAAGCGCAAAAGATCCACATCGCTCCTGTGGTCAGCGTATCCATCTCTTTCATAATCATATTCAGAAGCTGTGCCTAGCACCAGGCATTCCGCGCTTTCCAGCTCGGGGATGACCTTGTAATTCTTTTTGAATATGTCAGAATCCTTAATGAAAGGAAAATGCCAGCTGCACCGCGATTTAAAATCCGCTTCATCAATCTTTCTCATAAATTTCGCTTTTTGGTTGATCAAAGCCTTCCTTCCCCTGATCCTCGCTTCAAAGTCCGTAGAAATCAGCCCTCATCCGTAAAATTAGCCCTTATTCGCAAAATTAGCCGCAAAATCAGCCTTCCTGGGCTATGATAAGCGTCATGGACGCTCGCCGGAGAGCGTCCATGGCGGTTCGTTAGATTTAAAGCTATAAGATTAGTGTACCAAAAACGCGAACAGAATTAAAAAGAACATTATTCCATAAAGTCCATTGATCGCCAAAAGAAAAGCGCATCAAAAAAGCCCAAGGCCAATTTCGCGCCTTGAGCTTTGTGCCTCGCAGGGCAACGAGGCTATCAAGCATTTGCATGCGTATCCGCAAAATTTCTGCAGCGCCGCAGAGCGGCGCTGCAAGCGCAACAGAGGCGCAAAGGGGTAATCGTGAAGTATAGACGCAAAACGGCAGCCGCTTTGCATTCAAGAAACCCAGGCGCTCAGGGGGGATGGCGCTGAGGGCCATAATGGCGTTTTTTAGAAAAAATCGACACATATGTTTGGCATATGCGCTCGCTGCAAGACGATCACTCAAATGTGAAACTTTCTAATTTGCCCGCCTTAACAAGCCCAAGGCTGCGTGCCTTGGGCTTTTGCGCCTCGCCGGGCACCTGTCGGATTTCGTGTCTTAAGAGCCTGTTGCGCCAAGAGCTTAGCGCTGGTCTTGCTGCTGGCTTGGGAACGGATCAGAACGCTCTTCTGGGGGGAGACCGTGCTTGATGCGCTCCATGCGCTCCTTATGGGCGTTGTCCAATAGCACCATTAAGAAGGCGAAAGTCAAGCTTACTAATACAATCATAAAAACCCAGAACATGGCGAAACCTCCTTATTCGTACGAAAAGCCCGGGTTGCGGGCTGGGTTGGGGTGTTGCCTTTTTGCGCCTTACTGCTGGATTTTGATTCTTTTTGATTCTGCATGGCGCTGTATCTAAATATACGGAGGGCCGGCAAAAAGGTTTGATTGTTTTAGAGGAAATTTTAGGCGGAGAAGGCCTGCCTTATTCAAGCGCTTTGAAGAAATTAAAAAATCCAAGCGAATGCTTTAACGCTGGACTTTTCGCCCCAAATTTAATTTTGTCCTTTGCTCTAAATCAAGCCAGGCCCGCATATATTGAATAAATGGGTTTTGCTCTGGCGCTTGCCCTTTTGAGAAAAGCCCGAAATTCTAAAACTATCGCAATTCTTCAAGACCGCGAAGCGGGGGCGCTTAGTGCTAGCCGAAGTCGCCGGACTTCGGGCAGCTAGAGTTGGAAGCCCCTGCTAGCCATGGAGGTGGATCTCATGGAAAGAGCTCACTATAGAAAGGTAAGAGAATCAAAGTACAGCACGTTGCAACCGGATCCGGATTATGTTGAGAGCCTAAGGGTGTCAAGGGAGCAGCCGGTGCCGGAAAAGAAGCTGGCGGAGCGAATGGTGACACAGTTTATCATATCAGGGATCGTTCTAGCCGCCGTGCTTGTCATAAATCTAGTGGATACGCCCGCTACTGACGGGATCAAGAACGGAATCAAGGACATCGTGCAAAGGCAGACGAGCGTTCAAGAAGTGTCCCAGACTGTCCTTGCTGCAAAAAATTCTGTTTCGGCCATTTTTGGCGCAACAATAGAAGAACCGGATGCGTTGGCCGAATCCGGCGCTGTTCCAGAGCAGAGCGCAAAGCCCGAGGAAACGGCAAGCCAGAATCCCGCCGTTGCCCCGGCGGCAACTGAAGAGCTCAATGCGGCCACGAGCGATGCGCCAGGAGAGTTTCGGATAGACGAGGACATCCTGGAGAGCATTCAAAGAGAGGCGGAAGGCTGGTAAGCCTTGAAGATTAGCTTGCACCCTGTGTTCATCCTCTTCGCGGCTGCCGCTGTCGCAAGCGGGGAGCACATTTGGTTTCTCATGGCCTTTGGAGCGGTGACCTTGCACGAGATGGCTCATATAGCTGTCGCCTTCAAGTGCGGGCTAAGGGTGGAGAGGCTAAGCATAACACCTTTGGGAGAGCAGGCCCGCATTGTTGACATGGAGTCTCTCACCCAGGGGCCCAGAATCGCGATTGCGCTAGCAGGGCCAGCTATGTCGCTGGCCCTGGCGCTGTGTTTCAGAAAAGCCTCGCCCGATTTCGCGACCGCGAACCTGGCAGTGCTTCTGCTTAACATAATGCCGGCGTATCCACTGGACGGCGGGCGGGTCATCCACATAATCCTGGGCAACAGCCTGGGGATACTTCGGGCGAACCGGATAGCCAAAACCCTGTCAAAGGTGACATCAGCCCTGATGTTCACGGCTGGCCTAGCGGTGACAATCCTGTTCCCCTACAACATAAGCCTGGTCTTGGTGGCGGCCTACCTATGGAGGAACATGGACATTGAGCGCGTCAGGATGATGTGCGACTTCTTCAGGTTCTTTGACGGGCGGCGCTTTGGCAAGAGAAAGGCTGTAAGGGCGCGGTTTTATGTAGTCGAGCCTGAAACAGAGATCATATGCGCCCTAGAAAGGCTATGCTGGGACACATACGGAATATTCGCGGTCAAAAGCGGAGACTCCCTTGGCGACAGCATAGACGAAAGCGCTGTATTCGCAGGCTTTTTGGAAAAAAGCGGAGGGGATATGGGGACGCTTGCAGAGGAGCGGCGCAAAAAGAGCGAGACAGCATGCGAGAACGAGACGGCATGCGAAAGCGAGACGATAAACAAGCATTAAAGATAAGAGCATATCCCAAAATTTATCTTAAGGCTCAGTTAAGCCAAAATTCAAAACAAAAATGCCAAAAAGCCGTCGCCCGTTTGGGCGGCGGCTTTTGCTGGATAGGCATTAAGTGCTCATGCCAAAATTTCGTAAAGAGCCGTCTTTGTGGCATCATGAAAGTTAGATGTGCATAAGGGCATATCCCAAAATTTCTAAAGTGGCGCAGGTTAGCGACAAACGCAAGGTCAAACGCCAAGAATTCAAGAGGCAAAACGCTTCAGCCGCCTTGAAGCCTCTAAAATCCGAAGTCTTGCGAAGGATCAAACTTGCGGGCTTTTCCGCGCCAGTATAATAAATTTTGGGATACGCTCTAACGATAGACCGACGAGCGCTCAAATATGTAAATTATTTATCATTATCCCTATGAAGCAGCGGGTCTTTTGTGTGATAAATAAATTTGGCTTGCCGCTCGTTATTTTGTTGCTCTTACTCTTCACCGACGTAAGAGTTGCTGGCCTTGTCGCTGTCATAGGCGACCTCGGCGAAGAGGGGCTCTCCGTCATCAGCCTCGTAAGTCAGCTCTGCGTTTTCGCCGTAGATCTGCGCTGAGACTTCTTTGAAGAGCGGAGTTGAGATTTCCTCGCCTAGGGGAACTTGAATGCTAAAGAGAGGAGGGGCTTCCTCTTGCTCCTGTGCATAGCCCTCCAGGGAAACCGGCTCTTTGGACTCGGCCAAGCCTTCGGTGCCGAGAGACCCCTCTGGCGCTTTGGCTTCTGCCAAGCTACTGTCGCCAAGGGATGAGATCCTGTCTGGCGCCATGATTCTAGCCAAGACTTCGTCTGGATCCGGGTCTAGGCGGAGCGGCTTGAGCAGCTCGACTGTTCCCTGGATGGCGGCAACAGGCTCTGCCGCTTCTTCCTGCTTCTGAACATAGACTTGCGTTGCCGCTATGTCCATGTGCCCCAGGAGATCCTTGACCACTTGAATGTCTGTGCCGTCAGCCAGGAGGTGAGACGCGAAGGAGTGGCGCAGGATGTGCGGGCTGATGTCGCCTTGCACATTCGCGGATTTCGCGTACTCTTTCACTATCTTCCAGAATCCCTGGCGAGTCATGGACACTCCGCTCATGTTGACAAAAAGGATGTCTTCCGAGGCGGATCTGACCATGAGCGACCGGGCGTTGTCCAGGTAGTTGTCGAGGGCTGCGGCCGCCTTGTCTTTCAGCGGGATGACCCTCTCCCTGTCGCCGGCCGAGCACCTTATGGAGGGCGTGTCAAGGTCGACATCAGAGATCCTGAGGCTGACAAGCTCGCTTACGCGGATTCCTGTGGCATAGAGAACCTCAAGCATGGCTTTGTCCCTCAAGCCTTTCTTGTCGTCAACGCTGGGCGCGGCAAGCAAAAGCTCGACTTCTTCAGGGGTCATCACCTCCGGGATCTTCCGGGTTAACTTCGGGGGAGATATCATATCTGATGGGTCGGTCATGATTACCCCCATGAAGATGTAGAAACGGAAAAACGACCGTATGGCAGCCAAGCATCTTGAAATGGATGAGGCCGCTAGGCCGGAGCTTTCGAGTGAAGACATGTACTCGGACACGTGGCTGGGCTTTATGTCCTTGACTGTGTATATGCCTTTTGCGTCCAGGAAGTCCCGGAAGCGCTTTAAATCGCGCTCGTAGCTCATCATGGTGTTCTTGGGCGCCTTTTTCTTGTCTCTCAGATATAAGACATATCTATCAATCTCTGATTGCATTCTTAGTTATCATCTCCTTTTTTTATCATTTGCATAATATATCGTCGATATTGATTGTTTGCCCAAGTGTTTTTTTCTGGCAAGCCAATTATGCCAGAATGCCCGCCACCTGCGTGTGCCAGAGCCACAAAAGCCTGG
>JAISWZ010000044.1 GCA_031270945.1 Clostridiales bacterium | reverse complement strand
TCTATACTATGTTGCAAATTCATTTTATGTAGTTCCAGGTTTGAAGAATAGAGGCAACACGGGTCTTGCCTAGCTAGATAGGATTTATGGGACAAGTCCGAGTACTACAAGGCAATATGACAAAGGAATTGGTTGACAGGCCAGCTAGACTCGAAGAAAAGTTCACCTGCCTTTGCGCGAGAAAGAACGCGCCAGTATATCCACCTAGGAGGATTCATCATGGATATAGTCACAAAGATTGACACGAACAATGTATACGGGCAGATTCCGGATAACGCATGCCCGGCTGTAAATGAAACCCCGGGCGTAAAGATCGAGCCGCGCATGGAGCGTTGCGCGTTTTCTCCAGTGTACACTATGGTCACATACACAAAAATGTACTCCAATGGAAAGATTTTGGAATCCAAGAAGTTGGCGCTGTTCGAAGAGGGAGAAATGGAAAGAGTCAATGTACGTAAAATCGAGCTCATGCCAGTGAAAGCAAACTTGAAGCCGATTCTGGAATACTACGGATGTGACGTCAAGTATAACGTTGTATCGCGCACTTGCGATGTGTTTCAAAACGGAGAGCCGGTCGGCAAACTTCCAGACAACAAAGACATCATCAAAGAGATGTGTCAAATCCAGAAGTTCAAGGCGACTTCGGGCAGGTTGGATGAGATGCTGTCAAGTATAGCTGATGAAAACAGGTATAACCCTTGGCATGACTATCTAGCTGCTTGCGAGCTCAAATACGACGGGCGCACAGATTACATAGGCCAGCTGTGCGATACAATCAAATCAGGGATTCCCGAAAGCGCAAAGCGCCTGTATATAGAAAAGAACCTAATCCAGATGGCTTGTGTAGGAACGAGCGGCGAACATGACCAAACGTCGCAGGATATTCTCGTAGTGCTGATTGGCGCTCCTGGAATAGGTAAAAGCAGATGGTTTGAAAAGCTGCTTCCAGAGAGCTTCTCTAACCAGGGCTACTTTATGGGGAATTACAGGCATCGGGTGGACAGCAAAAAGGCAATAAGGGAACTCCATGGAAAGCTGCTAATCGAATGGGTTGGGTTGGAATCACATTATGATGGTTTTTCGTGCATATCAAGGAAATATGACTCGATTAGGCATCCTCTCTATAAGGGCATAGCCAAAATCAAGCGACACATGTGCCTGTGCGCTTCGATGACCAATAACATATTCAAGACAAAGGAAAACAATAACCGCCACTTTGCAGTGATTGACTGCAAAGAGATCGATAGTGAGCATAACGTGGACATGGATGGCGTCTGGGGACAGGTTTGGCGCCTCAAGTTGAACGGAGCTCAGTACTGGTTCACAAAGGGCGAGATCGAGGAACTTCTTGAAAGAAACAAAAGCATCGAGTAAGGACAAGCCTTTAAGAGCGTACCTCAAAGTTTATCGAGGGAAAAGACATGCGATGTTTTAACAGCGTTTGTCTCGGGCTATCCGGCACCATTGCGGAATTTTAGGATATGCGCAAAATAGCCTGTAATTCAGCCGCTTTTCAGCTTTGCGCTCTTTATTGCTCTTGATATGCACTCGTTGCTCAAAAGTCCGCCTATCAAGAGATCCAAGATTTACGGTTCATTAAAATGCAGTGTAAACAGGCTTAGCTAGGCGACTGAGCCAAGAAAGCAATGCGTCCCCCTCATTGTTTTCAGCGCTCTCTACCCCTAGCTAAGCCTCTGAACCTGCCATATATAAGGAGATGTAATGCAATGGATAACTCAAACGTAACGACTGAGCCAGAAGTCCAGCCAAGCGCAAATGATAGCCATGAAAACAGCAGAAAAGTGCTGGCGAATGAAATCGCGCAAAGGATCAAGGCTCTTGCGAAAGACAAGGGCGTATCTCCGAAGGCGGCAATGGTGGCCAGTGGAGTTCAGCCCGATTTTCTGACGCACATGACCAAAAGAGGCTCAATACCCGCCGCTGATTCATTTGTCCTGATTGCTGACTACTTCAACGTAACGACGGATTTAATTTTTGGAAGACCCGATAGGAACAAGGAATATTCCGATATCCTGCTTGGCTTTGAAGAAGCGCTGATAAGGTTAGGCGTTACAGACAAGTCCCTGACTGCAACTATGAAAGATCAACTGTTGAATTTCATTTTGAATCAGGTAGCATTCTTCTTTAAGACTGTGCATATGCCCCGGTCAGTTCAGGAGCGAGTAAAAACTTACACGAAATCAAGCAGAATCGGCATGAGACCCGTAGGGGACAAAAAGAGTATTCTCGCCACAGAGATATCGGATAGGATCAAGGCAGTGTCGAAAGCAGAAGGAATATCCAGCAGCCGAGCTCTTGCTGAAATGGGGTACTTTCCTAGCTTTATGTCAAACATGTCCCTCCAAGGAACAGTGCCTGTAGCAGACTCGCTTCTGACAGTTGCTGATTACTTTGATGTATCAGTGGACTTCCTTTTAGGCAGACCTAAGAGAGGCGTTGACTACTCACGACTGTTGGCTAAAAGTGAATATTTGTTAAAGCGCAAAGGCTACACAGACGAATCCTTTGAACTTGAAGACTGGGATTTCTACCGTGAGCTTATAAAAGATCAAACGAGTGCTTTTCTGAAAATCAAGGCCTCGCGCCTGGCTTCTGTGAGCAAACACCCGAACTTTTCTGGCACCTCGGATTTAATTTTGGGATATGCTCTAAGCTCCTGTTCTTGCCGGTATGTAAGGAAATATGGCGAGATGGATAATTCTAGCCTAAAAACTGAGCCAGAAGTCCGGCCAAGCGCAAATGATAGCCATGTAGACAAAAGAAAAGCTCTGGTGAGGAGAGTCTCAGAAAGGCTCAAGGCTCTTGCGAAAGACAAGGGCGTATCTCCGAAAGCGGCTATGGTGGCCAGTGGAGTTCAGGGCAATCTCCTTACGCATATGGACAAAAGAGGCTCAATGCCCGTCGCCGATGCATTTATTCGAATTGCTGACTACTTTAACGTATCTACAGATTTCATTTTTGGAAGAACCGATAGGAACAAGGAGTATGCCAATATCCTGCTTGACTTTGAAGAAGCGTTGATAAAGGAAGGCGTTTCAGAAAAGTCTATGACTCCAAATTTAAAAGCCCCATTGTTGAAGTTCATTTTGAGCAAGGTTGCCTTCTTCATGAAAGTCGTGTCGCATAAGCCTAAGTCAGCTCAAGCGCGAGTAAAAACTGACACTAAATCAAGCGGAACGCATATGAGACTCAGCGAGGACGAAAGGAGTATTTTTGCCAGAGAGATAGCTGGTAGGATCAAGGCCCTGTCGAAAGCAAAAGGAATACCCTATGGCAAAGTTCTTTTTGAAATAGGATACCATCCAGACTTTATTGAAAACATGTTAATCCATGGATCAGTGCCTTTTACAGACTCGCTTCTGCCAATTGCTGATTACTTTGATGTATCAGTAGACTTCCTTCTCGGCAGACCTGAGAGACGCGTTGAATACTCGAAGATGTTAAGCATAATTGAAGATACGATAAAGCTCAAGGGCTTAAAGGATGAATCCGTTGATCTTGATGACTGTGATTTGTTCTGTGAGCTCATAGAAAATCAAATAGACGCTTTTCTGAGCATCAAGGCCTCGCAAATGGACGGCCAAAAAATTGGTTCGAGGATTATCCCGGAAGAAATAGAATCATAGACAAGGCAAGGGATATGCGCTCTAACACCAATGAGGTGCGTTGACTCTTCGAATTCCGCCAACAACTCTGGGCAAACAGAGCTAATCTTCAGCGCCTAAAAGGTAGTCCAAGGAAACGCCGAAGTAGTCAGCAAGTGGAAAGAATACGTCTGTTACTGTAGGCGTTGCTTAGAGCATGTCCCAAAGTTCCGAAATGGCACTGGAAAAATCCTGGTGAATGCTTCAACTGGTTTGTTCGGGCTTTTGCGAGCAAACACCCGGATTTTTCCGATGCCTCGGATATAATTTTGGGATATGCACTTAGCCTGAGTCACTGACTGTGCGTTAAGGAGCCCCTATGGGGGTCAGGTACTTGAGCGGCGCTCTTTAGTTAGTGGGGCTACTTGGCGGAGGCAAAGAAGAAGCGCGAAGTCGGCAAAAAAGAACAGGGGCGTTCAGCCTAAGAAGAAAATGATTGACCTTAGGGTAGAGGAGGCCAGGTTGCTCATGTCGAGCGCGTGAAGAAACAATAAGCGGCGATAGCGTATAACGAGATAAAAAAAGCTTTCCAGTCGAGCGAAAACAACTGAACTTATCGGTTGGACAAACGGTAGATCACGAAGAAAAAACAATAAATAATATTGCGAATGTTTTTGCTCGAGAGCGCTGATCTTGGAAGGTGATCCAAGACAAAAAATATTTTGAGCAAATGCAAAAATAAATTTGACAAGGCAAATATCCGATGATACGCTTGATATCAATAAATTACGACATAACACGACGGTGGCGTGGCTTCGGCTCAAAGAACGCTTAAGGGCTTAGGATCTTTGCTCAGTAGATAGACGACCGTGGGACACACAGGGTAAGCTCGTTTATGCTTGGCCTGAAACAACGGGTTATCGAGCGAGAAGTCTCGGTCCTTTCAGGCTGGGGCATGACACAGAAGGCTTTTTTACGGCATTTGGTTGAACTGATCAATCCCGATGCCAGCAAGCTGGAACAGTTAACAGCGAGCGTGCCAAGGCGAAAGCCGGGGAAGCATGCGATGACCAAATGAGCCGTCAGACAAATTTATGTATATTTCGTTTATGGCATTTTTGCCCGATTGCAAGAGGTATGCAAGCAAGAACATTAGCCTCTGCAGAACATAGTTGCTATTATACTTTTGCAAAACCTAAGATCGATTTGCAAAAGCACGCTTGCTTTAAAGTGATTTTAGCAATAAAACATCCAATAAACAAAGCGATACCATGTATTAACTCGAAAGTTCCCAAACAAATTCCTGATATTATTTAACTTTATCTATACTATGTTGCAAATTCATTTTATGTAGTTCCAGGTTTGAAGAATAGAGACAGCGCGGGTCTAGCCTAGCTAGATAGGATTTATGGGACAAGTCCAAGTACTACAAGGTAATATGACAAAAGAATTGGTTGACAGGCCAGCTAGACTCGAAGAAAAGTTCAACTGACTTTGCGCGAGAAAGAACGCGCCAGTATATCCATATAGGAGGATTCATCATGGAGGTAGTCACGAAGATTGACACAAACACTATGTACAAGCAGATTCCAAAAAACGCATGCCCGGCTGTAAATGAAGCTCAGGCATAAGGGGGGTGCCCTTAATGGGCGTAACTGCAGAAAAGGCAAAAGGGGCGGCATACGAGCCGGAAGGCATGCTGCCAAAGGAAGACAAGCCTGAAAGGCGGTACATTAGCCAAGCCAAGGCAAAAAAGGCGCTGGGCTTGGGATACAAGGAAGTCCTGCACCTTTGCGAGACAGGGCAGCTTCCGACGCTGACAACATCGACGGGCAAGGTTCTTGTTGACGTGCAAACGCCTATGCAAAACGCCAAGCTCGATCTCCTGGAAGCTAAAATCAAGGAGCTCAGCAAGAAGCTCGACGCCATAATGCGGCAGTTCAACACCGCCTACAAGGCTTAAGGGGGCCGCCCTATGGTGCTTAGGTTTACCGTGGCGGGCCAGCCTGTAGGCAAGGGTTGCCCAAGGTTCACGGTTGCTGGGGGCGGGCAAGAGCCTTTACCCCCACTGCGACTGCAAGGTATAAAGAGCTTGTCAAAGCTAAGTGCATATCCCCAAATTATATCCGAGGCACCGGAAAAATCCGGATGTTTGCTCGCAGAAGCCCGAGCAAACTAGTTGAGGCATTCGCCAGGATTTTTCCGGTGCCATTACGGAATTTTGGGATATGCACTAAGTACTTGCGCCAAGTGGGCAACCTCAAGCTTGCTGACAAGGCCCCAGTTAGGGTTAATGTTAAGGCCGGGTTCAAAGTGCCTACAAGCGCCGCCAAGGCTAGGCGGGCCGCAATGGAGAGGAGCGAGATAAGGCATGTCTCAAGCCTGATTTAGACAACATCATGAAAGCCGTTTGCGACGCGTTGAACGGGGTTGCTTACGGAGATGACTCGCAGATAGTTTCGGCCCATATAGCCAAGAGGTACAGCTCAGAGCCAAGAGTTGAAGTGGCCGCGTATGACGATGCGCCGATGATTTAGTGACTGTCTTCAAGCTAGCAGACCGAAAGCTTGGCGCTTCTTGAATAATCTGCAAAAAAAGGGCACCCAATGGGTGCCGGGTAAGGTGCAAAAACACGGGGGGAGCGGCGAATGGCAGAGAGAGCAAGGGCAAGCCCCAACGGCTTTGCATGAACAAGGCATGCCATCAAGGGCAATAGCTGAGCGTCTAGGCATAAGCGTCATAAAGAAAATAAAGGCCGACGCCAAATAACCTGCGTAGGCTCGTGTGGAGGGGGTGCCATAACCGCCCCCAGAGAGGAAAAAACTTATGGAAAAAGAACGCGCGTTCGACAAGACTGGGATTTCCAAATACCAGGAAGAATACTCGATCTCCGAAGAAGAGTATTCACTCCTTGGCAATTGGAACATGGAGCTTGAAGAGCAAGGCAAGCCAATGGCCATTGCCGCTCCAAGCAACGACATAAGGCTTGGAGAGGAAATCCGTATCGCCCAAAATGAATCGCTTGGGCGAGGCTTGCTTGGGCTCTTGGGCAACCCCGATGACGCTGGCAGCGTTTCAACGTTGGAAACAAGCGCTGCGCCACAAGGCAACAATAACCCGAATACCGCAGAAAGTCAAGCATCTGCAGTCTTTCTGTCTGCCATAATCGACGTTGAAGAAGGCGCTGGCGATACCGCTACAGCCTTTTTGCCCGTCATAATCGGCGTTGAAGAAGGCGCTGGCGCTGAAAAAGTCTGCCCGTCATGGAAAGGGTTCGCCTTGTCAACAAAGGATCTGAACGAGCTCTTGAATAGCCGGGACGTATTCTACTCAATCTTTAAAATGAGCAACGCGGTTGAGCAAGACATAGCATGGAACGAGCTCAAGGCTATGGCTATTGAGAGAGGCGCCAAGCCGATGATGTTCAATGGGTTCAAGAAGGCTTGGGGCGTAGAATACGGGCGTTACAAGAGCTCGCTCAAAGCCCAGGCCGACAGCGAAAGGACAGAGCTGGACAACGGGCCGCTCTCAAAATTCATCGGGCAACCCATAGCCCTCCACACAGGAGAGTGGGAGACAGACAACTTTGGGATAAAGTCGAGAGGCAAAGGCGGTAAAGATGTTTACGCGCTTCGGCAGCCATTGACAATCGAGTGCATTTTGGTCGACCGCCAGACTGATACCCAAAAGGTAAAGCTAGCGTTCCGTTGCGGGGATACATGGAAGAGCATATCCGTTCCAAGAAAAGTGGCGCAAACCAGCCGGGAAATTGTCAAATTGGCCGACTATGGGTTGGCCGTAAGTTCAGAAAACTCGAAGCAGGTAGTTACCTACCTGAATGACTTGCTTACCCATAACGAGTTAATCATTCCAAAAAAGCCAGACACCTCCCAAATGGGCTGAGTCGAAGGCGAGCGCTCGTACTCGTTTAGCCCCTACTTTGGGGAGGAAGAGTTAACTGGCAAAGATTGCCATAAGACGTTTTTTGAAGAGCGGGCCTACAATTGGTTGATCAACAGCATTGCCGCAACAATAAACCAATTTGCCACAGGCTCCAACGAAAGCGTCAAGTATGGAGAGACGCTTGGGCGCATAGTCAACGACAGCCAATTGTGCTACTACAATTACCTAAAGCTTGACGCGCACATGAAAGCGGAGGGCTTCAGCATGGAAGAGGTTCTTGCAGGGTGGGCTGAAAAAAAGTACATTTGCCCATATGTCGACGCAAACGGCAAGCCTAGATACTCCAGAAGCCAAGTGATCGCTGGCGTGAAAATCGGCTGCCTTTGGATCAATATGCCGCAAGACATCAAGCTGGAAATTGAGATCGAACTGGAAAAATGAGATCGAACTTGATAAGCCCGAACGCGCGTTTGGAAGCGGCAATGCAACGCCGTCTTCAAGCTCCAAGCCAAAGCAGGCAAAGATCGAGTAGGCAAGGATATAGCAAGGGGCAAGCGGCTCATGGCAGACAGGGAAATCTGTTTTTCCAGGTCCGCTTGCCCCTGACAAAAGAAGGCGTTTCGGACAAGGCCTTTAATCAGTCGATAAGAAACCATTTTTATGAGTTCATTTTAAGCCAGGTAGCCTTCTTCATAAAACTCGTGTCGCATAAGCGCCAGCCAACACAAGCACGAATCAAAACCCCTGCTAAATCGCGCAGGTTCGCCTTGAGACACGCTGATGAGGCTAAGAGAACAATTACTCTGGATATAGCTGAAAGAATCAAGTCTTTAACGAAAGCGAAAGGTTTTACTTAGTTTTTTTCGCTGTGCGATCACGTCAAATAAGAGCAGTACGCGCTTTCACGTGGACTGCTCTTATATCTGGTTCAAAATGTCTCGCCTGACTCTGTATTTAGCGGACAATCGTGTACTGCGCAATTACGTGATCCGTTTTTGAAAGGTAGCCTTACACCTTTACAGGACCACTCGTATTAGAACTGATGTGAAGAGGATGCCTCTTTTCGCAGGTCGTTAAAGCGCCGCTCGCTTTTTGCAGTCAAGCAAGACTTCTTATCTGAGAGATCAAGCCGCCTGATTACGATGGCAAAAAAATAATGGTGGTCTAATGAAGGTTGCTATTTCAGCTTTTTTAGTCTTGCTAAAAAATTTTTAATCTGGAGATCTCTCAGAAATTACACGTCTGAGTGCTGGTAGAAATAGGTTGTCATCCAAGTTTTCTTACAAACTGCAAACGCAAATTTGGACGAGGCAAGCCGCAGGGAGATTATCAATTGCTATGCCTCATATGTGGGGGCTGTAAGCGCCATATGCGACGAAACTGCAAGGGTGCACGACGAGACTGACAAGGCGGCCATTAGCAAGCATAACTCCTGCTTGCGAGCTGAATCATTGAGAGTAAAGCTGAAATCGGCGAAAGATGATTTTCTTTCTGAGATTGACGGCTTGTTTGACGCAGTTGAAAAGTGCCTAACGATCGTCATAATAGGCAAATACCCTTCTCCTGATTATGTGGTTGATGAAAAAGGAGATATAGTGCCGTTTCGAAAGCCGGTAAACAGCGCTGAAAAAGCCATGAGGCTAAAGATTCTCCAAGAAACGCTCAAAAAGGGTGGTGCCTCAGAAGAAGTGATAGCCGAAATGATGGAAAGAATGAAAAAGGAGGACAAGTAAGTTGGCGGCAAAAACGGCTTGAGCTTGGGGCTTGGATCCAAAAAGCTGGTCTGCACGTTCCTCGCGTTGTTTTTCTTGTGCTGCGTTAAAGCGGCTCTGCTCCCCAAGACGCCTATGCTTACATTGAACACGCGGGCTGCTCGTAGAAGCCCGAGACAAATATTGATGACTGAAGCGATTTGCCCGTGAACATTCGGAAGCGCTACACTGAGCCTTTGCCTGAGCTTTTGGATATGCACAAAAGCGACTCTCCAGAAGGCAATGAACGCTTACAATACATCAAGGATCGTGGTTTTGCTTCCAGAAAGCGTTGCGTCTGATCCAGGCTAAGCGCTTTGCGACGAGACGCTTTCTAAGATTCTGCCATAAGATCCTCCATTAAGGCATAGGAGCGGGAGACAGCAAGAAAACCGGTCAGAAACGCCTGCCAGTTTTGAACCGGTAGGCGGACGGAGCTCCATCACTTTCGGACAGACGAGGTTTATGGGAGGAGCAATTTCCTGTGCTTAACATTCATGCCATCCGTTGGCTCTAAAGTCATATCGTTGGCTTCTTCATAAATTTTCAGGCGGATGACGCATAAAGGTTTAATAGCCTCGTAAATGGGAAATAATAAAAGTGATCCAAGGAAAGTGCATTGAAAGATTTTCAACGAGGAGTTCCTATTGGTTTAACTATGGCATGCGTTTCCCTGAAAGGGGTTTGAAGTGGCAAGTTCTCAAACATGGAGTCTTAGAACAATAAATCATGGATGCTATAGTTGCAACGGTCATATCTCGAAAGAGATTAGGCTATAGTGTTTTTTCTTTAGCAGTTGAAGAAGTGGCAATTTCAAAAAACAAGGCCCAGTTGAGCGAAGCTCAGTTGGGCCTTATTTTTTCATAGATTTGCATTGCGGCACATTGCGCTTATGGAGAGCTATCAGGGGCTTGAGTAACTTTTGCATTCACTGTGCAAATCCCGGGCAAGACTAGAAGTGAGAAAAGGCTAAATTCAGGGAGCAAGATAGTGAGCATGATTCGGCGCAAGTGCGGAAACGCATTTCCAGATATAAATTCCATGGTGGAATCGACCATGGAATTTATATACGGCAAACATATCCGGCACTGCAATCAGCTTTTGACTATTCCCATAAAGGCTAACGCAAGAGAGAGACAAGAAAACAATGTGATGATTGCATTGCTTTCTTGGCTCGCTCTTGTTTGGTTGCATTCAGAAAACCGAGGCAGGTCATTTAATTCATTCGTTTCTTTGGCATGAATCTTGATATGAAAAGATTGACGTCAATCGTTCGTTACATGGTATAAACATAATATCAAAAGCCGATGCTATACCAGTGAGTAAAAAGAACTGCGCTTTTCACTCAGGCAACTTGATATTAACAAGCGAAAACGGCGAAGAGTTATCCTGATGTTTTCGCTCGCGAGTATATCAAACTAAAAAAGCAATGCATAAGCCAAGACACGCGTCTCAAAGGGCTCAACCTCTTCCCGCCATCTCGGACGGAATCATGATTCGCACCAAAATCCGAAACATAACGCACGTTTGGATGCGTCATTAACCGTCCAAAAAAACAAAGACAATCATGTTATTATAAAATATTTTGTCAGAAAGGGTTTACTTTGCTGCCGCTTTGTTGTATAATTATCTCATGGTGGATCGAATTTGAAAGTGAGCGGTTTCATGCTCGGATTCCTGGCTTTCTGACCCAAGCCAGAGATGCCTTTGAGGAGGGTGTCAGCATTTTGACAAAAGCGGACAAGCAATGGGATGATGAAAAGAGGGAAAGGCACTGGATAGACGCGGTTAAGACCGATGCATGGATGCTAGCCTTGGCAAAGAAGCAGACGCCTGCCATTTGCCTTGCCGCAGTAGAGAAAGACGGAGTGGCACTCATGCATGTCAAGGAACAGACCCCTGAAATTTGCCTCGCGGCAGTTCGCCAAAACGGCACCGCCATAGCCTTTGTAGAGAACCAGACAAGAGAGATCTGCCTGGCCGCCGTATCCAGGAATGATAGCGCTCTCATGCATGTCAAGGAGCAAACTCCTGAAATATGCATGACAGCGGTTCTCTATAGCGGAAACGCGCTGTTTCATGTCGAAGAGCAAACTCCAGAGATCTGTCTTGCCGCTGTATCCCAATGCGGCTTGGCGCTTAAGCATGTCAAGGAACAGACAGCTGAACTCTGCATGGCCGCCGTTGGCCAAAACGGATTGGCCCTTGAGCATGTCAAAGAGCAGACAGCTGAGCTTTGCATGGCTGCTGTTTGCCAAAACGGCTTGGCCCTAAAATATGCCAAAGAGCAGACGCTTGATCTTTGCATGGCCGCCGTGGAGAGAAACGCCCAAGCCCTAAAGCACGCCGTAAATCAGACCCATGACATGTGCCTGTCCGCCGTAACCCAAAAGGGCGAAGCCATAGAATACGCAAAGGTTCGATCCATCGATGTCTGCCTGGCAGCGGTCAGGCAAAACGGAAACGCGCTCAAGCACATAAGGCGCCAAACACCGGATATCTGTCTTGAAGCCGTCAAGGAAAATGGAATGGCAATACATTTTGTCAAGAAGCAAACAACAGAGATATGCCTCGCGGCAGTCAGAGAGTGCCGCTATGCGATAATGGGAGTGCAAGATGTCACGGGGGAAATTAAGGCGGAGATGCTCAAGATGAAAAAGGAGGAGGTTTCAAACGCTTAGGGATTATCAGGTTGAGGTCTTGAATCGAGCCAAGGATTCGCTTCGAAAGCATAAAATGGCGCCGCTGCTGGTTTTGCCATGCGGGGCCGGAAAAAGCGTCTTGGCGGCTGATATAGCAAAAACAACCACTTCTCGCGGCAAAAGGGTATTGTTTATCGAGCAAAGGGATGAGCTGTGCCTGCAGATTACGAACACGTTTGTAAACTATGGAGTTGACATGGAGCTTTGCGACATTGGAATGGTGCAGTCATTAGGGAACCGCCTGGCGACCATTGAGCCGCCGACCCTAATCATAGTCGATGAGGCCCACCATAGCGTTTGCAAGTCTTATATGAAAATCTTCAAAGCCTTCCCAAAAGCCTGGAGGCTAGGCTTGACTGCAACGCCTCAGCGTCTGGACGGGAAACCGATGAAGCCTGTGTTTGATGACTTGATTGTCGGGGTTTCCACAAAGAAGCTGATAGAAGACAATTATCTGGCCCAGTACCGAATCTACTCCCTAGAGTTGGCTGACCTTTCAGATATTAAGGTAGTCCGAGGCGAGTATGAGATGGGATCGAGGTTTGAAAATAAAAAAATATACGGGGATACTGTCGGCGCATACAAAAAGCTGGCTGAAGGGCGCAAGGCGATAGCCTTCTGCTCAACAGTCAAAGCCGCTGAGGACACAGCTGAAGAGTTTAGGCTTCGCGGTTATAGCGCTGTTGCCCTCTCTGGAAATACCCCGCTAAATGAGCGAAGGCGTACGATGGAAATGTTCCGCTCAGGAGAGGTAATGGTGATTTGCAACTGCGGGCTCTTTGGCGAAGGCATTGATGTGCCGGATTGCTCCTGCGTGATCATGCTCCGCAAGACAAAGAGCCTGGCGCTTTACGTTCAGCAGTCAATGAGAGCCATGAGGTTCATGCCTGGAAAGATAGCGATAATCATAGACCATGTAACGAACTGCTTTGAGCATGGCTTCCCTGACGAAGACAGAGAATGGTCGCTTGAAGGCAAGAAAAAGAAAGAGGCCAAAGCGCCCCAGCTCAAGACTTGCCCCGAATGCTCTGCCGTTTATCCGCTAGGCGTCAGAGTTTGTGAAGATTGCGGGTACGAGTTCTACGAAGAGCCCGAAAAGGAAGAACCCGAACGCGAATACGTTGAACTCAAAGAAGTCACTCAAGAGATGATGGCCAGATGCAGACAGTTGCCATACGATCACTACAAAAAGCTAACCTCCTTTGAAGAGCTGGAGAATTTCAGGATCTCAAGAGGCATGAAGCAATTTTGGACTTATTTCAAGATGCTTGAGCTTAAAATCACTGAAATTCCTATCCAGCACAAGAGGAATTTTGAAAGAGCGCGATTCATTCAAGCCCAGCAAGAACTTGAAAGGCAAGCCCTTGCATCGAACCCCTAAGCAAAGTGCGCCTGCGCTTAAAATGGGTGCTAGGTGCATTTCCCGAAATTAATTACAGGGCTTTCTAATTCCGGCGTTGAGGCATTCTCCAGGGATTTTTCGGCGCTTTAACGGATGCTTGGGATATGCACGAAATAGCAATTTAAGGAGAAGCTGAGATTGAAATGTCACATGTATGAATCTGCCGCAATAGCCGTTGGTATTGCTCCAAGCTCTTGGTAGGGTTGTTGCGGCAGATTCATTATTTTTTGAAGAGTAAAGCCTTGCTTTGGCGCGTTTGCACATGGATTGCTTGCGCTAATCCCTACCGGGCGCTCTTGGCCCCAAAGACCTATGCCCATTTATGTTTTCAGGGAAATTTAAAAAAGGGGCTTGCATCTTTGCAACCGAAGTGATATGATAATCATTGCTACAGCTTGGCTGTGGAAATAGCTATTCCAAACAGCCCCAAAGCGCTTAGGAATTGGCTAGAGGCAAGCGACGTTAATGCCTCGGCATTCCCGAAAGGGTTCATTTCTTCACGTGAAGCGCCGAGCGGAAAGAACTGCGCTTTTCAATGCAGAATTATGGTTTGTATTTCAGGCGATTCAGTGCGCAACGGCAGAACTGCACTTTGAACTCGGGCCTTCAATTAAGGGTGAACGATTCGGTTTTCCAGATCCGAAAGGGTTTGAAATGGAAATATTTGAAACAACGAGTGAACGTCGAAAGGGGTAGTTTTTGCATCTAAGGATTTTGAAATGGTGCTTCTGAAGTTTTCATATGTCCTTGATGCCTTTGGCGATTTGTCATAGAGCATTGGTCAAACGCTATACTGCGCCTTTTGCGGGATTTGGCAGATGCTATTGATTCCGAAAGGATTTTGAATTTGTTTAAGAGAGCATGCGGCACCCCGAATTACCTGAAAGAGATTGTTTCCTGCAAGTTTTGCGAGAGCGAGAAAAACTGCATTTTCGCTTGCGGTTGCGTATAAACTCAAATCTGGAATGGTCTTGAAGACTCCAAATCAAGTTAAGCGCCGCAACTTTCCCATAGGGTTCCGAAAGGATTTTGAATTTGTTAAACTAATATGTGATGGCTTCGAGTTCCTGCTGAATTACCTGAAAGGGACTGTTTCCTGCAAGTTTGCGAGAGCGAAAAGAACTGCATTTTTCGTTCTGGATTGCGGTTGGTTACGCAGATCTTGAATAGACTTGAATCCGCAACTTTCCCATAGGGTTCCGAAAGGATTTTGAAATTTGTTAATTTCTGTTATCAACTTGTTAATTTGGGATTTTGAATTTTAAAAGCTGATACCGTATCGTTGAGTTTTTGCCTGAAAGGGATTGTTTCTTGCAAGTTTTTCGAGAGCGAAAAGAGCTGCGTTTTCGCTTGCGGTTGCAAATAAACTCAGATCTGGAATAGGCTTGAAGACTCCAAATCAAGTTAAGCCCTTCCAATAGGGTTCCGAAAGGATTTTGAATTGTTAAAACACTTGTTGTCTGCGTGAGAGAAAAGTCTGAGAAGCTTCATTTTCACAGCTTGAAGGGCGGTCGACTTGGATTTGCCGGATGCATATGGCCGCTTTGGAGTCGCGGATTCAAGGGCATGTGCCATAATTATTCTTAAATCCGAAGGCATTTGATTTCGCACTCAATAGCGCGCAAATTGAAGCTTTAATCCGAAAGGATTTTGAAAAAAACACACAAACTTACTTGAATTTTGGCGAGAAGAAATGCGCATTTCGCTCGGACTTTAGGCTACCTATAAACGCAGATACGGAATAATTTGAGATGTTCCAAATTGAGTTAAGCGCCGCGCTTTCATTTATAGCTTTTCTTGCATAGGAGCTAATCCGAAAGGTTTTTGAAGTATTAGAACATTATGCAGATAATGGGTGAAAGAACTGAAAGACTCCCAATTAAGCGCCGCACTTTCATTTACAGCGTTACTTGCATAGGCGTAATTCGAAAGGATTTTGAAGTATTAGATTTTTTTCTAGGGCTACCGCGCTATTTGGAAGACTCCCAATAAGTTAAGCGCCACACTTTCCCATGTAGCGTTACTTGCGCAGGTTCTAATCCGAAAGGATTTTGAAATATTAGAATTTTTTCAAGGGCTATCGCGCCATCTAGAAGACTCCCAATAAGTTAAGCGCCGCACTTTCCCATGTAGCGATACTTGCATAGGCGTTAATCCGAAAGGATTTTGAAATATTAGAAAACAATTCAGACAAGGGGTGAAACATCTGGAAGGCTCCCGATCAAGTTAGCGCCGTACTTTCCCATGTAGCGTTACTTGCATAGGCGTTAATCCGAAAGGATTTTGAAGTATTAGATTTTTCTCTAGGGCTACCGCGCTATTTGGAAGACTCGCAATCAAGTTAAACGCCGCACATTCCTTTATAGCGTTACTTGCATAGGCGTTAATCCGAAAGGATTTTGAAATATTAGAAAACAATTCAGACAAGGGGTGAAACATCTGGAAGGCTCCCAATCAAGTTAAGCCCACGCTTTCATTTATAGCGTTTCTTGCATAGGAGCTAATCCGAAAGGATTTTGAAGTGTTATAATCTTTACCCTTTCTAGGGCTATTACCCCATCCGGAAGACTCCCAATAAGTTAAGCGACGCACTTTCCATTATAGCTTTACTTGCATAGGAGCTAATCCGAAAGGGGTTTGAAGTGGTTGTGTTAGAAATGCATCGGCGATTTTCCACTTGCATAGGCGTTAATCCGAAAGGATTTTGAAGTATTAGATTATCATTTAGGGCATCCCTTCTATTTGAAAGTTCCAAATCGAGTT
Organism: Clostridiales bacterium; assembly: GCA_031270945.1. GTDB lineage: Bacteria > Bacillota > Clostridia > Lachnospirales > WQUN01 > JAISWZ01. The sequence goes on along the minus strand of JAISWZ010000044.1, from coordinate 2,904 downwards.
AAGCGCCTCACTTTCCTATATAGCGTTACTTGCATAGGAATTAATCCGAAAGGATTTTGAAGGGTTAGATTCTTTTTGCTTCGGCTCCAGATGGAAGACTCCCAATCAAGTTAAACGCCGCGCTTTCCTTTATAGCGATACTTGCATAGGCGTTAATCCGAAAGGATTTTGAAATATTAGAATTTTTTCTAGGGCTACCGCGCTATCTAGAAGACTACGAATCAAGTTAAACGCCGCGCTTTCCTTTATAGCGTTACTTGCATAGGCGTTAATCCGAAAGGATTTTGAAGTGTTAGAAAATTATGCACTGAACCATTAAGAAGACTCCAAATCAAGTTAAACGACGCACGTTCCCATGTAGCGTTACTTGCATAGGCGTTAATCCGAAAGGATTTTGAAGTATTAAGATTTTTTCTGAGGTTACAGCATTATTTGGATTACTCCCAATCGAGTTAAGCGTGGCACTTTACTTATAGATTTTATTTTTATAGAAGTTAATCCGAAAGGATTTTGAAACCCGAAATTGCCCTCCCCATAACCCACGAGATCCCCAAAAGGCCCTGCTGAGCTTTGCTCAGCAGGGCCTTTTGCACTTCCTCTTTTGACCTTAGCGTACGTTGCCTGAGTAAAAAGAATTAAACTTTTCACTCAGGCAGCCAGATACTCACAAGCGAAAACAAAAACATGCATTCCTGATATTTCTCACTAAAGCGCAAAGCGCAGAATCTACCCCAGCGGCTCTTAGTGCATATCCCAAAATTAATTCCATGGCACCGAAAAAGTCACGCAAGTTTGCTCGCAGAAGCCCGAGCAAACACTGTTAAAGCAGTGCTGCGACTTTTTCGGCGCCTTAACGGAATTTTGGGATATGCACTTAATAAGCATTACAGGTCAAGCTTCAGATCTCCAGGCTTGATCCAACCTATCTTCCTCAATGGCATTGCGAAAAGCGGAGTCAGAACAGCTGGAAGCAGGAAGCAGATAAGGACAAGCCCTATCCAGTCGAACGCAGTGATCCCTGCTTTAAGGCCTTGGCTGATGTCATTGATCCAGCCTGTGTAAACCCCGATCTGCCCGACAAATCCGCAAGTGCCCATGCCGGACGCGATAGCCGCTCCATTCATCTGAAGCTTGAAAATGCAGGTGGCAATAGGGCCTGTAACAGCGGCGGCCAAGGTAGGGGCAATCCAGATCCTTGGGTTCTTCACGATGTTGCCCATTTGGAGCATGGAGGTGCCTATCCCTTGGGCAAAAAGCCCGCCCCATCTATTCTCCTTGAAGCTCATTACAGCAAACCCAACCATCTGGGCGCAGCAGCCAGCTACAGCCGCGCCTCCAGCCAATCCTGTCAGGCTTAAAGCGGCGCATATTGCGGCGCTAGAAATGGGAAGCGTCAGCGCTACCCCTACTATTACTGCTACAGCTATGCCCATCAAGAAAGGCTGAAGCTCAGTAGCCCACATGACAGCGCTTCCAACAGCGCTGGCCGCCGCGCCTATCCCAGGCGCGAATGCCATGGAAAATAAAACTCCAGCAGTTATGGTTACAGCCGGCGTTACAATGATGTCGATCTTGGTTTCCTTTGATACAGCCTTTCCAAGCTCGGACGCTACTATAGCGGCAAAGAAGACTGCAAGCGGCCCTCCAGCTCCGCCTAGCGAGTTTGCCGCCGATCCAACAGCAACCAGGGAAAACAGCACCAATGGCGGGCTCAGCAATGCCAACCCGATAGACGCCGCCATAGCTGGGCCGGTTGCCGCCTTGGCAAACGCTCCTATGTCTATTAAAACCTGCCAATGCAGCTGCTCTCCCAGGGTCGATATGATCGTCCCAATGAGAAGCGAGGCGAAAAGCCCCTGGGCCATAGCCCCTAGAGCGTCAATGCCATACCTCTTAGCGGAGAACAATATGTTCTTTCTCTTTAGGAAACCTGCGAGGCCATTTCCCTCAGCCATGGCTAAACCTCCTGGACTGGGCGAAGCTTGTCTTATGATCCCTAAAATTGGACAGATCCATTGACTTGGACGCTTGCTAGCTAGCGTTTAAAGCCTTTTGGGCCTTTCAAGCCAATCAAAGACAAGAGCGCTCCTTTGGGCGGTGACGTTCTCGATGAACCTTGCCAATAGCTTCATAGGCGCACAAGCAGGAAATGCCTGTGCGCCGCCAATCACTATAGCTTTCCTAGGCCCCTGCCAAGGGTTGCGCAGCCCTTGGGCAGGGCATCGCTCAACGCGTACGCCTCTTATAGCCTATTTTAGCACACTCCAGGTGTTTGTCAACAAAAGATTGAGAAATATTTATCAATCTTTCAGGCTGGCACTTCAGCGCCTCCACTCCCGTATTTCTTGAAGAAAATGAGTGTTGCCAGCGCCCCAACCAGTAAAATGGATATATTTAACACAAAGGGATATGCCCTGGACATGTCTGAAAGGAACCCTCCTATGTACCCAAACGGAATGCCAACAAGCATTACTACCGTCTGCATCAGCGCCAGTATGCGGGATCTCTCTGATTGCTCCGCGTATATGGCAACAAGGGACTCGCGAAGAGTGGCCAGCGCCGCCGCCGCCAGCGCCTCGATAAAGAGTGACGCGCCCAAGAGCGCGTAGCCGGCAAGGCTGGGCCCAGCCATGACAAGCAGCGCCTCTCCAAGAGCGTAGACAAGAAAACAAAGCAGAAGAGGCCTCTTCAGCCTTGACTGCTGCATCCTGCTTATGACGAAAAAGAAGAAGAAGATCGAGAGCACTGATCTAATCATTGGAAATATGGGAAGCATGATGTCAGGTATCCCTATCCTCTTGTTGGCTATGACCTGCCAGAACGTCATGTTTATCATCGCTACGATCTCAACCAGGATAGAAATGACTACGGCAAACAGCATTCCAGGGGATTTAAGCATCTTCT
>JAISWZ010000720.1 GCA_031270945.1 Clostridiales bacterium | reverse complement strand
AAAAAATAACTTTGGAGAGGCCTTAATTAGCAGGAGGAAGCAAATGAAACCCAGCAGGGAAGAAGCGTTCACGCTGTTGAAAAAATACAATGAAAGCCCGGCTTTGATAAAGCATGCATTGGCTGTTGAGGGAGTAATGCGGAGATTTGCGAGGGAAAGCGGAGAAGACGTGGAAAAATGGGGCACAATTGGCTTGCTCCATGACATAGACTATGAGCGGCACCCTGATGAGCATTGCAAAAAAGCGGCAGAGATCTTGGCGGCTGAAGGCGTTGACGAAGAGTATATCCATGGCGTTTGCTCGCATGGCTACGGCATCTGCTCAGACGTTGAGCCAACGCACAGGATGGAGAAAGTCCTTTACGCCATTGACGAGCTGACAGGCCTGGTGAACGCGGCAGCGATCATGAGGCCATCCAAGAGCGTAATGGATCTGGAGTACAAGTCTCTTATGAAAAAGTACAAGTCCCCCAATTTCGCCGCCGGGGTTGACAGGCGAGTGATTGAGAGAGGGGCGCAGTGGCTTGGCGTGGATCTCAAGTTCCTTGTGGATGAAACCATTTTGGGCATGCGAGAAGTGGCTGACTCCATAGGGCTTGGCGCGCCAGCCTGAACAAGGGGCCCGGAAAGCCGGGCTTCTGGCGGGAGGCGGGATTATGTTGACAAAGGCGATTAAGTACCCGGCTACAAGAGGCGGGCACGATATCAATGCCAAGGTTTGGGCCCCTGATCGCACGGAAGACGCTGTCGCGATTTTCCAGCTGGCGCACGGAATGAGGGAATACGTAGAGAGATACCAAGAGTTCGCGGAGTTCATGGTTTCAGAAGGGTTCATTGTCGCAATGAACGACCACACCGGGCACGGAAGCTCTGTGCATGAAATGAGAGGATACTTCGGCGAAAAAGACGGATGGTCAAACATGGTTGAGGACATGCGTTCCCTCACGAAGATAGTAGCAAGCGAGCACCCTGGGCTGCCTGTGTTTTTGATGGGCCACAGCATGGGGTCGTTTCTTGCCAGGATCTACGTGTCCAGACACGGAAGCGAGCTGGCCGGGGCCATATTCTCAGGCACAGCCTCAACTCCGGGAACGCTCTCGGCAGGACTTGCCCTTGCCAGGCTCTTGGCGTCAAGGATCCCAAAGGCGCCCGCGAAATTGGTAAACACCCTTTCCTCCATAGGCTACAACGACAAGTTCAAGCCAGTTGTCACAGGGTCTGAATGGCTGACGAGAGACGAAGAGAAAGTCCGCGTCTTCAACGGCAACCCCAAGGCCCAGTTCATCTTCACCAACCGCGGCTACGTGGATCTCTTTGAGATGATCCAGCAAAGCAACAAAAAGGAGTGCGCCGACAAGACACCCAAAAGCCTTCCCATTCTTTTGATCTCAGGAAGCGAGGATCCCGTTGGAACCTACGGGAAGGGCGTTTTGCTGGTCATGAGGCAGCTCGTTGACGCAGGCTGCAAAGACGTTGAAATGAAGCTCTACGGGCCAGGCAGGCACGAAATGCTTAACGAGCTGAACAAAGACGAAGTTTACTCCCAGATAGCGTTTTGGCTTCGCACCAAGATGACGCTGGCAGGAACGCGCAAGAAGAGCTAGCGTTACATATACTGGCGACCGCGAACCTGCCAGTATGTAGAGCATATCCCAAAATTCCTCAAGAGGCGCCGGAAAAGGCATGCGATGCTTTAACGTGTGGCTTTTCCAAGCCCTAAAATTAATTTTGGGATATGCTTTTAGAGTAAAAAGAAATGCGCTTTTCGATCAAGAATAAAAGCGTTCCCAGGGAATGCGCCTTGGCGCATTCCCTGGTGTCATGCCCCAAAACACACAAGCCGGAGGCGATAGCGTGGCTTACAGCGTAATGATTGTAGAAGACGACAAGGCTATAAGAAAAGAGCTTCAAGCCCTGCTTGAGCGGTACGGCTACGAAGCCAGGGCGGCTGAGGATTTCAGCAGGGTAGTTGAGACAGCTCTTGAGGAAAGGCCGCACTTGGTGCTGCTGGACATCAACCTCCCTTATTTTGACGGTTTCCAGATCTGCAGAAAGCTCAGGGAGCAGTCGAAGATCCCGATTATAATGGTGACAAGCAGGGACAGCGAGATGGATGAGCTCATGAGCCTGAACCTGGGGGCTGATCATTTTGTGGCCAAGCCTTACAACCCCCAGATATTGCTGGCAAAGATCTCAGCCTTGCTAAGCCGGGCTTATGAAACCGATGGCGCCAGGATCCTAAGAATGGGAGCGCTTCAGCTGGATCTAGGCAAAAGCGAGGCTTCCATGGGATCCGAGACTGTTGAGCTTACGAAAAACGAGATGAGGATCCTTCAAATACTGCTTGAAAGCAACGGGACCATAGTGTCCAGGGACAACATGATGAACGCGCTGTGGCAGACAGACTCATTTGTTGATGACAACACTTTGGCGGTCAACGTGAACCGCTTGAGAAAAAAGCTTCAAGCCATTGGAGCGGGAGAAGCGCTAAAGACAAAAAGAGGGATGGGATACTCGCTATTAATATAAGAGAGGGGCAGCTATGAAGCTATCTTTGTTTCTCAAGGAAAAGTCTCTTTTTTTAATCCTGAACACGTTAGCCGCCGCCTTTTGCGCGGTGATGCTGTCCTCTTTCGGAGCGGGCTTGTATTTCGCCCTTTTTATTCCCAGCATAGTCATCATAGGCGCAGTGATCAGCATTTTCCCTGAGTTCATTCAAAAGAGGAGATTTTATGATGAGCTTGAGTCTTCGTTGGAACAGCTGGACAAGCGGCACCTTCTTTGCGAGGTGATTGAGCGCCCTGACTTTCTGGAAGGGCAGATCCTCTTTGACACAATCGCCGCCGCCGCCGGATCAATGAATGACGAGATAGCCAAGTACAAGAATGCGACAGTGGAATACCGCGAGTACATCGAGCTTTGGGTTCATGAGGTGAAAACCCCCATAGCGGCGGCTAAGCTCATGGCAGGGAATGCAATGGATGAAGCGCTGGAAGATGAAGTTGACAAGATAGACGGATATGTCAACCAGGCCCTTTTCTATGCCAGAAGCAGCATAGTTGAAAAGGACTGGTCCATCAGGCGGGTGAAGCTTTCAGCCATGGTTGGCGCCGCGGTAAAAGCCAACGCCAGGTTTCTCATCTCCAGGAGCGTCTCCATCTCAACTGAAAACCTGGATTCAGACGTCTTTGCTGACACGAAATGGATGGTTTTCATCATCTCTCAGCTTATAGGAAACAGCGTGAAGTACGGGAGCAAAAAGCTGGAGTTTATAGGGATGGAAAAAAGCGGATATTCTTCTCTGGTGATCAAGGATGACGGCATAGGAATACCAGAAAAGGACATCGACAGGGTTTTCGAAAAGGGGTTCACAGGCGAGAACGGCAGGGAGTTCGGCAGATCCACCGGCCTTGGCCTATACTTGTGCAAAAAGCTGTGCCATAAGCTGGGGCTGGATATAAGGGTGAAAGCGTCTTTATATAATGGCTTAGAAAATGGCTTAGAAAATGGCTCGGAAAATGGCTCAGATAATGGCGCAGAGCATGGAACGGAAATGGAAATTGTTTTTCCGAAGGATGATATGGCGGTGTAGCAGGGACTGTAGGCAAGGCTTGCGGATCCCTGCTTAAGCTCAAATACATAATTTACACGCGTGCTTGCTAAATTGATTGCGGTTTCTGATTTGAGGTTGGC
>JAISWZ010000412.1 GCA_031270945.1 Clostridiales bacterium | reverse complement strand
TCGGCAACAACGATGTTTTTGCTCTCGTTGTTTATCTTGTTGATGACTACCGTAAGGTAAAGCACATCAGCCAAGTTTGTGCCTTCGCCAAGCCTGGGCCCTATAGGCTCATTCGAGAATTCGTCCGGCGGCCTGTTGTCAAGGGCTTTGCCCTCAGCCCAAGCTGAATCCGGGCTTACAGCTTTCACAATAGGCATTGCGCCTATTGGCGTTTCTCTCCCTGTTCGATTCTTGATTTCTACATTTACCACTTTTCCAACCAGCCGCCTCGCGTCCAAGCTCTCGCTTTTAAAGTCCGAGCTGGGGTACAGCGCTTCCAAGTTGAAGCCGAAGCCCGTGTAAGAGCTACTGTTAGCCACGTTTCGGCCAGAGGGGTCTGTCAAAAAGTGATAGTTGAACCATTGCGACAGAGCTCCTGTTGCTGCGCTGTCGTTTTTCATAACAAACGTTTCTTGCCGTCCCAGGCCGTCCGTTTCAAAGGTCAGCGTATAGGACATGTTGTGCTCTTGCTCTTTTGTGTCTGCCAAAGCCTCAGTGAGAGCCAGCGGGGAAAGGGATAGGCATATGCCTAGAAACGCCGCCCTCATTGCCGCTAGTAGTTTGGCTAGTAGTTTGGCGCCAGTCACATTGCTCGTCTCCCTTCTATTGCATGTCTGCATGCGCTGAAGCATGTCGACACCTCCCGCTCCAGTTTCCTGGGCGCTGAGTCATTGTTGGGCTTTGCAATAGTTATATCGGCTGAGTTGAACTTGACTTAACAAGCAATATATAGTAAATTTTATGTCAACCGATACTTTTTAGCCCTGTTTGGAGCGAATTGTTCAACCTCCTGCTTGCTTTTTCATCCGTGCAACTAGTATATCGACTAGTATTGCGGATAATTTACTGGCAATTGATGCCTAAAGCAATCAATTTGCTGAACTTTTATCGCAAGGTTATGTGTGTCTTTCGCCTTGCAATAGATATATCGGAGCTCGCTTTTCAAAACTTAATGAGAAATGCTTCCTTTCGCGACCGACGATATGCCCTCAAAACCTTGAATTGGCGGCCTTTTATAGATTTTCGTCCCTTCTGGATTTTGATTCCTCTTGCTGATTTTTGCAAATATCAAATTTGATTGCAGGTGTGCAAACTTCGCAAAATTATGCTGGAAAATGTCGCTCAATTATTGAAACGTGTTTATAAGTTGCTCTTAAACCCCAAACCCAAGGCAAAAGCAAAGAGCCCGGCTCCGCCGGGCTCTTGAGTTGATGTTTTGATCTTGGTTTTTCAGTCTTACTATAGCTCTTGGCTTTTCAGTCTTTCTATAGCTCTTGGTTTTCAGCCTTTCTATAGCTCTTGGTTTTTAGCCTTTACACAACTCTTGGCTTTTCAGCCTTTCTATGACTCTTGCTATCCCAAACCTAAATCTTTATTCTATAGAAACGGCATCCAGCGCCTTCGCGCTCTTTACTATATTGTACTTGTTCGGCCTCTCGCTTATCTCCAGGCCGCAAACCGCGCTGTACAGGCAGTAATCGCAGGCTGTCTCCTCGCCCTTTTTGAAGGGCTTGGCGTCAATGTTTCCTGTCAGGATGGCATTCCCTATCTCTGCCGTCCTCTTTTCAACCACTTCCTGGAGCTCTTGAAAACCTTCATATGAAGTGACTGAAGATCTGGCGCCAAGGTCGCCGCTGGTTTTGACGCTGACAGGGATAACGGCGGACTCTCCCGCGATGTCTTGATCCATGCCAAGTATTACGTCTGACTCTCCAAGGACAAGGCCTGACATTTTGAAAGTCTTGAGAATCAGCTTTTCAAGGGCTTCCATGGCTTCAGGGTCTGACTTGTCGTCATTGTCAAAGGGAACAATGGGGTCATTTATGTTGAAGTAAAAAACGCCGCCAGGGTAGGTTTCCATTTGGGCGTTGTCGCCGAAATACTCTTTCGCGTTCTTAATGAAGGCGGAAAGGTAGACCATGAGCTGAAGCTGGGTTCCGAAGTAGACGTCATCCAGGTTGAACTTCTTGCTTCCTGACTTGTAGTCAATGATCTTCACGTACCGATTGCCCTCAGCGTCCATCAGGTCTATCCTGTCTATTCGGCCTGTAAGAGAAAGCCGCTTTTCGCCGTTAAGAGCGATCTCTATTGAATTGAGAGGCGTGTCGGGCTTAAACGCGACCTCAACGCCAAGGGGCTCAAAAGTCCCTTTCTTAATATGCTCAGACAGCGCCCAGATGGATCGCTTGCAGATCCTCTTGATCCTGCCAAGCATGTAGATAAGCCTGGCTTTGCTTGAGAAGACGTTGGCGCCAAAGTCAGGGGCCATTTCGTCTACTAGTTCGTCAACCATCCGGCTTGTGGTATCCCTGTCAACCTCTCTCCAGTTGGTGCCCTCAGACTCCAGGTTTTCCGAGAACTTCTCCAGCACCACGTGGAACAGGTTTCCTGTGTCAAGAGCTGTGACCGTATGGGTTTTTCTCTCTTTTGCCTTAAGGTTGTAGGTAAGATAGTAGCCAAAGGGGCATTCGGCGTACTTTTCAAGCCTTGACACTGTTGTTGCCAGCTTGTTCCCGTATAGCCTGGACGCCGCTTCCTCGCTTATGAACTTTTGCTTGCCGGACTCAGATATGAATTCCTCAAGCCTGTCCAAGATTTCGGCTGTGCTGGGGTTTTGCCTCAAGACTGAATAGGTGTCCAAAAGATCCGCTTCCAGATCCTCGCCTGAAAGGTGCTGCTTTATCAAGGATCCCATTTTGGCCGCCATAGGCAGCGCCAGGGTTATGGAATGATCGGTGTCTATCGTCTCTACCTGCATCTTCGTGAACATTCTTATTATCTTCACCAAAGACGAAGCCGGGCGCATGGACTTTGACCCGCTGAGCTGGATTGACGAGAGGATCAACATCTTCCTGGGCTTGGTCAAGCCGCTGTAAAGCAGAAAGTTGTCTTCCCCTATCTTTCTCCTGCTGTCAGGGGCAAGCTCTATGCCCTGGGCGTTCAGGTAGATGCGCTCATTGTCGTTGAAGAATCCGTGCTCCTGTGGAGGCTTGGGCATCAAGCCGTCATTGGCTCCAAGGACGATCATCACTTTTACGTCAGGCATCCTGGATCTGGCCAGCTCGCCTACAACCACTTGATCTACGGAAGGAGGGATGACCCCCATGTTTGCCGTGGCAAGCCCTGAATCCAGGATCTTGGCGAACTCTGCGACGGAGACGATCTCATCTCCCAAGATTTCTACCATTTTGTCAAACACGGCGCAGACTTTGCCCCAGATCTGGCTGTGCCTTCTGGCTTCCTCGTTTCTGCCTTTGTCAGCCATGTCTTGGATCTTAAGCCCTAAGATCTCTGTCGCCTTTATTCCATCAAGCATGGCAAAGATCTTGTCGGCGAAGCCTCTAACCGTGTCTTTCCTGGAGGGGCCTTGGACAAATGGCGCCAGCGCGTCTTGCACCTGCGCCTTGATCCGCAGTATGTCCCCTAGCCTTTCGCCTTTGGCCCATTCTTCCTGCTGCCATTGCCTGCCTCTAACCCCGTAAGCCAGTACGTAATTCTCCAACAAGTCAACATCATCTCGGGAAATGCCAGCCATGTCGGTTCTGAGAAAGCGAAAGACGCTGTCATAGGTCCAGTGCTTTGAGGCCACGTCTACTGCGGCTCTTATGCACTCAACCAAGGGATGGCTCATAATGTCTGTCTTGGTGTCAACAAACAGCGGGATCTCAAAAGACTCAAAAACCCTTTTCAAAAGCCTTTCCGTGTTTTCAAGGTCAGTGCACAGTATCGCTATGTCCCTGTATCGCATCCCGTGAAGCTTGCAAAGATCCGTGACTATCTCAGCCGCCGCTGTCGCTTCCTCTTCTGAATCCCTGGAAGTGAACACCCGGAACCCCTGGGCGTTGTCGGAGCTGTAGGGCTGCATTACAGTGTACTGAACCTTCCTGACCCAGTAATTCTTTATGAAGAAGTTCATCTGGGCAAACCTGTGAGGCACGGACAGATATAATGGCTCTTCGATTGGAACGCCAAGCTTCGTGGCCATATGCGTCAGCCTGTTCATGGTCACCTTTGTCTCGTAGAAAAAGTCGGTCGCCAATATGCCCGGAAATGACACGCCCGACTGGTCCACTGTGGCCGTTACCGTAATCCTGGCCGCTTTTGCCATCATCTGCTCAAGTATCCTGCGCTCCTGCATGGTGAAGCCGTGAAAGCCGTCTATGAAGACATACGCGTTGTTAAAGAACTCTCCCCCCTCGATCTTGTCGGGGATGAAGTCAAGAGTCTGATCCATTGAGAAGTAGCGGTCGCGCATGATCGCGAGATATCTTTCATATATTAGCCTGAGGTCTTCAAGCTTTGCCCTCAAGCTTTCAGAGGCGTCCAGCTTCTTGGTTCCCTCAAGGTCCTCGATGGTCACGCCGCATTGGTGGAACTCCGTGATAAGCTTTGAAAGCTCGTCAACGAACCCTTGCTTGTCGGCGGACTTCCCGTAGTAAACCAAGCGAGCTCTTGTCTCCATCACGATCCGCCGTATGAGCATGCACTTGCCGGTTTCGTCCAAGAACGCACCTTTAGGCCGCCCGGTCTTGGCGAACAAATGGAAGGCAAGACGCTGAAAGCTCAGCACCTGGGCCTTGACGGCAGACAGCGTTCCTGATTTTTCAACCATGCTCTTTTCCGCCTGCATGGAGTACTGCTCAGGAACTATATAGTAAAGCGGAGGCCCTCCCAATCTGTCCAGCTCCAGGATCTCGTCCAGGCATATGGCCGATTTCCCCGTGCCGGGAAGCCCTATTATGTATCTGAGGCTCAAGCAATCATCCCCTTGTTGGGCATTCCCAGAAAATTTATCCGGGACGCCCTAAATACAAACTTTTAAAGCCAGGCAACGCGCCCTTTTTTTAGAGCTATCAAGTTTAGCCAAGCCGCGCGTTCCTAGTCGTAAAAGCAAAAAAGCATGAATAAAACTCAGGCTTTCAAATATACATATTTCAAAGCAAAACCTAATATCATATTAAAGAGCAGCCTAGCCGACAGCGATGCAACGCACGCCCCGGCTTTGGCAAAGGAGGCTTTTTCAAGTGAGCGGAACCAAAATTTTCGTACTCCAGCTGAAGGACGTCATCAAGACCATCGTTTTCGCCGTGTTGGGGCTGGTGCTTATACTGCTGCTGATTTACCTCTTTGTCCCAAGAACCAGCAGCGCCCCGCAAGCGCCCGTAGGGGCAGCCTACATGCCCGGCACATACTCCGCTGAGATCATCCTTCACAACGCTCCAGTGGAGATCAGCGTCACAGTGTCAGATCAGGAGATCCTTTCCGTGACCATGACCAACCTGGCCGAGACCCAGGAAGTTTTCTACCCTCTGTTCCAGCCCGTCATGGAGACGCTGTCAAGGGACATAGTGGAATACCAGACCACAAAGCTTGAGCCGTCTGTGGACTACCCGATTACAAGCCAAATCCTTCTTGACGCTGCGCAGACAGCGCTTGACAAAGCAAGATCCAGAAGCGCAAGCGCAAGCTTGTGGTGATATAGGCGATTCGCAAGACCCATGCGGCCGGGCCTTGCGTAACGCTTTTAAGAATTCTTTTGCGGCTCTGCCGTTTCCGGGAAAACTCCAACGTTTTCCCGAAATTTTTGCTCCACTCAGGGACAACCGCGCTTGTCTAAACCCGCTCACTTGACTTTGGCGAAAGCTGATCGCTTTGCCATGCGAATCATTTGATCGCCTTGCTTGAAAAATGCCTTGTTTGAAAAACGCCTTCTTTGGCCATTGGGCTCAGCCCTTTGCGTTTCGCGCCTGGCGCTTGCCAGGCTTTTTTTGCATTTCTGTTATGCAAAACTCACTTTAATCACTTTAATCACTTATCAAATCCGAATTCAGCCTCTGCCCACGATTGCCAGCCGACGCTCTTTTAGATGCTCTTCTTTCTTTATACAAAATCTAAATTTGGCAAATCGAGTCACATCTCGCAAAATTTAAAGCACCATTCATTATACAACCATTCTCCTGATTTATCAAATCCCAAGCGCTGGATGCAGGGAACACAAGTGCCATGCGGATCCCGTTTTCAGCTATCGCAAGGGCAAAAGTACCGTGAGCGTTATAACTATGCGAAAAGCGCAAAAATTGTTAAATTCCATGGTGGATCTTAGAAACCCGCTCAACAAATTGGCATTATTCGCCTGTTAAAGCTTTAAATCTTGCTCGACCTGAACGAGCGCCGACTTTCGTTCTCAATGCTTTAAACCAATACTTCGCTATTCAATCTTGCTCTTTCAAACTCGCGATTTTCGCTTAGTTTTGGCTTTTTGCGACAAATTTCAGCTCTTCTTATTCATCTTGCATTAATCTCTGTTTTGTTGTAGAGTAAAGGTATAAAGACATATCCCAAAATTAAATTAATGGCTTGGAAAAGCCTGAAACAAAGCATTATCAAGGCTTTCTCCCGCCTTTTCAAAGATTTTGGCATATGCCCAATCGCCACGAGAGGAGGAGCTGCCTTTGGCGTACGCGGCGCGGATTTGGGCGTCCCTGCCTACGAAAGCCAAGGCGGCGCAAGCGCATGAGATCACTCTTGTTCTATGTTCATCTGGTCTTGTCTGCAATTCTCATGTTTCCACGATTGCTGTTGCTCAGATCCCGCAGATCCAAGCTCACTGAAGAGCGTTATGACGAGCTTGCAAACGACGCAGCGCGAAAGTTCGTTTTGAGCCAAATCAAGTGGTCAGGCTCCAAGTTTCATATAACCGGCTTGGAGAATATACCTAAGACTGGCCCAGTGTGCTATGTCGCCAACCACCAGAGCTTTTTTGATGTTGGCGTTTTCGTGGGGTATTTGCCGTATTCCAAGGGATTCATATCAAAGGTGGAACTTCTCAAGATACCCATTATCGCCCAGTGGATGAAAGAGCTTAAGTGCATCTTCATCGACAGAAATGACATAAGGAAATCTGCGGAAGCTATCATGAAAGGCATCGAGCTTCTAAAGACAGGGCACAGCATGGTCATTTTCCCTGAGGGGACAAGAAGCAGGGGAAAAGCGCCCCAGCCATTGAAGGGCGGTAGCTTCAAGCTTCCAATCAGGGCAAAGGTGCCTATAGTGCCCGTCACGATAGAAGGCACCTACCGGGCTTGCGAAGGAAACAACTATTGGATCAAGAAGGCTGACATTTATGTCACTATCCACCCAGCCATTGAGACAGCCGGGCTTACCCTGCCCGAAGCCCAAAAGATACCTGAAATGGTGTCTAATATCGTGCTGTCACCGCTGCCCGCGCCTGTGGCGTAAAGCAGTTTTATTTGTTCTAAAAAGCTTATGAATCTCAAAATATCGAATGCCTCAAACAAGGGATCCGAAAAATGCTGCACCCAACTTGGAGCGAAAAGCTGACGCTTTTCGCTCCTTGCATTTATTATGTATTTTGCTAGCGCTTTCGATTAATTCCAACTAACTTACATGCGTAATTCCCAGCAAAGAGGTGTTTTCATGAATGGCAACGTTGCCATAATCACAGGTTCATCCAGGGGAATAGGCTTGGCCATTGCCAGGATGCTGGCGCTAAACGGCTATTCTATCGCCATGAACTGCTCAAAGGACGGAAAAGAGCTGTTTGACGCCATGGAAACCTTAAGGAATGACATTCCTGGGGTCAAGCTCATAGGCATAAAGGCGGATGTATCCATTTACTCTGACGCACAGTACCTTTTCAAAGAAACAGAAGCAAACCTGGGGCCGCTCGATTTGCTGGTGAACAACGCCGGAGTCGAGCTTTTCGGGCTGTTCCAGGACACGTCCCCCGCTGACTGGCAAAGAACGCTAAATTCAAACCTAATATCCGCCATGAACTGCTCCCATTTGGCCATCCCTGGCTTCGTCTCCAGAAAGCGCGGGAGCATAATAAATGTCTCGTCTATCTGGGGGCAATCTGGAGCTTCCTGCGAGGCCGTATACGCAGCGACAAAAGGCGGGCTTGACTCATTCACGAAGTCTCTGGCAAAGGAGCTTGGCCCGTGCGGGATCCGCGTAAACGCCATGGCTTGCGGCGCAATTGACACTTCCATGAACAGCAGGCTCTCCGCTGGAGAGAAAGAGAGCTTCATCTCAGAAATTCCGCTGGGGCGGTTTGGAATGCCTAGCGATGTCGCAGAGCTTACCCTGTTTTTGGCCTCGGATAAGGCGTCTTACATCACAGGGCAGGTGATCCAGATCGACGGCGGGTATTGATTTTGCGGGTTTGGGTTTTCGGGTTTTTGTTTTTTTGTTTTTTGGTTTTTGTTTTTTTGTTTTTTGGTTTTTTGGTTTTTTTGTTTTTTTTGTTTTTTTGGTTTTTTTTTTTTTGTTTT
>JAISWZ010000644.1 GCA_031270945.1 Clostridiales bacterium | reverse complement strand
ACTCTGGATATGCCCGAAAAAGCTGGAGTTTCTTGTTTTGTCTGATTCTTGGAGAGACAGGAATATGGAGATAGACAGTACGATCTACGTGCTGAGGTTTTTGGAAAATAAGCTGGTGTTCTAGGTTTTGAGGCTTTGAAATAAAGATTGGCTTGTTTGAAGCCTTTAGCGGCTTAGTCAAATGGGTTTTCCCTTGTTTCAAGCAATTGAGATTCGATCAAAGCAGTTTTCCTCTTGTTTCCGCTATTCATTCCGTTATTGGAACAACTAAGCCTTGTTTTGGCCCCAAGTCTTTCAGGATAAAGCCCTAATCCTGATTTTCAGCTATTGCTAATCCAGGCCAATCCTGATCCAACCCAATCCTAATCCAGCCCATAAAACGAAAGCTGCTGGTTGCTCTTTTTCTCAAACTTCCGGAGATAGGAGAAAGTCTCGACAGGAGTGCACATGACCCCCTGCTTGCGGCATTCCCTGATAAATATGTCCTCTAGCTGGGCGCTGTAGGGGCTGATGCAGTTGTACAGGTTCCCGTAGGTCTTGATGTACTTCTCCTTCAAGCCAGGGAAGTTGGCTTCTAGCTGATTGAAGAAGTACTCCCGGTTTCCGTCTCTCATGGTAACCCCAAAGCCAAAGCAAATGATCCCCCTGACATTTGCCCTAAACAGACGCTTGAGAATCAATCGAAGGTTTTCCTCGGTGTCGTTGATAAAGGGAAGTATAGGCGAAAGCCAGGCAACGGTAGGTATCCTCTCTTCCCTCAAAGCGTCAAAAACATCAAGCCTCTCTGATGTCGTAGATACGTTTGGCTCCAAAATGCGGGACAGGTCATCGTTGAAAGTCGTTACGGTCAGCTGAACCACGCACTTCGTCTTTTTGTTGATCTCCTTGAACAAGTCCAGATCGCGCAAAATCCTGGCCGACTTTGACTGGATGGTCAAGCCGAAGCCGTAGTTTGCGATCAGCTCCAGGCACTGCCTTGTGACATTCAGCTCTTCCTCTAGCGGGATGTACGGGTCGCTCATGGCGCCTGTTCCTACCATGCAAGGGGTGCGCTTCTTCTTCAGCTGGGCGTCCAGGATTGAGACAGCATTGCGCTTGACCTCGATGTCCTCGAAGTCATGGTCCATCTGGTAGCATTCGCTTCTGCTGTCGCAATAGATGCATCCATGAGTGCATCCTCTGTAGAGGTTGAAACCGTTCTGGGCAGATAGGATGGTCTTGTAGTCCGCGTAATGCATAAGGCACCTCGTTGGCCTAGGCGAGCCCAGGCAGGATATGGGATATATTCTGGCAGTTGCCAGAACTGCATTATACTCCAGTTGGGCAAGCTGTAGCAATGGATGGTAGCAAATGCAATGGATTTGTAATCTGGCGTCGGGCTCTCGCTTGTCAAATGCATTTAATTGCAAATCTAGTAATTGCTAGATTTAAATTTCTTCAGAAAAAACCTCGCACCTTACTTTACTGTGCCAATTTATTGGAATTATTGAGTCGAACATTTAAGGAACTTGGCCAAAAATAGCTTAATATGCTGGCGAATGCTGCTGTTCCAGAAGCAAAAAAAGGGAGGCTTGACCAAGAAAGTACCAACTAGACAGGATCCAGGGCTATGTTTCCCTTCCAGACAACTCTCAAATTGCTAAAAACAAGAGCAAAAAACATATTTACTTGAGCGCGACAATCTGTTATACTTTTTTCGGATTAAAAGCATATCCCAAAAATTATTAGGGATGCTCCCTGCGCCCAAGGGCGCAGCAACTGAGGTTTCCATGGAGCGCCAAGCGCAGCTTGGCGCAAGAAAAAGCGAGGATTAAAATGTCTATTGAGGATTTGCTCAAAACCCTGGACAAGCGTGAGCTTGTCAAGTGCTTGGCCGACTTGGCTTCGAGAGACTACAAAGTGCGCGAAGAGCTGGTTATGCGCTATTCTGAGAAAGGCGACGCTGTAGAGTCAGCCCAGCGGATGATGGATAGAGCCCGCGCTCACATCGGCAGAATGGAACGCGCGAAGTACAACGACGTAAAGCCGATAATCGACGCCTCGGCGTCAATACTGCACCAAGTCAATATCCGGGACCTTTCAGGCGCAGTCTCGCTTTCAGTGATAGTCATAAGAGCTATGATGGAAATCCTTGAGCACATGGAAAAAGATGAAATGTTCGAAATAGTGAATGACGCTGTTGACAATATAGACACTGTGCTGGAAGTGCTGAAGGAAGACGACCCGGCAAAGTACGATATTTTCGAGAACATCCTTGACCTCTTCGATGACACCAGCTTCCCGTACTACCCGGATACCGTTGGCGACATCCTTAGGATGATGGTGCCATTCGCGGAAGACCCGAGATGCAGGGACATGCTTGAGACCTTCCTGGAAGGCGAAGACACCTACGCCGAGATCCTGGGAACGCTCACAGAGCAATTCGGGTCAAGCCCATTGTACATGGACATGGACGACGAAGACGACGAAGATGATGACGAAGACGAAGAGTTTGACGACGATGATTTCGGCAAAGACGAGGAATACGACGACGACGAGGAATACGACGAAGACGGCGATCCAAAGGTCTCTGTAAGGACATTTCAGTACGACCTTGAAGATGACGACTGAGCAGGATTAGGGGGTTGCTGACACTAAGATCTGGAAGTTCGGGTTTAGCCTAACCCGATTTCAGTACCCCTTTTCTAAAAAGCTCGCAAAACGGGAATAATGTAGGGAACAGGGAAAGCGTCAAGCGGAGCTTGACGCTTTCCGATGCTTTGTAATGCAACTGCTGTTAAACAAACGCTTGACTCTTTTCAGCTTTTTACACAACTGCTGTTAAACCAGGAAGGATGGCAACATGGCAGATCGAGCGATTGTGTACGTAGGAACATATACCGGGCCCCTGGGACAAGAGAACCCGAACGCGCATGGCCTGGGCATTTACTGCCTGGAGCTGGATACGGCGTCAGGCGGGTTGAAACTGCTTAACGTGGCAAAAGATGTCGCCGATCCGTCGTACTTTGCCTTGAATTCGGCCCAAACGCATTTGTACGCGGTCAATGAAGTCGGCGAGTTCAACGGAGAGAAGACTGGCGCTGTCAGCGCCTTTGAGATCAACCCAGATCTTTCCCTGAAATTCATCGGGCAGAAGTCCACTGGCGATTCCGGTCCTTGCCATGTCTTCATTGACAAGAAGGATGAATGGGCTTACATCTCGAACTACTCGTTTGGAAGCTTTTCCTCTCGCCAGATAAACCCCGATGGGTCTTTGGGCGATGGGTTCCAGCTGATCAAGCATGAAAGCCGAGTTGGAGCGCCGCCAAACCCTGATCGCCAGGAATCGCCCCATGCTCACTCTTCTGTTGTGGAACCGATAGGAGAGCGCTTGCTGGTGTTTGATCTGGGGCTGGACGAGATCAAGACCTATGTCATCAAGCCAGACGGAAAGCTGGAGGCGGGGATCCCGATCAAGACTGCTCCTGGATCCGGCCCGAGGCACTGCGACTTCTCTTCAGACGGAAAGTTTTTGTACGTAATACACGAGCTGGATTCTTCAATCTCGGTCTACGCGGCTGGAGACGGCCTGAAGCTTCTCCAGACCATTTCAGGAAAAGAAACCACAGGCTACAATGACGCCGCAGACATTCATGTCACCAGCGATGGAAGGTTCCTGTATGGGTCAAACCGTGGAGAAGAGACTATCGTCTGCTTCTCCATCGACCAGGAAAGCGGACTGCTAACCCTAGCAGGACACTATGATTGCGGCGGCTCATGGCCCAGGAGCTTCACCATTGACACGACCAGCCATTTCCTGATAGTCGCCAACCAGAAGTCAGACAACCTGGTTGTTTTTGGGATAGACCAAGAGACCGGGGCGCTGTCCAAGGTTTCTGAATATGCCATTCCCGCGCCAGTGTGCGTCAAGGCGTATGCGTTTTAAAAAATAAATGCAAAGCCTCTCGGGTTTGACTGAGGGGCTTTTTTGCGCGTAGAATCGAGTAAGCTGGAGATGGCAAATAGTAACAAGAAGTCCATCAGTATGGCAATTGAATTCAAGAAAAAAGAAAAATTGGCAAAATCTGAATTTGATAATGATAAAAACTTGCAAAAAAATGTTTACTTTGCTTAAATAGCATGGTATAATCCGCTATGGCGTCAAGTAAAAAAGAAGCGCGCTTTTCGCTTTCAGAGCATATCCCAAAATTGTATCCGAGGTGCCAGAAAAGTCCGGGTGTTTGCTCGCAGAAGCCCGAGCAAACTAGTTGAAGCATTCGCCAGGACTTTTATGACACCATTACGGAATTTTGGCATATGCACTCAATATTTCAGTGCATACCCCAATATGCGCTTAGACAATAGAGGTGGATTCATGCCCATTTTAGAAGAAACTCCCGAGAAAGTCCAGGAGCTCAAGCAGTTGATGCACGAGACCAATGACAAGGGCATAGTGCTCAAGGCATTGGCCTTGCTTGAGGTAATGAAAGGCGCTTCGGTAAGGGACGCAGCCAAACTTGTGTGCATGAGCTTTAAGACCATATACAATGCGATCAACAGGTACAACGCGGAAGGCATAACAGGGCTGGAGGACAGGCCCAGGAGCGGGCGGCCAAGGAAATTCGCGTCCGTTGGCGAAAAACATCGTCTAGATTTATATGAGCGGAGCGAAGAGTATGAGCGGAGCGAAGAGTAAAGATCTTTTCGCTCCGCACCAGTGACAAGGGCAAATAATCACATGTATCGTTTTGACGTGTACACGCGTGTTTGCTAACATTAAATGCGGTCTTTTTTTGTAAAAAATGCCCCCAGGGGTTTTCCCTGGGGGCTGGGTTTGGGTTTGAGGCTTATCCTTTGACGGCTGATGAGGCTATGCCGTTTATGATCTTGTCCTGCAGGAACAGGTAGCCTATGAGTATCGGAACAAGCCCTACTATGACGCAAGCGGAGAGCTGTCCATTGTCTGTGAAGAACTCTCCTCGGAAGAAGGCCAGCCCTACTGTGAGGGTGCGCTTGGAGGAAGAGGGGAGAAGGATCATTGACCAAATGTAGTCATTCCAGACGCCGATGAAGGTGAGGATCATGACGACCAGGAGCCCGTTTCGAGAAAGCGGGGCTACGATTGAGACGAGCATTCGCCAGGGCCCGCATCCATCCATAAGGGCGGCTTCCTTTATGGCATCAGGGATGGACTTCATGTAGGCGGTCAGGAGGAAAATAGATAGGGCCATCCTGCCAGAGGTATAGAGAAGTATGATGCCTGGCCTTGAGCCAAGGAGGTTCAGGGTTTGCAAGAGCTTATAGGTCATGCCCATGGTTGTGGTGCTGGGAATGAAGATGCCAGCTACGATAATCAGGTGAATGAGCTTTGCGAACTTAAATTTGTAGGTGGAGAGGGCGAAGGAGCAGGTCAGGGCAAGTGCGCCTACAAGTATCATGGCTGAGCCGGTAGTTATGCAGGAATTCAGGAAGTAGGTCGGAAGGCTGGAGACGGCGAAGATGGAAGCGTAGTTCTTGAAGTCCAAATTTTCTGGGAAAAGCCTGAAGCTGTTCATGATCTGCGTGTTTGACCTGAAAGAGTTGACCAGAGTCCAGTAGATGGGGAGCATAGACGCGACTGAGGCCGTGAGCAGGACAAGCATCCGCCCGATCTTTGGGAAAGTAAGTTTTGCCACGGTCTCACTCCGTTCTGAATGCTGCCCCGAGCCCTTTTCTTGTGATGGAAGTCGAGATCAGGGTTATGGCGAAAAGGATGACGGCGGCGGCGCTGCCGTAGCCGAACGCGTGGTGGTCAAAGAACTCCTTGTACATATAGGTAGCAGGAACCTCAGAAGCATGGCCTGGCCCGCCATAGGTCATGATGAAGATATAGTCGAAATCCTGGAACGCTCCGTTTATGGCGAGAGTGATGCAGACCACAAGAGTGGGCCAGATGGACGGCAGGGTTATCCTTGCGAATTCAGAAAGCGGGTTTGTGCCGTCTATCTTCCCCGCTTCAAACAGGTCCTCTGGGATGTCTTTCATGCCAGCGTAGAGGATGACAAAGAAGTATCCTACGGCTTGATATATTGGGATCATGATGACAGCGAAGAATGCGGTAGAAGAGTCGCTGAGCCAATACCTAGCGAGAGAGCCCAGGCCTATCGCTCTGAGAAATGAATTGACAAGCCCTGCGTCTCCGTCATACATGACTGTGAATATCAGGCACATGGCCGAAGAAGAAATGATGTAGGGAAGAAAGAGAGCGGCCTTAGTGAAGCCCGCGCCTCGCGCGGGCTTTCTTAGGACGTAGGCCAGGAGAAGGGCTGTTCCGACTTTTAGGAGTATCGAAAGGAGGGCCCAGATGAATATCCTTCCGATGGCCTGCCTGTAAATGACGTCAGAAAAGACCTTAGAGAAGTTTGAAAGGCCGACAAAGCTAAATGACGTCAGGCCATCCCAGTCGGTCAGGCTGTATGCGGCGGTCTGGAGAAACGGAAATATGAAGAAGACAAAGTAGACAGCCAGACAGGGGAGCATAAACAGGACAACTCGTTTTTGAAACTTAAGGGAACCCATGCTTGCCTCCGATCAGGCCTACTTCTGGTATAGGGCTGCGTCAAGAGCGGAAGCCATCTCAGTTCCTGAGGAATACGCTCCAACCCAAGCCTGGTTTATCACTATCCTGAACTCGTCAACAGGGCCGGGCTTGGCGTAGGACAAGAGCCATTTGTCGCCTGGGTTTGACTCTGCGATCTGCATTGCCGCGCTTTGCAATGGCACGATCTTGCTCTGGTCTATGTCAAGGCCTAGATGAGGCAGCATCTGTCTTTCGATCTCTAC
>JAISWZ010000624.1 GCA_031270945.1 Clostridiales bacterium | reverse complement strand
GCCTGGTTTATTATCGCTTCCGTCGCAAAAAAGACATTCTTATTATCAATGCCTGGAATAGGAGGCTTTATCGGGGTTGCTCCAAGAGCTGCCACCACTTCGTCAAATTCCTGCCCTTTCAGCTGCTCAGGGGTTGCTGTGATGTTGAGCCTTACTTCGATATCGCGCTTTTCAACCTGGCGAATCAAATAGTCCTTGAAGTTCTTGAGCGGCCATTTGAAGTCTATGCAGTCCGCGTGTTTGATAGTGCCTCCTAGAGCATCCGTTGCCTCAAAGAGAGTTACTTCATGTCCGCGATCATATGCGCAAATAGCAGCCTTCATCCCAGCGGGGCCTCCGCCGATAACCGCGACTTTCTTTTTCGCGCCCAGAGGAGTCAGCAAATGGCTTAGCCGATGCTCAATGCCTATTAGGGGGTTGACTGAGCATACGCTGACATACGGATCGTTCGGTCCTCGACCATGGCATTTGTTGCATCGCAGACATGGAACGATATCATCAGCGCGACCGTCATAAACCAGATTTCCGTAATTGGGATTTGACACCCACGCGCGGGCCATTGACACTATGTCTATTTTGCCTTCGGAAAGAGCCGTCTCTGCTGTTTCAGGCTTCTGCCACCCGCCAACACTGGCTACCAGCATTTTCACGCCACTTTCTTTGATTCTTGCCGCCAGCTTCAAGAACGGGGTCTCTTCCAGGGTAAAGCCTGTTGGGTGATTGGGATCTGCTTCAGCGGCGCGAACCTGTACAATGTCCACATAGGGTTCCGCCATTTTCAAAAAGTCTATCGCGTCTTGCGCAGTGTACCCGCCATTTGTCTCTTCGCCCGAGAACAGGAGCTCTATGATGAAATTGGGGCCGACCTCCTCGCGGATTCTCTTGAGGATCATAAGCGGGAAGCGGGCGCGGTTCTCTAGGATTCCGCCAAATTTATCGGTTCTGGCGTTTGTCATAGGCGACAGGAACTTGGTTGGAAGCTGGCCTCTGTAGCACAAATGGATTGACACCATGTCGAAGCCAAGCCCTTTTAGTATCCGGCACTGCTGGCCATAGCTTTCGGCAATGCGTTCAAGCACCTCTTCATCGTAGCTCGCGATGACCTCTTTGCAGTGGTCGTAAAACTCTGAAATCTGCTCTGGCGTTGATCCTGGGAACGGCCCCATGGGGTTGTCTATTTTTATAACCTCTATTCCCCCTTGCGGCTTCAAAAGAGGATAACCGCCATGAGGCGGGATAAAGAAGCCCATGCAGGCGATTGAACCGTAAAAGTGAATCGCGTCGGCAAGCTGCAGCAAATAGTTTTGGCTTGCTGGCTCGTAAAGGTCAAAGTCCGGGAAGTGAGCGGCATCCATCTCCATTGGCATGCCAGCGCCTCTGCTGAAGTTGTTGATGCCCATGCAAGTGACAATGGCTGCTCCGCTTTTAGCGCGGTTTGCGTAATGCGTTATGACAGAATCCGCTGGGAACGACTCCGGCCCCTGCAAGAAATGCGGCAGGGAGTTTGCCGATTCCATGCGGTTCTTTAGGACATTCCCGCGAATCACTATAGGAGAAAGCAGGCTTTTGTATTCCATTGATCATGACTCCTTTGACAAAATTTTGCCCGCCTTTGCTTAAGGCGGGCAACGGCTTGAAAACTCTATTGGCTTGGAAAAGCTCTAGGTTAAAGTGAGAGACGTTTCTCTAGCAACTTTAGAAATTTTTGGATATCAAAGCTTCTTATCCTATGACTGCGCGAGACGCCTTTCACGCAATTCACGGCTGATCTGCTCGGTTTTATCTGCTCCAAGCGGGTACAGGAAC
This sequence comes from Clostridiales bacterium, assembly GCA_031270945.1. Classification (GTDB taxonomy): domain Bacteria; phylum Bacillota; class Clostridia; order Lachnospirales; family WQUN01; genus JAISWZ01. Next base: position 5,424 of record JAISWZ010000624.1, on the reverse strand, counting down.
GCTAGAATCACCGCTACAAAAGCGAGACCAGCTGGAATCGCGAAACGAATAACCGCTAACGCGTTTTCCATTTGCGGAGTCACTTCACCAAACCACGGGCCCATGCCGCCAGTGAAACCTGCAAGCGCCAGCCCCCATCCGGCTAGAGTCGCCGCAAAGCCCGCCGCCAGCTTCATAAGGAAAGACACTATTGCGAAAATCGTTGCGTCAGCGCGTTCGCCAGTTTTCCATTCAACCATGTCGCAAACTTCAAAGCACATATGTACAACGCAGATCTGCAGAGCTCCCGTAAATACATTGCAAATAACAAGCGCCGCGACAAACAGAGGAACAGAGATTGTGCCAGCCAAATAATTAAATCCAAGCAGGACGATGTATATCGCCGTGCCGTAAGACATAATGCGTTTTCCGGTTTTGACCTTGCCAAGCACGATAGGGAACAAAAGCTGTCCTATGGCGCATCCGATAGCCACTGCGGCAATGATCACTCCGCCTATAAGGCCGGGAGATTTCAGGTAAAACGTGATATAGTTCACGTTTAGCATGTCGCACAGGATAGTGTTGAACACGAAGAACATTTGCACCAGCATAACGACCAGCAACGCGTTATTGTTCTTCACGATATTGACAAATGAGCTGAAGCCTGGGGCTTTCCTTGCCGCTGGCTCCATTGCTATTGCTTTCTCTTTGCAGCCTAAAAATGATACAACCGAGGTTACGATAATAAGTGCGCCGCAAATCAGCGCCACATTGAAGTATCCGCTGCGCTGTATAGCTTCTGCCGCAGAAGGATTGTCGCCAGGCGCGGCGGTCATTATCCCAACAAGAATAGGAAGCGCGATAGCGGGAACGCGGGAAGCGATCCTAGACCAAGCGGTCACAGACGCGCGTTCCAGGGGATCACTGGTCATTGCAGGAATCATGCCAAAATACGGCACTTCCACAACAGTATAGCACATCCCGTAAAGCACATATATGATCGTATAATAGACTTGCTTGCCCACGTCTCCAAAATTGGGGACAAACATGAGCGCGGCAAAGATTATGGCCATTGGGACCGAGGAAAGCAAAAAGTACGGGCGGTATTTGCCCCATTTGGAATGCGTGTGATCAGCCAGCGTCCCTAAAATCGGATCGTTGATCGCATCCCAAATGCGAGCAACCAACATCATTGTGCCGATGAACGCGGGATTTAGCCCTGCTACCATCATCAAGAACGGCAATAGAAAGTTGTTGGTGATCGTCTGGATGCTGTCTTTTCCCGCGAATCCAATAGAATAGCTTAGCTTTCCAACAACGCCGACCTTGTCTTGCGGCAGTGAAGCTGTCGCATTGCTCATTATGAAACCTCCTTAAAAAATCATTATCTAGGCATTACCTATGTCAAGTCTTTGGAGTGAGCGGCAAACAAGGGCATATCCCAAAATACTAAAAAGCTTATAAAAGCTCCGATTTTGGGATATGCGCGATACTCAAACTATCATTGCCCGCCCATGAAGCCAGGCAGACGCTTCTGCTAACGATAGCGATGTGATGCATGAACATTTAGGACATATTCCAAAATTCTGCAAGCGGCTCTTCCGAGCCCTAAAATTAATTTTGGGATATGCTCTTTGAGTAAAAAAACGCAATTCAGCGAGCGGACCTGCTTCTTGTCAACTTTCTAAATCCTTGGCAAACTTTGCGGCTTGCTCTCCAGCGATTCTCCCTGTATTGATTGCGAAGCTGGACGTATTGCCAGAAAGCGAGAAAGGATAGGTGTCGCCATAAATCGCATTGGCATCGTTGCCTGCGGCGTATAGCCCTGGTATGGCGTCACCGTCTACACTAATTACTTCCGCGCGATGATTAATGCGCAATCCGCCCATTACGCCGTAAGCGTGGCGGCGGAATTTCGCGCAGTAATAGATAGGGCCTTTAATGGGCTGCAGGTATTCGTTTTCTTTATGGAATATGGGATCGTTTCCGTGCGCCTCAATCGCCTGGTTGTATTCTTCAACAGTCCTGATCAGGCTTCGGTCAATGCCCGTCGATTCGCACAGCTCTTCCAGCGTCTCGGCGACTATGATGTCCCTGTTCCCTCTGTCCCAATTCATTTTCAGGTACTCATCTGGCGTCAGGTCGTCCATGAAGTGAACGTTCCCCATTACATAGTCCATTCCCGTGTGATCGTACTTGTCTCGCAAAGCCTGGTCGAAAATCATAAACGCTGTGCTTTGCTTCTGTATCGCTATGGCGTTGCCCATAAACGCTCCGTTTTTCATCTCTGCTTCGCTGATGAATCGCTCGCCGTGAAGGTTGACGCAAATGTTCTGCGGCTGGCGGAACCATGGCAACTGCGCGGGAACGCCGCCAGGACCGAAATTGGGATCAGGAATGGAGGCGAAAGAGTCTATCATCAGCTTCGTATGAGCGGCGCCAGCTTCCCATGCGAGCTCAATTCCCAACTTTGGAGCGGTGGCGGCATCTTCATAGAGCATGCCAGGGAAAACCGTAATATCCTTGCCCAGCTCACACCCGGTTTGCTCTTTCACAAAATCCGCCCGTTTGCCAGCGCCGCCAGAAGCTATGATAACCGCTTTAGCGGAAACCTCGATCTCGCCTTCGCTGTCTTCCCCTATAAATCCGACGCACCTGCCGTCCTTGATAATCAGGTTCTTTACGGCTGTGTTTAGGTGATACTTTGCTCCCGCTTTGTCGCTCACCGCTTTGAGCAGATCTGTAATAAAAGGGGAGCCATCCCTGCGGAAATGCCAAACATGCATGGCGCCGGGGTAATAGGCGACAAGATCAGAGAATTCCACGCCATATCCCTTCAGCCACTCAACTGTTGCAGCCGATCTGTTTATGAACTCGCTTACTAGTCTTATATCTACCATGTTGTGAGTGTAATTCATCCAATAACTTAAAATTTCTTTTTTCGTGTAAGTAAACTGCTTTTCCTTTTGCATAGCGGTTCCCACGGCAAACACGCCGTTTCCTCCGTTGCAGCTGCCTCCGGTGTGATCGCTTTGCTCGAACACATCGACTGCCGCTCCTGCCAGTCCCGCTTCAATAGCTGCAGGTATGCCTGCAGCTCCCGCGCCTATAATGGCTACGTCTGTTATGACGCTTCTCATATGAATTCCCCTCATAAGCGGCTTTAGAGCATATCCCAGATTTTGTTTTAGGGCTTAGAAAAGGCATCGCATGCCTTTTCCATAGCCAATCCAGAAATTTGCCGTATTCTAGGCTAGCCCGCCAGCCGCGTTTCTTCCAGCTATTCGTCCTGAGTTAATGGAGTACGACAAAGCGCTTCCAAAGAGATATTGCCCGCAGTAATCATTCGACTGCCATCCGGCTGTGATTACCCCAGCGCCGTACAAGCCTGGTATCGGATTGTAATTGTCGTCTAGCACCCGGGTTTCATGATCTATCCGCACAGGTCCGACAGTGTCAACAGCTATTGCCATATGCATAATGGCATAGAACGGCCCTTTGTGGCATGGAGCGAGATAACGCCTGGGCTTGTTGAAGTCCTTGTCATATCCGCTCTGAGCGTAGCTGTTGTATTTGGCTAGCTCGTCAGAAAGGTCTTCTGGCAAGCATCCAATCCATTGCGCAATCTCTTCTAAAGTGTCAGCTATTTTCAAGCTTTCTGGAGCTTTTTTCTCGATTTCCTCAAGCTTCCCCTTAAGGGTTGGAATAGCGCATCCTCGCACATCGTCGCCTTTTGAAAGCTCAAAGCCTTTGTCCATCATGTAGTGCAGGGTTCCCTCGTCAAAGATCGCATATGCCCGCATATCTGGCTGCATCATAAGCGCGTTGGTGCAAATTTGGAGTTCTGCGCCAGCGGTTTCGTCTACAAAGCGCCTGCCTTTTTTGTTTACCCAAAGCAGATAGGGTTCGCGCGTAAACTCTGAGAGGATGCGAGGAGCTTTGTCGGAAGCGGCACAGGCTTCCCTGACCAAAGTGCATTCCCGCTCCAAGGCCGCGCCAGCCTTTTGAGCCAAAGCGATTCCCTCGCCCATGTTGGGCGCTTGAAATCCGCCGAAACGATCCTTGCTGTAATAAGGGAAGTACTGCTTTACCTTTTCCTCGTTCGCCAAGAACCCCCCGGTTGAAACTATGACAGCCTTTGCCTTCACGGTCAGATCCTGTCCCTGATGAACAGCCTTCACACCAGCAACAGCGCCATTTTCTATAATAATCTCGGTTACGATAGTATCTGCGTAGAACTGAAGCCCCAATTCGAGAGCCTCAGTAAAAAGCTTGCCCATCGCCAGCGCCATGTTTCCGTTTTTCACGCAATGCCATGTAGGGTCTTGATGGTAATTCATGCGCGTTGTAGTATCTACAAAAAAGCCTACGCCCCTCTTTATCAGCCACTCTATGGTATCGCCAGACTGGTTGATGTACGCTCTCAGCAGCTTGCCGTTGACGCGGCTGTAATGATGCCATTTCATTGCGTTTGTGAATATTTCATCCTTGTCTGAATACACCATTGCGTTGCGCAAAACGCTGCTTTCGCATCCGAAAATGCCTCGAGCCATAATCGCGTTTCCGCCAGCGCGTTCTCGTTTCTCCAGCATAACAACGGATTTCGCGCCATTTTCAAAGGCTGACACAGCCGCTGGTATCCCTGCGCCGCCGCCGCCGATAATCACGACATCCGCTTCTATCACTCCGCCTTCCGGCATTTTAGCCGACGGCACCTTCCGTATGCCCTTTGGCGGCGGGGGTGGCCCCTCCATATCCAAAGGAGGCCTCATTTCGTCCTTCTTTTCAACCATTTAATTGATTCCTCCTTAGAGCGCAACCTCAGCAGAGCGCAACCTCAGCGAATAGATCTTAGCGCTATCGAGCATGAAAAGTCAGAACCAACTCAACTTTGCTTTTTTTAAAAGCCTAAAAGGCGTAAAATCAATTATTTTTTATGTTATCGCCAGCGGTATCAACAAAGTTTCATTCTCACTATTCTGCCAAAGTTGCCTTCTATATCTTCTGAATCGTCGTTCATTTTGCCTATATTGGTGCGCGGTGTTTCGACGATTATCACGGCCTCTCATGCAGCCTTGTTCAAAACAAAAGGCGCTGTTTGTGAAATTAGTATAATGCATATTAAAGCATAATAGAAATACAACTTTGTAATAAGAGTTATGCTGCATTTATTAATATTCGGGCGAGCTAAAACTTCCGTAAAGCCCTTTCGTTATTTTTTTCTTGTGATAGGCTGTTTATTCGATTAAGAAGTGCAGTTCTTTTTTCTCGCATTTATAGCGGTTTTGCATAAATCTCTTTATTCGAAGAAGTCCTGGAACCAAGCGCGCAACAATATTTATCAAGGGCAATCCCCCCTCCCCGCCCAGAATCAGCTATAGCAATAATAGTAAATGTTACAATCTGAAAACCTCTATTTCCTTATCACAATAGTATGGTATAATG
>JAISWZ010000612.1 GCA_031270945.1 Clostridiales bacterium | reverse complement strand
ATCTCGGAAGGAGCTGATAGATGCAATGCAGGAACGCACCATCCACTCGTATTGGAAGTCACAGCCTGAAGTTTGGAGCAATATCATAAAAAACCGCAAATCGCTGACAGCGCCGTTTGCCCAAGCCTTCCTGGAGGAAAAACCTGATAAGATCTTCTTGATAGGAAGCGGCACATCCCTAAACGCCATCAACGCGGCCGCCCCTTTCATTGAAGAGGTTCTTGGATTGGACGCAGCCGCCTTCCCGCCATCAAGGCCACCGTTAGTCTTCTGCAAAAGGCCGCTTTTTGTCTTCCTGTCCCAAGGAGGATCTTCAACCAACACTTTGGAAGCCATGGAGTTGTTCTCAGCCTACCCTCAGATAGCGGCAGTGGGAGACGCTGACTGCGAAATCGCCAAGCGGTGCAAGCGCCACATGCTGATAGGCTGTGGGCCGGAGTTGATAGGGCCAAAAATGGCAGGGTTCACAAGCTCTGTTCTCATATTGTGCCTAAGCGCCTTGGAAGCCGCCAGATCTCTCAATTTGCTTAATCCATCCCGCCTCCAGGAATATGACAGCGCATTCGAATCCCTCCCAGAGCTTGGATATGAAAACCTTTCTCTCACCGAAGCCTGGCTTGCCAGAAACCAAAACGATCTGTCCCAGATAAGCAAGTACGTCCTTGTCGGCCAAGGGTACGCTGGCTTTGCGGCGGCGGAAGGGGCTCTGAAGATCCAAGAGACAGTAAAAGTCCCCGCTATCGGCTTTGAATTTGAAGAATACCTCCATGGCCCCATGCTTATGACATCCCCAGATCTAGGAGGCCTGTTCTTCATCTCTGAAAAGCCCGCCGCAAAGCATAGGATGCTGGAGCTTGCCAGTTGCCACAAGCGGTACTCCAAGTTTTCCTATTCCGTCTCAAGCAATCCATCCCAAGATCCCCAAGCCCTGACCATCCGCAAAAGCCAAAAGCCCTACACGGAAGTTTTTGAGTTCGTCCTGGCCGCCCAGCTCATAGCCGCGCTAATCCCAGGCATCCTAGGCATAGCCGACGGATCCGAAGTCTATGACTCGTACACGAAAGCTTGCGCAACAAAATTCAACAATGGCCGCTAATCGAGGTGTTGAGCTTTGAAATACGTATTGGGCATTGACAGCGGAGGGCAAAAGTTCCTGGCAAGAGCCCAGGATCTAGACGGAACCGATCTGGCTTGGCTCCTTGGCCCTCCAGCGCTTCATCACCGCCTGACGCCAGAGCAGCTTCAGCTTCGTGTATCAGAAAACATAGACGCCTGCCTATCCAAGTTCGGAGGGAAGCGCGAGGATTGCGAATTCCTGGTCTGCGGCGCGTCCGGGCTGGATAATGCCTCTGACCAAAATTTCCTGGATAATCTTTACCATTCCCTGCCCGGTTTCCATTGCCGGATCAAATGCCTGAACGACGCCGTAATAGCCCACCAAGCCGCCACTGGAGGAATAGGCGTCATTGTCATCTCAGGCACAGGCTCCGTAGCCTATGGCAGAAACCAGTCGGGTGTGGAAGCCAGATGCGGAGGCTGGCCCCAGGTCATATTTGGCGATGACGGATCTGGCACCTGGATAGCATGCCAAGCCTTGAAACATGTCAGCCACACCTTTGACGGCAGGCAACCCCCGTCGCTACTGTCAGAAAAAATCCGAAGAATCCTTGGCATCCGCTCCGAAGAAGACTTGATCAACGTCTGCAAGGAAATGGAGCAGATGAAATGGGTAAACCCCGGGCTAGGCGCAGAGGTGGACTCAGCCGCTGAAGAGAACGATCCCCATGCGATCCAGATCCTTAAGGACGCAGCTTCATGCACATTCGCCTTGGCAGACTCCCTCGTGGCAAGGCTAAATTTCAACAACGGATCGCCCTTCAAAGTAGGTGCCTGGGGAAGCGCTCTTGTCAAAAGTCCCCTGCACTTCATGCATTTTAAACAACTCTTCGCAGCCAACCACCCAGCGGCCCAGGTTCTCATTCCAGACAAGGACGCCGCTCACGGAGCATGCGAAATGGCCAGAAGATTCTTGTTGGATGCGTAAGCATGCAAACAAGTAAAATGTTAGCCATCTATGTTCTCGAACAAGATCAGAAACACAAATGGCTCAAATATCAGGCTTTTCTATTACATATAGGGAGTGGATTCAATGAAAAAGCGTTTCATGTCTATTGCCGCGCTTTGCATTATCTGTTTGATAGCCGCTAGCTGCGCTAGCCAAGCTCCAGCCGCCAATCCGGCGCCAGCGTCAACAGAAAACACTCAAAGCGCTCCTGCCCCTGCTCCAGCTGGCGAAACAATCCGCGTCGTGACCTACTTCGCTGGCTCTGACGCTTGGGCGCCTGTCTGGAAAGAGGTTATCCAGGAATACATGACAGCGAACCCTGGCATAATCATTCTCGATGAATCCCAGCCAACAGCCGGAGTCAATGACATGCTCAAAACAAAAGTGCAAGCCGATCTTGCCGCCAATTCACCTTCTGACCTAATGCTCTATTATACAGGCGACGCGTATGCTGAAACCCTCACAGCCCAGGATTCATACCTGGACTTCACGGAAGCCCTTTCCCAAGATCCGGAATGGGCCGCCGGATTCAAGCAGACTCCTCTCCAAAGCGTCCAGTACCAAGGCAAGCAGTATACCCTGCCTTACATCGGGTTTTATGAAGGGCTCTTTTACAACAAAGGCCTCTTCGATAAGCTGGGTTTAGCGGAGCCTACCAGCTGGGAAAACATCATCAATTCTCTTGATGCCCTGAACGAAAATGGAATCACTCCCCTGGCCTCATCTCTAGCCGCCCCCTATTTCCTGGTAGAAAATTTCATCATGGCTCAGGTAGGCGAATCCAACCACAGGAACTACTTTGACGATTCCTGGGCAGGAGCGCTTGACGCAATAGCCGAACTCCATTCCAAAGGCGCGTTCCCAAAAGACGCCATGACCCTCTCGGAAGATGACGTAAGGCTTCTCTTCTCTGAAGGCAAAGCCGCAATGATGATAAACGGATCCTGGTGCGTGGATTCCCTTCAGTCAAACCCTGACATGCGCATCATCTCCATGCCTACAACCCCAGGCGGCAAAGGCGGATCCAACAGCGCCATCTCAGGCTTCGGCTCTGGCTGGTACATGACAAAAGCGGCCGCATCCCGCAGCGGAGAAACCCTGAAGCTCCTGAAGTACCTTACTTCTCCAGAAATCATGGCCCGTTTCATAGCCATAGGCGGAAGCTCCGCAATCTACTGCGAAGCTCCGGACAGCTCGTCAAACCTCCTGAAAAGCGCTGCAGTCATGCTTAATACCGCAACCTATATCGACAAAACCCTTGACTCCCAGGTAGGCCATGAAGCCTATGAAGCCATGAATGGCGGGGTTCAGTACATTGTTGAGGGCATGAAGACAAGCAAGGAAGTGATAGAAGAGGCTCGTTCGCTGAACTAACACTCGATCTATTTTCTATATGCAACCCCATCCCCAAAGGGGATGGGGTTGCATATGATTCGCTTTTAATTGATTCACTTATATTTGACTTGCTTATACTTGATCCGCCTATATTTGATTCACTTCTAAAGGAGGCATGCACTTGGCAGTTAAAAGCTCTCGTTACTGGCTCATTTTCATATCCCCCGCAATGTTCCTGATAGCGGTGTTCCTCCTTTGGCCATTGGCTAAAACGGTAGTCTATAGCTTTTCCGAATGGAAGAACTTTTCGATCACCTACACATTCGCCGGCCTCGCAAACTATAAGCGGATGGCGGCAGACTCAGTTATCAGGATCGCCCTAAAGAATAGCGGAATTCTCATCATTTTCGCCCTGATCTTCCAGGTAGGCTTTTCTCTCCTCCTGGCCATTCTTGTAGATAGCGTAAACCACCTTTTCAAGTTTTACAGAACCGTCTACTTCTTTCCTATAGTCATATCCGGCACAGCCATCGGCTTGATGTTCGCCCTGGCGTACAAGTATGAGTACGGTCTTCTAAACTTCTTTCTTACCCTCTTTGGGCAGGAGAAGAGAGTCTGGATCACTCCCAAAACCTCCATCTTCCTGGCCTTGATCCCTGTGGTCTGGCAGTACGTAGGTTTCTACTTCGTCATTTTCCTCACGGGATTGAGCAAGATTCCGGCTGATGTATATGAGGCCGCAATGCTAGACGGCGTTACCCCAATCCAGAAGGCCATAAAAATAACTATCCCCATGCTTAGGGATACCCTTGTCTCCTGCACAGTCCTGGTCGTATCAGGCTGCTTCCGGGTCTTTGACACGGTATTTATAATCACCAAAGGGGGCCCTCTGGACTCCAGCCAGTTCCTGAGCACATACATGTACAAAATGGCGTTTGAAAACTTCAATGGCGGATATGCCAGTGCCATAGCCATGCTAATGATATTCATAGGGGTTTTCATAACGGTTTGCCTTAGGAAGGCGCTAAAAGCCCAGTAGAGGATGAGATGGCAATGAAATCCAAGCAATCGCGCTCTATCCCGAAATCCATCGCAACCCATGCGCTCCTGTTCGCCTGGGCTGTTACAACAGTGCTTCCTCTGCTCTGGGTGTTCATCAACTCCTTCAAAAGCTCAAACGAGATGCTCCGCAATAGCATGGCGCTCCCCACATCTCTTGACTTCAAGAACTACGCCACTCTCATGTCCTATCCGGATGTCAGCCTGCCCCGATCCTTTCTCAACAGCTTCATCATATCAGGATCTGTCGTCCTCGGAGCGCTTCTCCTCTCAGGCATGGCCTCCTTCGCTCTTAGCCGGATAGAAAGCAAAGCGTCAAAGTATGTAGAGTCTCTCCTTGTCGCCTGCCTCCTGGCGCCAAGCTTTGCCACCATCATCCCAAATTTCGTTACAGTCAGCCGATTGAGCTTCATGAAGGATACCTATCTTACCGCCATCGTTCCCCAGATCTCAGGAAACCTTTGCTTTACCATAATACTTCTGACAGGCTTCATGCGCTCCATTCCCTATGAGATAGACGAAGCCGCAGTCATGGACGGCGCGTCAGCGCCGCTTCTCTTCTGGCAGATAGCGGTGCCCCTGTCCAAGCCCATGTTTGCTACCGTAAGCATTATGGTCTTCATCGCATCCTATAATGACCTTCTCACCTCCATGGTCTACCTTAGCCGCCAGGCCCTGAAGCCTGTATGTGTCATCCTCTCCATGGTCAGCAACATGTTTGGCACAGACTACGGAGCGATGATGGCGGCGATCTTTATTACCATGCTTCCGCTTATGCTCTTGTACACACTGGCGCAGGAGCAGGTGCTTAAAGGCCTGACAGCTGGCGCCACAAAGGGATGAAGCCATGAAGATATTGACAAGCCATCTGCCCTATGACGTTTCCGGGTTCAAGCGGGCCCTTTTCCTAGGAGATAACCCAACCTCATTTTCGGTTTTTGATCAAAACGGCAACGCTTGCTTCACAGGCTCTCCGCGCTTTCTTGGCCATCCCGATGATTGGGGCATGCCTGACTGCTGGGAGCTTGACTTTACTCCACTGTCAGAACCCGGAACCTATGAGATCCGACTGGACTCTAAACCTCTCTCTTCTATAGAGCTGGCAGATCAAACCCAAACCATCCGGCTCCTCAACGCCCTAACCTCCTACTTCAAGGGCCAGCGATCATCCGGAGAATGCCTGAAAGCTGATCATTCCCTAAAGTTTTCCCCCTCCCGTCCAGGAACAATCGACGCTCATGGAGGATGGCGTGACGCCACAGGCGACTACGGGATCCACCTAAGCCAGCTAAGCTTCACCAGCCTGTTCAATACCCAGCAATCCTCCATCTGCGGCTGGCTCATCTTTAGATCCGCTGAGCTCTTGGAACATTCCCCTAATCTCATAACAACAATGCTCCTGGAACGCATGCGGGATGAAGCTATTGTTGGAGCAGACTTTCTCATGCGCATGAGAGCTCCCTCAGGCTCTTTCTTTAGATCCATAGACCGAGGATCCTTAAACGAAAGCCCTCTCCAAGGCCGCAGGATAGACGCAGAACCCTTCGAAAAAGATCAGCCTCCTGAAACCATGCAGGACGCCAACTACGAGGTAGGCTTTCGTTCCGGAGGTGGTGCCGCCATCGCCACCCTGGCCGCCGCTTCCCGCTGGCCGGAAGCGGGAGCCTTCACTCAAAAAGAGTACCTAAACGCCGCATTCCTGGCCTTTAATCATCTAATCTCAGAGAACAGCCGGCATGTAAACGATCAAACCTGGAACATCCTCGATTGGCAGTGCGCCCTCTTAGGAGCGGTCGAGATCTATAAAGCCTCAAACGATCCTTCTATCCTAGAAAAAGCCAGATCCTTGGCAAAGTCTCTCCTCTCCCTCATGACAGCCGTAAACCCTTACCCTGGCAGGTGGTTTGAATCTCCAGGATCCCTGTTCTTTCATCCCTCAGACGAAGGGCTTCCTATCATAGCCCTTCTGGAATACGCCTCGATAGAAACTGACCCAGCTTTAAAAGAAATCTCTGTCTCCGCCGCTGCTGACGCCATGCGCTATCTTATCTCCCTCTCTCAATCCGCTCCAAACCCCTTTGGCTATCCCAGGTTTCTCAAAAGCCCAGACGAGCCTCGTTTCTTCTTCCCTCATGACACAGTTGCCGCTCCTTGGTGGCAAGGCGAAAACGCCAGGCTGGCTTCTCTAGCCTCAGCGGCAAGGCTCACCTCCAAGTTTTCAGCCTTTCTTTCCCCAGACTTCATAGCCCAGCTTAAAGTATTCGGGCAGAACCAGCGCAACTGGATTTTTGGCCTGAACCACTTTGACTCCTGCATGATGGAAGGATATGGCCGCAACAACATCCAATACTTTTATAAAAACCGCTACGACTTCACCAATTGTCCAGGCGGGATATGCAACGGCATAACCGCAGGGCTTTCAGGAAACGGCATAGAATTCATCACCAAGCCGACCGCTGAGGTGGATGACAACTGGCGCTGGGCCGAGCAATGGCTTCCCCACGCGGGGTGGATGATGCTTTATCTGGCGCTGGATTGTTCGTTGCAAACGGATAGCTGGACGCGAGAACACGAATAGTTTGAGTTGCTTAAAGGCCGGGAGCGCTTGCGCTCCCGGCCTTCGCCATGGGGATGGGTTGTTAAGGTTTGAAGCGCCCAAACACCTCCAACGTCAAATGTCGAAATATTGAGATATTTTCAAGACTTGCTACCGTGCGCTCATGCAGAAATCCAGTCTCTCCGCTTCCGTCATCAAATGTCGAAATATTGAAAAATCTTGAACATATCTACTTGCCTGCGCTTCCCATTGACATTCCCCGCCAATATGTGATAATATGCGGGAAAGTATCCTGTCTCATGATCGCGCTACTCTGTCAGGGAAAACGATTCGCCAATCCCGAACGCAGGAGGCCTGCAATGGAAGAGAACCCCGCCAATGCGCCGCTCATACTGCTTGTTGAAGATGACCAGGAAGTGCTGGGGTTCAACGAGCGAAAACTCCTGCGTCGCGGTTGCAATGTGATAACGGCGCAAACGCTTGGAATAGCCAGAAGCCTTCTCACAGTCCATAGGCCCGACCTGATAGTGCTAGATGTCATGCTTCCTGATGGAAACGGGTTTGAGTTCTGCTCCCAGATGCGCCAGACTTCAGATGTGCCAGTGCTCTTCCTGACAGGCAAAACCGATGTGCGCGACAAGGTGGAGGGGCTTTCTGATGGCGGCGACTACTACCTGACAAAGCCATACGACTACGATGAGTTTGCAGCTGTTGTAGACAGTCTGCTCAGGCGCTCAGCCAGAGCGGAGAAGAGCCGCTCTTTGGTTTCTAAGGGTCCGTTGACGCTTGACATCATGTCCAGCAGGGCTTTCATGCACAACACTGACCTTCTGCTCTCACCCAAGGAGTTTGCGCTGCTGCATTTCTTCGTTCTTCACGAAGGCCAAGTCTTGAGCTTTGATCTGATTTTTGAAACGATCTGGCACATGCCGCTAGCGGGAAATCTAGCCGCTTTGCAACGGGCTGTATCAAAACTGAGAAACAAGCTTCAAAATGTGGGGGCTATTGTCGACATCCAGATCCATAGGGGCTCTGGGTATGAATTCATCCTGAATGGGTGATTGCAGATCCCAAAAGTACTCAGATATGCTCCAAATAGACTTTTCGGTCTGAATCGCGATTTTTCTCAAAATTTCGCTATAATAATCTTTAATAATCCGTGAGTGTTTCGGACAGCAAAGCATACACCAATTTTCGAGGTCATACGAGGCTTATTGTGCCGAAGAGCGCAAGCTCCTGGCATTGCCGCAAACGGTACGGTTAAGGCGGGCGAAAGCCTAATAGACGATGCCTTGTGGAATAAGCCGCGTTCATCATATAGCGCCAAAAGTCAACTGGGCCATTTGAGATGCCGTCTCAAATGGCCCCGCTTTATGTTAGGCTCTCTGCTGGAACAAAACAAGCAAGACGCCAAAGAGCCCTTGAAATCTCAAGGGCTCTATTGAAACTTTAACTCATAATCGTGTTACGGCATCTCCCAACCGCTTCCCTATCATGTCGCAGTACTTTTCTTCAACCTCAACCCCTATGCTGTTGCGATCACACTCCTTTGCCGCCAGCATCGTCGTGCCGCTTCCGCAAAAAGGATCAAGCACTGTGTCCCCGTAAAACGAGAACATACGGATAAGCCTTGTTGCAATCTCTAGAGGAAAAGGGGCTGGATGGCCTTTTGTGGACGCGCCCCCTAGCTCCCAGATCTGCCTGAACCATTCTCCATAGTCATTCTTGTCTATCCTGCTCTTCTCCCTCTGTTCCTCTGTTGGGCTTCTGTATCCTCCAGGCTTGCGCTGCATTAGTATGTACTCAACATCATTCTTGATTATGGCATTTGGCTCGTACGGCTTCCCCAGGAATGAAGCGCTTGTGTTGGCTTCGAAGGCGGCATTCGAGATCTTGTGCCACAGGATTGGATTAAGGTTGTCAAAGCCTGCGTTTCTGCAGCTAACCGCTATGTCGGAATGCAATGGCATGACCAGGTGTCTTCCGTTTTTTCTTCTTGATAGGCAGACATCACCTACAACCATGGCGATCCGCCCTCCAGGGACAAGTATCCTGTAGCACTCTTTCCATACCTTCGCGAGCTCTTCCACAAACGCGTCATAGTCCGTGATGATTCCCAGCTGGTTCTCTCCGCTTTCGTACGCCTTCAGGTTCCAGTACGGAGGAGACGTGACAACTAGGTGGGCCGCGCCGCTAGGGATGAAGCTCATGTTTCTGGAGTCGGCGTGATACAGGGTGTGTGCAGTTTTCAATAGATTACCAGTCCTTTGGGAAAAGTATTTTATGATCTACTCGAGTTTGCAAACAGATGTAACACTTTGGTCAAGAAATGGAAATTCATTCTTTTAAATACTCTCGAGACAGATATTTTGCCCTCACTGTGTTGCTTTATACTCGAGCTTGCAAACAGATGTAAGGTAACCGGCCAAATATGTCATTCTATGGTCTTAGAGCATGTTTGTCCGCCCCGCTTTCCTGACATTGTTTTCGCCCGTGAGCCGTACGCCGCTGGCTCTGTATACCTTAAAAAGCCGAAGGCCGCTATCTATTGTATCAAATGTGAGCGTGAGATGTAAATTGAAATTTAGCTCGAGGTTTCTTTCCCGCGTCGGCCGACCCTACCTATTGTACCAAATGCGATGGGGCTGCACGTAAATTGAAATTTACCTTGGGGCTATTTCTCGTAAGGCCTGGGATATAGGGCAAGTTAAAACTTATGTAATGTTTTTGATTTCTTGAAACTTCCGGTAAGAGTGAAAAGTGTAGTTCTTTTTGATTGCTTTACGGCTCGATGCGCCTGAACATTTGGAGAGATGAGCAGCCTTGCGCGTTAAACCGTATCATGATAATTAAGCGTGAAATGCATCTTTTGGCCTTTGGCCCTTACTGAGCAATTTAAGAACCTGGTGGCTGAGCGCGGGTCACGGTTGGCCCGGTTGCGTTAGCCCGGTTAGGTTCAGCAAAGCCCGGTTTTAAAGCTTTCTCCTGCATTTTTACGGGCAAAATGCCGCTATTCATTGGAATAGCGGCCTTTTCAAGCTAAAACTTATAATTTGATTCTGGCGTAAGAACACTGGAAATTCATGCTATGTAATTTAATGTAAATCGATTTTTAAATTTCACAAATAT
>JAISWZ010000608.1 GCA_031270945.1 Clostridiales bacterium | reverse complement strand
GAATATCTGAGGTACATCTTCAGAGCGAGAGAAGGGTCTTCTACTATTAAAGATGAGGTGAAGCATGCCCGAAAGTACCTGGAGATCCAAAAGATCAGGTATGGAGACGGGTTTGACGCGGACATAGACATTCCTGAAAACATTATGGATGCGGCTTTGCCGCCTTTGATAATCCAGACATACGTGGAGAATTCATTGAAGTACACCCAGTCAACTGGAGACGGAGATGATGACGTTCATATCTGGGTAAAGGGCGTTCTAAACGGCAAAGAGATCGAGATCACAGTCGAGGACAACGGAGACGGCTATAACGCCAGCATCCTGGAAAAGCTCAAAAGTGGTTGCGACATAAGCGAAGGAACGAGCAAAATCGGATTGATGAACGCCGCCGCCAGAATGAAGGCGGCGTTTGGTGACGGGTTTTCCATAAGCTACTACAACCGCCCCGACGGAGGGGCAGGTACAAGCTTCAGGTTCCCATATCAGGTGAAGCTATGAACATACTCTTGGTAGATGACGACAAGTACGTGCTGGAAGCGCTTCGACAGAGCCTGCAATGGGAAGCGCTAGGGATAGAGAACGTATATGTCGCGCAAAGCGTAAGCAAGGCAAAGAAAATCTTCTCGGACATCCAGGTTCATGTCCTGGTAAGCGACATAGAGATGCCAAAGGAAGACGGGTTTGAGCTTTTGAAATGGATCAGGCAAGAGAACCACATTTGCTCGGTTCTTCTCCTCACCAGCTACGCAGAGTTCCGCTACGCCACAGAAGCCATCAAGTACAACTGCCTTGGCTATGCGCTCAAGCCCGTGAACTATGAAGAGCTAGGCAAAATGATAAGAACCGCCTTGGCTGAGGAACGCAAGGCGCTAAGCTTCATAAATCACGAGAAGTACTCCGAGTACTGGACCAAGTCTGAAAAGTACAGGAAAGAGCGCTTCTTTTTTAACATACTTTCGGGATCGCAAACTGAAGAATCTGATCCGGACATTGACATAATCCAAGACACCTTTCTTCCAGTAGCCATTGTGATCTCAGACATGCCTGGAGATAGCCGCTTCTCATACGCGATGCTTGAATGGACAGTGAAAAATGCAATAGCTGAAAACTTGAAGGGCGAGGGGTTCAAAACCGAAGCCTCTTTTCGGGCTGAAAACAACCTGTTCCTGGCGATAGTTAAAATCGAAAATATCAAAAACAAGGATCTTTTTTCTTCAAGATCCATAGTCACTGCGGCTGAAGCCTTCGTTGCCAAGGCGGCAAGACGCCTCAACCTTCGCTTGGCAATAACCCTTGGCACCCCTGTCTGCCTGAGCGGGCTTAAGATGGATGCAGAGCTCTTTCTGGCTTGCGTAAAAACATCCCCTGTGGATCCGGCAAAGGTTTCTGCCCTCCAAACTTACAACCATGCCGACATATCTCCAGTGGAAACCATCAAGCGATATATCTGCTCCAACCTGGATGAATGCATGACCCGAGAGACGCTGGCGGAGATAGTCCACCTAAACGCAGATTACTTGGCAAGGCTTTTCAAGAAGGAGACAGACGAGTCAATCCTGAATTACATCACCCGCAAGCGAATAGAGAAGGCCAAGGAGTACCTGCTTAACACCTCAGAATCCATAAGCAACATCTCCCAGAAAGTCGGGATCGACAACTTTTCCTACTTCACAAAGGTGTTCAAGGACATAACAGGGGTAACCCCCAAGGAATTCAGGAGGAACGGCAAATGAGCAAGTATAGGTTCACTGTTCCAGAAAAGAAGAAGATCCGGGTTATAATCGATACCGACTGCAAGAATGAGGCTGATGACCAGTACGTGATCGCGCACTTCCTGATGACCCAAAAGTTTATAGTAGAAGGCATTGTCGCGGCGCACTTTGAGCTGAACCACTTTCTCTATGGCAAAGGGAATACAATGAAGGCTAGCTTTGATGAGATCAAAAAGGTCGTAAGCCTTATGGGTCTCCATGAAGACTACAAAGACAAGATATTCCCAGGATCCCCGTTTCCGCTCCAAGGCAAGCCAATAGAGCAGTTCTCTTTTCACGCCGCACATTCCAAGCCCAAGGAACTTTTTGGAGAGATCAGCCCAGCGCCAAGCGAAGGATCCAAGTTTATCATCCAAGAAGCGCTCCGCGATGACGACAGGCCGCTCTACATTGTCTGCATAGGTACGCTCACAAACCTGGCTTCAGCGATCCTGGAAAACCCCGAGATCTGCAATCGCGCCACAGCCATCTGGAGCGGCGGCGGCCCTTACCCAGCTGGCGGGTTTGAGTTTAACCTCATGCAGGATATCGCAGCGGCAAACGTCGTCTTCTCTTCAGCCATGCCGCTGTGGCAGATTCCGGAAAATGTGTACAAAAATCATGAGGTCTCTCTGGCAGAGCTTCAAGTCAGGGTTGCCCCTTATGGCCAGATCGGAGAGTACCTGTTTGCCCAGATGGTGGACTTCAATGACAAAATGGCAGACATCATAGCCTGGCCCCATGGAGAAAGCTGGGGGCTTGGAGATCAGGGAACTGTTACGGTCTTGCTTGAGGAAAACAGAAGAGGCAATTACGACTGGACCCCAGCCCCAATCATTTCCCCAGAAATGTTTTATGTTCAAAACCCGGCCAGCAGACCGATAAAAGTCTACAACAGGCTTGATGCACGGTTTACAATGGAAGACTTCTATGCTAAGATTAAGATAAATTACGGGGAGTGAAAAACGCGCTCGAGAATTTGGCTCGTCCAAGCCTTGTTCTTGTTAACAATCAGTCGTTCACGTACGACCCGTACTTAAGAGCATATCCCCAAATCCCTAAAGGCTTGGCCCTGCATGAAATTTGGGATATGCTCATAATTGGCATATTTCTGGGGGTTCGCATGAACAAAAACTATCGCTTCGCTGTGCCAGAGAAGAAAAAGATTCGCCTGATAGTCGACACAGATTGCAAGAACGAGGCCGATGACCAGTTTGCTGTAGCCCACTTCTTGATGACAGACAAATTCATTGTAAAGGGGCTCATAGCCTCCCACTTCGAGATGAACCACTACATCTATGGCAAAGAAAAGACAATGGCGGCAAGCTTGGCGGAAATCAACAAGGTCGTAGACATCATGGGGTTGACTGATGAATACGAACATAAGATATTTCCAGGAGCGGTCACAGCTCTTGATAATGAGATCATTCCCAACTTCTCCGTCATAGCCGCCCATGGAGGAGCAGAAGAGCTTTTGAGGAATGCAGCCCCGAAGCCAAGCTGGGGATCGGAATTCATAATAGAAGAAGCGCTACAGACAGATGACGACAGGCCCCTGTTTATCGCATGCCTGGGATCCCTCACAAACCTGGCCTCGGCTATTCTGGCCAGGCCGGAGATCTGCGAACGCATGACAGCTGTCTGCATAGTAGGAGGCCCTTACCCGACTGGCGGGTTTGAGTTTAACCTCATACAGGATATCGCAGCCGCAAACGTCGTTTTCTCTTCAGCCATGCCTCTGTGGCAGATACCAGAGAACGCGTTCAAACAGATAGCAGTTAGCTTAGCCGAACTGCAAGTCCGAGTAGCCCCCTATGGAGATATCGGCGAATACCTCTTCACCCAGATGGTGGAATTCAACGACCGAATGGGAGACGTGTTAGGTTGGCCGCCCGGCGAAAGCTGGGGCATAGGCGATCAGGTCACAATAACTGTCCTGCTTGAGGAAGGCCGTCGCGGCAACTACGAATGGAGGCCCGCCCCCGTAGTCTCACCGGACATGTTCTATGTGCAGAACCCCAACAGCAGAGTCATAAAGGTCTACAACAGCCTGGACGTACGGTTTACCATGGAAGATTTCTATGCTAAGTTGATGCTGAATTACGGGAATAAGTAGGTGAAGAGGCGCAGACTCAAGCAAGAACGGAGTTTAGGTTGGATTTAGACTTAAAAAAGATCGGATCGCAGTCTCGAGCCCTTTTTGCGTTTGCACGTAAAAACAACCAAGATCAAAACCAAGATCAAAACAAAGATCAAAGCCAAGATCAAAACCAAAACCCAAAACCCCAGCCGCTTTGCGGCTGGGGGTTTTAAGAGAGCGAGGGATACAAGAGCCGTGAAGATAACTAGAGTAAAAGTTAATGGAATACAGAACCCTCTTGGGTTTTCATATGACGATATCCAGGTCAGCTGGAACGTCGTTGACGCGGCAGGGCAGGAACTAAAGCGCTTTGCGGTGGAGCTTGCTGACGATCCGGGATTCGCGAATATCATAGCCCGAAATGCCGGCATTCATCAGACTGCTAGCGTAGCGCTAAACGCTGAATTGAAACCCAGAACCCAATATTTCGCCAGAGTGCAAGTGACTGATGACACAGACCAAACCGGAACAGCAATAACAAGCTTCGAGACCGGCAAATCCGGAGAAGAGTGGACAGGGAAGTGGATAGGGACAGCAGAAGAAGACGAGTTTCATCCTGTTTTTGAAAAAAGCTTCACAAGCTCTGAGGTTGCAAAGGCAAGGCTCTACATATGCGGGTTGGGGCTGTATGAAGCCTTTATTAATGGAGAGAGGATAGGGGAGGAATTCATGACCCCATACCTCAATGACTATGATACGGCCTTGCAGATCCAAACATTTGACGTCACTAATCAAATATCAGAAGGCAACACCATTCAGGTCTTTCTGGGAAATGGCTGGTACAAAGGCATCTACGGCGAGGCTAACGGATTATCCTACGGAACAAGATTTGCTCTGATTGCCGAGCTGGTACTGGATCTAAAGGACGGATCACAGAGTGTTATAGGAACGGATGAAACCTGGACATACAAGGGCAGTGACGTAGAGGATGACGGGATATATTCAGGAGAAATCCTAAACAGGCTCTTGTGGAAGGGAAAAGAGAATCCTGAAAAAAGCGCAAAGCTTTTGGAAAAGAGCCCGGGTTCCTTAGTAGATAGGCGGAGCATGCCTGTGAAGGTGAAAGAACTGCTAAACGTAAAAGAATTAATAAAAACCCCAGCAGGCGAGACTGTGCTTGACATGGGGCAAAACTTTGCGGGCTACCTGCAAATTAATTCAACCCAGCCTGAAGGGGCAAGGATTCATCTGGAATTCGGAGAGATCCTGCAAAACTCCAACTTTTACAACGACAACTACCGCACAGCCAAGGGCGGGTTCACGTACGTCTCAAATG